>JANOKS010000119.1:0-2277 GCA_031419455.1 Alphaproteobacteria bacterium
TTCAGGCGTGAATGTCGTCGCGCAGCATTGTCAATTTAACTGAGCGAGGTTTTGCTGGCCAATGGACGCGCCTCCGGCCGTCACGCAACCGCCCTGCTCCAGGCAGATTCCGAGCGTGCACGGAGTACGCGCATGCCGCGAGACGATCGCGCCAACTCCTGGCGTCGTCATCAGACGTTTGACGCGGGCGTCTTCGCGGGCATGAGCTAAGATCCGCTTCTCCAGGCCCTTGAACTCCTGCTCGAGAACGGCGCGAGCCTTCAATAGCGCCGAGGCGATCAGGCTCAGCGTGTCGTGGCCAGCTGCGAGCTCCTCAACGCGGCCTTCGAAAGTCCTAGGCGTGGTTGGGCCAACCTTGAGACCATAACCGCGCAGGAGGCCGCGGATGCTCATCTCAACGTCGATGCGCTTGGTCTGCAGCAGCTTCCTCGCCGCCAGGAGCGTCCGCACCTCCTGGGCGGGCAGCGACTTGCAATAGACGGGTCTGAACCAACCCACACGCATCAGCTGGGCGATGCCGCGGGCGTCCTTGCGATCGGTCTTCACCGGCATCGACTTGAACGCATCGCGCACATGGCGGGTCTCAAGTAGCTCCACCGCCAGGCCGGCTGTCTTCATCCCGGCGTAAAGCCACTGCGACAGCGGGCCAGCCTCCAGCCCGATCCGAGCCATTGGCGCACCATAGGATGCAAACCAGTCGATCAGTGCGTCTGGCTCACTGGCGACCTTTGCCTCCTTCAGTATCTTGCCTTCCCATCGACAACGCACACGTGGCTCACTTCCAAAGACACATCGATCCCGGCATACTTATCCATGGTCATCCTCCGAAGATGCTTGGCGCCGGCGCCGGCGCTGTCAAGTTAGCGAAGTAGAGGCCAGTTTCATGTTCAGGCGATCCGATAGCGACGCCGAAAGAGGAAACGAAATCAGTTGGAGTTGACCGACCATAGAATTCACTTGACCAGTATTCGCGATTAACCTGACAGCTCCGTTTAGCTGCGAGTTCGTCATGGATCGCTGGCTGGCCGGCGCCAAGGTCCCCACCATGGATGTGGCGGTCGATATCATCAACCTGGAGGTTCCGGACGCCATTCTGCGTGTAGAAGAAGGAGACAAGTGGAGTGCATGGTTTGGGCGCACGGGACGCGTCCAGACCGTTTCCCGGCTTCAAGAGCGAAACGCGAGAGGCAAAGAGCCGCCCTTTTTGCGTTTGTATGACAAGGGCCAGGAACGGCGCGACAAGAAAAAGCAACCTGCATTTGGCGCGGTCCCATACGCAAGGCTGGAACGCGTGCTCAGACAAACCAAGCGGCCCTTCGTTGGTCTAGGTAAGCTTAGCAACCAGTTCAGCGATGTCTCTATCGGTCACGCCGGCGCCCTTGCTCACGAAAAGGGACCGGCGTTCTTGCTTTTCCATGGCGCGAGCCGGTGGCTTGGGACCGAAGCCGCTTCTAAGCTGCTGCCGGATGACGTGCGCGCTAAGTGGAGGTCCGCCGTCAATTACGGCAATGCATCTTTCTGGAAACCGCACCTGATGTGGAAGGGCTGGCAGACATCATTGAAGGAAGACGGCTTGTGGGAGTGGGGCGTGCGAGGATCGAAGGCTAAGGGAGCCGACCTGCAGTGAGAAGACCTTCAGGCCAATCTACAAGTTCGCCGATGCAAGCCCCGCCGCAGGTTATTCTCCTCGACCTGAACTACACGTTCGTTGAAAACACGAAGGAGGCGCACCGACTGCCGGCCGTCTACAACGTCGGACTGGAGAGCTACCGCCAGTGGATGCTTCCGTACCTGCGCGCCCATGCGGTCGTCTTGATTACCGTGCGGCCGAAGACGTATCAGGAGCAGACGCTGGCGCGCATTCGGAAGCTATGCGACGGATGGCAACCGCACCTGGCGTGTTTCAACGAATGGCGGGTTGCCGCTCCAGTATCGAAGGAGCGTTGCCTGCAGCGAGATGTGTTTCCGATCTATGGGAAGCCAGAGGCCGGAACGGAGCTGTCACGTTAAGTCCGCAACACAAAATCTCTTGCAGGACGCGGGATTCCGGTGAAGCGACCGCCCTCGCCCAGACAGAGTCCGCCCGTGCCCGAAAGACCCGGAGCGTCGGCCGGCTGATCATGTGACGCTGCAAATCGTACGCATGCGGTGAAGGCCGCGGCCAAGAACGCCGAGGCGGGGCATGAGGGCTAATTCGGCTTTTTGTATTTTGGGATGAGCTCGATGAGCCTGTCGATGCCCTCTGGGGTGAACGCGACGGTGAACTCATCGTCGACA
>JANOKS010000120.1:0-6788 GCA_031419455.1 Alphaproteobacteria bacterium
AGACGCGCCATCGCACGCTCACGCAGATCCATCGACAAGGGTCCAGCCATGATGCCCGGCCTCCTTGCCGGCAAACATCATGAATCAGCGTTCGCAACCTTTGGGAATCCAGATTCTGCCTAAAGCGATCCCGCTCTAGGCAGTCGAACGGCGCATGCGTCTCAGGACTATTGCCTACTGCCTAATGCCGACTGCCATCTTATATGGGTATCCACTTCGGCCTGGCGGAGCGGAGCCAGATCGACATGATCCAGCGGGCGACGATGACCGCCGTGAAGATCGAGGTGAGAACGCCGATGGCCAGCGTCAGCGCGAAGCCGCGGACCGGCCCCTCGCCCAGGTTGAACATGACGAGCGCGGCCACAAGGTGGGTGACGTTGGCGTCGACGATGGTCGCCATCGCCATCTCATAACCGGCTTCCACCGACGTTATCGGCGACCGCCCCGCCCGCTTCTCCTCGCGAATCCGCTCGAAGATCAGCACGTTGTAATCAACCGCCATGCCCATGGTGAGCAGGATGCCGGCGATGCCCGGCAGCGTCAGCGTCGCCCCGAAGCCCGACAGCACGCCGATCATCATCCAGAGGTTGCAGATCAGCGCGAGGACCGCAAACACGCCAAGCAGGCCGTAGGTCGCGATCATGAAGATCGCGACCAGGATCACGCCGACAATGGACGCCATGACGCCGGCCTGGATCGAATCCGCGCCGAGGCTGGGATCGACGACGCGGCGTTCCACCACCACGAGCTTCGCCGGCAATTGGCCGGATTCGAGCACGACGGCGAGGTCATTGGCTTCCTGCATCGTGAACGTGCCAGTGATCTGGCCCGAACCGGTCATGATCGGCGAGTTGATCGTCGGGGCCGAGATGATCCTGTTATCCAGGACGATGGCGAAGGGCCTGCCGACATTGGCCGACGTCGCCTTTCCGAACTTCTGGGCGCCTTGGCCATGCAGCTGGAACGAGATGTTCGGCGCGTTGTACTGGTCGTAGCTCTGTTGCGCACCCGACAGATCGTTGCCCGAGATGATCGGGTCGAGCATGACCACTTGAGGCGCGCCGCCGAGGCTATCGTTCGGCAAGGCGATGCGGTTGTTGCGCGGCACGCCGATCTGGTACTGGCTCGGATCAGCCTGCTCATCGACCATGTTGAACGTCAGCACGCCAGCCTGCGTGAGCAGGTCGACGAGTTCGTTCACGCGTGCCTGGGTGAGGCCCGGAACCTCAATCAGAACGCGATTTTCGCCTTGCTGGACGATGTTCGGCTCGACCAGTCCCGTATTGTCTGCGCGTCGCTGGATCGCCTGGCGCGAGGCTTGTACCGCACGCTCCATAAGCTCGCCGAACCGTGCTTCGGTGAACTTGACCTCGATTGCGCCGTCGGCGCGCTGGGAGATCGTGTAGACTTCCGGCCCGCCCATCGTCTTCAGCCGATCCAGCGCCCGCTGGGTGTCGGCGGCGTTCGATACGCGGACGATGATGGAATCGCCTTGCGGATTGCGTTCCCGTACCGGGATCAGCGGCGTCTGGCGCAGTTTCTCGCCGACGATCCGGTTGACCTCGCGCAGCTCGTTCGTGCGCAGGTCAGCTTCCGGGATCTCCAGCGAGATCGAGGCGCCGCCTTTCAGGTCGAGACCCAGCTTCAGCGGCTGGGTCGGCCACCAGCTGAAATAGTCCTCGCGCTGCTTTTCAGTCAGCAGGTTCGGCATTGTCAGCAGAAGGCCGAGGATCAGCGTCGCGAGGACGAGAGCCACCTTCCAGGGCGGAAAGCGCAGCAGCATGGAAGGATCAGCCTTCCTTGACGTCGTTGGCCGGGGCCTGATCGGGCTTGTTCTTCACATCGACGATCATGCTGCGCACGATGCGGAGCTTGCCGCCCTCGCCCGTGTCGATCGTGACTTCGTCGTCGCTCAGCTTGAAGACGCGGCCGATGATGCCGCCCTGGGTAATGACGGTGTCGCCCTTCTTGACCGCGGCGATCATGGCGCGGTGCTTCTTCATGCGCTGGTTCTGAGGCCGGATGAGCAGGAAGTAGAAGATCACGATCATGCCGATCGGCAGCATGAGGCTCATCAGCATGTCGCCGCCGCCAGGAGCCGCAGCAGCGGGGGCGGCTTGCTGGAAGAACATCGGGATCGGCAGCATCGGGTCTCCGTGGGAATCTCTGCGCGCTCCCGCGGATATGGGGAGGCTGAAGCGGGCGGACTATATCGGGAGCGCCCCCCTTGGCAATGTGCGGTATTTTTGCCCGACCTGTGGCTGGCTAGCCCTGCAGCGGCGGCAGGTGACGGGTTGGATCGACCGGCTCCTTGCCTTTGCGCAGCTCGAAATGCACTTGCGGCACACCCGCATTCCCGGTCGAGCCGGCCGTGCCGATCACCTGGCCCTGGCGGACGAGGTCGCCTTCACTCACAGCCACTGTGTCGCAATGTGCGTAGGCGGTGACCCAACCACCCGGATGGCGGATCAGGATCAGGTTGCCGAACCCGGCCAGCTCATTGCCAGCATACACCACCTCGCCGCCCGCGGAGGCGCGGAGATCAGCGCCCTTGTTCGCGGCGATGTTGATGCCGTCATTCCGGCTGCCGTCGGAGCCGGGGCCGTACCCCTTCAACACCTTGCCGGAGACCGGCCAGACGAATTCGCCTGTCATGGTCGATGGCGTGGATTTGGCCTGCTGCACCGGAGACGACAATACCGCAGGCGCTTTCGGCACGGGTTTCGGCGCGGTCGCAGCGGCCGTGCCCGCGAGCGAGACAGGTCCATCTGCAGCGGCAAGCGGCTTGGCGGCGGATTTCGCGACAGGCGGTTTTGTCGCCGGAGGCTTGGCCAGAACAGGCGTCTGCACCGTGGCGACAGCAATCGCAGCCGGCGGCGCCAGCGTGACCGGCTTTATCGGCGCGCGGGCCTGGTCGCGGGCAAGCGGCGGCAGCAGGAGTTCATCGCCTGGCCACACCGTGAAGGGCCGCGCGATGCCGTTCAGCAGCGCGAGCGAACGCGTATCGACATTGTAGCGGCGGGAGACCGCGTACAGAGTCTCACCCGCTTCGACGACATGGATGTTGGGCGGCGGCAGGAAGATCGTGCCGCCGACATCGAGCGCATAGGGCGGATCCAGCGCATTGGTCTCGATCAGCGCGCGCATGTTGACCGAGTAGCGCCGCGAGATGTCGTAGAGCGTGTCCGACCGTTGTATCTCGACGGCGCGGGCCGATGGAATGTCGCGCGGCAGCTTGCGCGGGCCGCCGGGTCGCCCGCCAGCTTCCGGCGCAAGGCTGCGGGCTTCGACGACGGCGGATGTGCCGGTCGATGCGCCGAGATCGGCGACGCGCTGATACGGGTCCAGATCGCTCGGCTTGGCTGGCGCAGGCGATGCGGCGGTGGGCGCACGCGTGACGTCGGCCAGCACGGTCGACCGCGGCGCTTCGCGAATGACCGGCCGCTCCGGATCGTCGCCGCGATAGTCGATGGCGGCAGCCTGCAGCGGGGGATTCGAGGCGCACGCCGTCATCCCCGCGGCGGCGGAGGCAAGCAGGCAGGCGCGCAGGGCGAACGGGATCGCCATCAGTCCTCCGGAAATCCGGGGCAGACTGCACCAATCATGCTTACCGGAAGCTGAACCGCGCTGCGGTCAGAGTTCCCTTGCAATTCCGGGCTCTAGGGCCGCAAAACTGGCCGGGGCGACGACAGTCTCGGCAAACGACCCGTCCGGCTGATGGACAAGCCGCACGATCACGCCCTGCCCCTCGCGCTCCACCGGCATCACCACAACGCCGCCGGACGCGAGTTGCATCGCAAGCGCCCGGGGCAACCGCTCCACAGCGCCCGTCAGCAGGATCCGGTCGAACGGCGCCGCTTCCGGCCAGCCAGCAAGACCATCGCCATGGCGCAACTCGATACGCGCCGCCATGTCCAGACCCGCGAGCAAGGCGCGGGCCTTGTCCACCAGCGTGCGATAGCGGTCCATGCTGTAGACCCGCTGCGCGAGGCGGCTGAGCACGGCGGCGACGTAACCCGTGCCGCAGCCGATCTCGAGGACGGTGTGATCCTTCCCGGCGCCTAGCGCCTGCAGCATCACACCGACCGTCACGGGCCGCGTCATGCTCTGCCCGCAGTCGATCGGCAGTTCAACATTTTCCCAGGCTTCCGCCTCGAACGGGCGCGGCGTGAACTGGTCGCGCGGCGTCATCTCCAGCGCCTCGGCGACATTGTGGTCCGTCACGCCCGACTGGCGCAGCTGGAGCACCAGCCGCGCAGCCTGGAAGCGTGGGTCCGCATCACTCATGCGCCCCCCGTATCAGGTGATGTGCGTCCGCTCCAGCGCCGTGAAGGGCGGGATGTCGTCGTCGAAGCCCATCTCGTCATGCCGGAAGCCGGTGATTTCGGCGGCGAGATCGAGCGGGATGTCGAAGACGAAATCGACGCCGCCGCCTTCCTTCGCGGACTCGATCTGCGCGGCATCGGCCTCGTGCTTCAGCTCCTCGAACACGTCGGGCAGCTGGCCTTCCACCGCAAGCTGGTCTCCGCCTTCGCTGCCGTCGTGGGAAACGGACCAGACCTGCCGCCCGTCCATCCATTCGGTGGCGAGCGAATTCATCGACCCTTCGTGCACGACAGCGGCAACGAGCCGGCCGCCGGCGGACCATTGCGCCAGCTTGTCCGGCGCGAGGAGGCCGAGATCGCTGGTGACCACGATGTACCAGCCGCCCTGCAACTCGCCGCCGGAATGGTCCTGCTCGAAATACTCGTCGATTTCGCCGGTGTCTGTAAAGCCCAGCCGTTCGAGAAAGTCATCGCGGTCGATGCCCTGCGCCGCGAACCAGGCGAGCGAGAATCCCATCGTTCGTCTCCTATCCGATCACCTCCAGCCCGCCCATGTAGGGCCGCAACGCCTCAGGCACATCAACCTTGCCATCTTCGCGCTGGTAGTTCTCGAGGATGGCGACCAGCGTGCGGCCGACGGCGAGGCCGGAGCCGTTCAGCGTGTGCACGAATTCCGGCTTCGCGCCCTGCTCTCGCCTGAACTTCGCATCCATGCGGCGGGCCTGGAAGTCGCCGCAGTTCGAGCAGGACGAGATTTCGCGGTACGTGTTCTGCGAGGGCAGCCAGACTTCGAGGTCATACGTCTTGCGCGCGCCAAAACCCATGTCGCCGGTGCAGAGCAGCACGGTGCGATACGGCAGGCCGAGGCGTTCGAGGATGCCTTCAGCGCATTTCGTCATGCGCTGGTGTTCGGCTTCCGAGTCTTCCGGCTTCGTGATCGACACCAGCTCCACCTTGATGAACTGGTGCTGGCGGATCATGCCCTTGATGTCGCGTCCGCCACTGCCCGCTTCCGAGCGGAAGCACGGCGTCGCGGCGGTCATGCGAACGGGCAGGCTGTCGCCGTCGACGATCTGCTCGCGGTAGATGTTGGTGAGCGAGACTTCGGCGGTGGGGATGAGCCAACGGGCGTCAGAAATGCTCGATTGAACGCGGCGGGCGTTCTCGCCGGGGAAGCGGGTGGTAGTCAGCTTAAACATTTGAATCGCGTTTGACGGCGTCAACGATGCGAACGGGCGCAATCGGTCGGCCGCGCGTTTTGCGAAATCGGCAACGTAATCTGAATCACTTGAACGTTCGGGCAGACAGTAATCCGAGATAGAAATCCGTCGCATTCTTGCGAAGATTGCCTCCGCGGTTAGAGGCCGTTCGTCTTCAACATTGTTAAGAGATTGAAGCACACTGAATACGTAATTTTGGATTGATGTCTCATCACGTTCCGTATCGACGAACCGAACGATCGGTTCAGTGCCAGAAACTCCAAAAAACAGATCTTCGCCAAACTTCGGAAGCTGCCCAGTCCCGAACATAGCATGATCTTTTACGATCAGAGGCGTCGCGTGCTCGACATAGCCATTCTCCCCCGTCTGGATGTCCAGCATGAACGCCGCGAGCGCGCGCTCCAGCCTCGCCAATTGCCCCTTGAGCACCACGAACCGCGAACCGCTCATGCGCGCAGCGGCTTCGAAGTCCATGAGGCCCATCTTCTCGCCGATATCGGCGTGGTCCTTCGGGACGTAGTTGAACTGGCGTGGCGTGCCGACGGTGCGCTGCACGACATTGCCGTGTTCGTCGGCGCCTTGCGGCACATCTTCAAGCGGCACATTAGGAAGGCGTGCAAGGAGATCGTCGCGGTCGCGCGTGGCGTCGGCTTCTTGCCTGCCCGCGTCTTCGATCGTCTGCTTGGCGGCGGCGACGTCGGCCATCAGGGTCTGGGCGAGGGCTTCGTCCTTTGCGGCCTTGGCCTTGCCGATCTCCTTCGACTTCGCGTTGCGGGCCTGCTCGGCTTCCTGCTTGCGCAGGATGGCGGCGCGGACTTTTTCGTCGAGCGCCATGATGGCTGCGATCTCGGAGGCGCCATCCACCGCCGGCCGGCGCGACAGGGCGGCGGCGTAGGCGTCGCGGTTCTCTCGGATGGCGCGGATATCGTGCATGACGGGCCTTCTGGTTTCGCCGGGGTCTAGCGTGATGCGGGCGAGGCGCAAAGGGGCGGGGGTTAGGCGGGACACCCGCCCCTTCTCGCCTGTCTCACCACTGTCATTCCGGGCGAAGCGCAGCGGAGACCCGGAACCCAGGGGCGGCGAGCGCCGGTGCGTGTCGCTCCTGGGTTCCGGCTCTGCGCCCTCCTCCCTACGCCTTTGGCTTCGGGAGGCAGGTCGGGCTTCGGCCGGAATGACAATTGAGAGTTGGGCACGTGTTCGCACTCAGGCCGGTGTCACCGCCTGTGATGCTGCCTTCTTGGGT
>JANOKS010000121.1:0-34527 GCA_031419455.1 Alphaproteobacteria bacterium
GAAATCCGTCGCATCGCAACGCGCCTCGCGCATCGCCGCATCGAACCTGCCCACATCATCGCATGGTCAGCCTGGCGACGCGCCCATCAAGCCGCAGCCCGACAAGCCCACATCAAGACAAGACTGCAACTGTAGTGCTAGACTAGTTCTTCTTGTAACGGATCAGCCACTGGTCGGTCTTGCCCTGGATCGACGGGTCGAAGACGCCCTTGGTGTGATCGTCGGCCGGATTGGCGAGGAGCTGGCTTTCCTCGTCCTGCGTGAAGCCGGCGGCCAGGATCATCGGCTTGACGATCGCGGCGTCGATGCGGTGCAGGTCGTTGCCGGTCGTGTCCGGTGAACCGGCCACGGCGTGGTGGTCCATCACGACGAGATAGCCGCCGGGCTTGAGCACGCGTGCGATGTCAGCGAAGGCGGCGGCGGGCGCACCCATGGGGGCGTTTCCGCAGGCAGCCTTGCACCACATTTCATGCGGGCCCTGGAACCAGGTGACGACGTCGACGGAAGCATCAGGCGCTTCGAGCTTGTCGAACGGCGTCCACGAGACCGTCACGTTGGCGAGGCGTGCATCCTTGGTGCGGGCGGCGAGGGCGTCCTTGTAGAAGCCTTCGAATTCCTTCGGCGCCTGCATGATGACCTTGCCGGTCGGGCCGACGGCGCGGGACAGGAGCTCGGTGTAGTAACCCGCGCCGGCTTCCAGTTCGAGCACGGTGGCGCCGGTCATGACTTTCGAGAAGGCCATGACTTCGGCGGGCTTGCGCGAGGCGTCCTTCGCGGAATCTCCATCGATACGGCCGGGGGCCGAGACGAACGAGGCGTAGTCAGGCGCGATCGGCGGGGCGGGTTCGGCAACCACTTCCGGCTCGGGAATTTCCGGGACGGGCGTTTCATTGCCGCAAGCGGCGACAAGCGCGAGCGCCAGCGCGGACGCGCCGGCAAGCTTGAGAATTCGAATTGTCATGGTGCTCTCCTATGCGGCCGTTGCCGCAAAGCTTAGCTGCAGATGCCGCAAAAACGGGCTCCGTTTCAAGTGACCAATGAAAAAGGTTGATCAAATCAGCAATTCGGAAGGTCCACAGAATCAGTCTTTGCCCGTCAAGGAAGGCTTCCGTAATGGCCGATAAGGAGTAAGTTCCCCCGGCGGACAGCGTCACGGAGTTGACGTGTCGATGACAGGAGACGTTTCATGCGGATGGCCGGACCGGTTCTTATCGCACTTGCTCTCGCCTTGGCGTCGCCCGCCATGGCGCAGGTTCCCCGCGCCGCGGACGGCAAGCCTGACCTAACCGGCATCTGGACCAATGCCTCGCTGACGCCGCTGTCGCGCGCTCAGGGCGTGGCCAAGCTGGCGGTCAATGATGCGGAAGCTCAGGCGCTCATTGCCAAGACGGGTCTGGCGGGCATTGCGGCGGACGATCCGGAATTCCGCGCCAACTATTCAGACCCAAACAAAGGCGCGCCGGAAAAGGGTGGAGCGGACTTCGGCCTCAAGGGCTATGACGGGTTCTGGGTCGCGCCGGGCGAAAAGCTGGCGAAGGTGAAGGGCGAGTGGCGCACGTCGAACATCATCGAGCCGGCCAACGGGCAGCTGCCGTACAAGAATCCGGCCGCTATCATGCAGAAGCAGATGAAGGGCTTCCAGACCTACATGACGGGCAACGCGCCGTATGAGGGTCCTGAAGAACCAACGCTGTCCGAGCGCTGCCTGATCGGCTTCGGCCAGACGGGCGGGCCGGGCATGCTGAGCGTGCTGTACAACAATAACTACCAGTTTGTGCAGACGCTCGAGCACATGATGATCCTGGTCGAGATGGCGCACGACGCGCGCATCGTGCCGATCTTCAGGTCGGCGGACGAGGCGCGTAAGGGCCATCGCCCGAACGCGATCAAGCCATGGCTCGGGGACACGGTCGGCTGGTGGGAAGGCGACACGTTCGTGATGGAAACCCGCAACGTGAATCCGCTGCAGGCGGATGACATGTCCGTCCAGCTGTCGCCGAACGGCGTCGTTACGGAACGCCTGACGCGGACGGGCAAGGAGGACATCTTCTACGCGTTCGAGGTCAACGATCCCGAGACGTACACGCAGCCGTGGAAAGCCGAGCTGAGCTTCTATCCGTCACCTGCGCTGTACGAGTATGCCTGCCATGAAGGTAATCACGGCATGCTTGGCATCCTCGCTGGCGCGCGCGAACTGGAGCGCGCAAAGGAAAAGACGTCCGGCAAGCCCACGCGCTAGCCGAAGACTGGTGAAGATCAAGAGCCGCGCTGGAGGACAGCGCGGCTCTTTTCGTTTGCGGGTTGGCAAGCGGACACGTCGAGCCATAGTTTGGGCGCAGGACCCACATTAGATAAGGTTTGGGGGAAACTTCGATGGCCATCACGCTTTACGACGCAACGGTTGCAGGGTTCATCCAGACGATGGGTGCGCTGGGCCACCTGCTGAAGCGTGGTCGGGTGCATTGCGAAGAGACCGGCATTGACCTGACCAGTGTGCTGGAGTCGCGGATCATTCCGAACATGCTCCCTTTCCGCTACCAGGTGCAGGCGGTGATCGGGCATTCGGTTGGTGCGGTGGAGGGGGTGAAAGCCGGCGAGTTCAAGCCGCCCTACGGCACGCCCACCGCCGACTGGGACGCGCTGCAGGCGGCGGTGGCGGAGGCGCTGGAGAAGCTGAAGAGCTACACCCCTGACGAGGTCAACGCGCTCGAGCAGAAGGATGTGGTTTTCAATCTGGGGGAACGCCAGATGAAGTTCACGGGTGAAGGGTTCCTGCTGACCTTCTCCGTGCCGAACCTGCATTTCCACGCGACGACAGCGTATGACCTGTTGCGCGCGAAGGGCGTGGCCTTGGGCAAAGGGGACTATCTGGGCCGGATCAGGCTGAAGACCTGATCGCTGCCTTGTCAGGGGCCTTATCGGGGTGCCCCGGCGGTATTTACGCGGGTTCTGCCGCTCTATAGGACTTGAAGCCTGCCGGACCCCCTATCAGATGTCTGCATCGGGGTGGCGTAGAGGGTTCGCATGAGCTGGGTCAAAAAAGTCTTCCCGTTCAATGCGGAGCAGACCGTCAACATCTCCAGCGAGTTTGGGCCGCTGGTGGCCATGTTCGTGGTCAACGGCATCACGGGCAAGGTCGAGGACGGCACCTGGGCGCTGCTGATCGGCACGGTTGTCGCCATGGTCGCGATGCAGATGGTGCTGAAACGCCTGCCGATCTTTCCGCTGATCGCATCGGCCGTCACGGTGGTGTTCGGGATCATGACGCTGATCACGGGCGACGCCATGTGGGTGCAGATCAAGGTCACCATCTTCAACGCGCTTTTCGCACTGTTCCTGTTCGTCGGGCTGGTGATGAAGAAGAACTTCTTCCAGTACATCTTCGAAAAGACGTTCCACTACACGCGCGAGGGCTGGGACAAGCTGACCCTGAGTTTTGCGATCTTCTTCATCGTGCTGGCCGGCGCCAACGAGTTTGTCCGCATCACCTTCCATCAGGGAGTCAACTACAACATCCTCGGGATGACGATGGACGGCGTGAATGTGTGGATCATGTTCAAGATCGCCATCATCATGCCGGCGACCGGCATCTACGCGTGGGCCATGACGCGGCTGTTGCAGCGCCATCGCCTGCCTGAGCCCGATCGCAAGGACATCGTGGCGACGGCGGTTTCGGGCGTGCCCGTGGCGCACAAGAAAGCAGCGACGGACGCGACGCCGGCGGGGTGAGGCCACTCGCCTCCAGACCTTACCGCGGCCCACCCGCATGCGCGGCGCCGCGGAAGATCGCGTTGGCGAGGAGGACGTTAAGACCGTCGAGATAGGCCCGCACGGTCGGGTTCTGCGTGAACACGATGAGCTGGCCGCGACCTTTAGGCTCCACGACGACGAACGGCTTGAACGCCAGCTGTCGTTTCGTTTCTTCCCAGAGATAGCCTGACGCGACGAGTTCGTCCGGGCCTGCGAAGCTGACGACATTGACGCCGTGATCGCGCCTTGCGGGCGTGTAGATGTCGCTGCCGGACATCAGCACGTTGAGCGACGGCTTGAGGCCGGCGGCGAGCCAGTGATCGGGATCAGGCGTCGCCTTCACAAGCGCGCCGGGGGAGGCGTCAGGCGATTCCTCCAGCGGCGTTTCCGCAGCAATGAGGGCGTCACGCGTGGTGAGTTCGGTTCCCGGCGCTGTCGCCTTTTCTTCGGGCTTTTCGGGCTTGTCCTTCCGGAAGGCCGTCTCGCGCCGGATGGAAGCCATCTCCGACTTGGGATCCGAGACGAAACGCGCCGCCTCTCCGATCGCGATGAGAACGCCGCCGCGCTGCATCCAGGCGCGCAGGGCAGCCCCGCCATCACCCATTACGCCACCATAGTTGCCGCCCTCGGGCAGGATCACGACGTCGAACTGCGAGAGTTCGCCCGAGGACAGGAAGGACGTCCGGATCGGCGTCACGGGGTAGCCGAACTGACGCTCGATCACGAAGCGGAGATTGCCCGCCGCGCTTGACCGCGTGGGCGCATCCCACGCTAGCGCGATGCGTGGGGTGAGGTGGGTCACGACCCTTGTGCTGCCAAAGCTTGGACCATCCGTGATCCAGCTGTCGTCTATGCCGGTGATGCTTGCGCCGGTATCGGCAGCGAGACGCTGCACTTTTGCGGCAAGCCCGTCCGTGCCGGAATTGCGAAAGATCAGCGTGCCGGCCGGATAGGAACGGCCTTCATGCGTGAAGGCGAAATCCGAGCTGGACACGGCGATGCCTTCGCGCAGCGCGGAAGCGAGCAGGCGAACGGCGGCGGTCGAGCCCCACGGCGCGAGGAAGCCGTAGGTTGCTTCCGGCCGCGACACGGCGCCGGGCAGGGGTGTGTCGGCGGCGAACGGCGACAGTGCTCCGCTGGCATCATCGGCGCAGCGGTCGGTCGTCACGTTGAACATCAGGGGCAGGGACCAAGCCGTAACGTCGTAGAGTTCGGGCTCGAGGTCCTTGGCGCGGCGGCGCTCCTGCTCGGCCATGAATTTCGGGTCCAGCGACACCTGCGGTTCGAGCAGCGTGCGCGCGAGGCGCCCTGCGGGCTGCGCAAGTGACACGACGTAGGTTCCGGCTGGGTATGTCTTGCGGCAGGCGCGGATGGTGTCGGTTGCGCGGCTTACATCGATGCCTTGGGCGGCGAGCAGCCTCGCGAGGCGATCGGCGGTCGACTGGTCCTGCTGCGGCGGGATCACATAGCTGCGAACGCTGCCCTTGCGGCCTTCATCGATGGCGGAGGCGCGGTAGGCGTAGAAGTCGCGCAGCATTTTTTCGCGGTTGGCGGACACCGTCTCCAGCGTTGCGATGGACGAGGTGAAGTGGCGGCGCACCGTATCCTGATAGCTCATGTCCACGCCGTCGGAGCGGCGCGCCAGAAGGCCTCTTGCGGACGCCTGCTCGTAGGTCGTGCCGATCGAGCCGTGGAACAGCGGCCATGCCGCGCCGTAGCCGGGATAGAAGGCGTCGTACACTTCGCGGGTGAAATAGGAGAAGCCGAACTGGTCGAACCACCGAGCATTGTTGCGGCCGATCAGCTTCAGCGACTCGCGCTGGGTGGACGTGATGTCGGGGTTATAGGGATCCGCTTCGGGCGAGAAGAAGTAGGTCGAGTCCGAGCCCATCTCGTGCAGGTCGACGAAGACGAGCGGAAACCATTTCTGGAAGATCTCCACGCGGCCGCGCGTCTCGGGCTGGGTCAGTGAAATCCAGTCGCGGTTCATGTCGAAGAGATAGTGATTGGTGCGTCCGCCGGGCCAGGGCTGGTTGCGCTCGGCGGCGATGCGGCTTCCGGAGGGAGCCAGTCCCGTGGTGTCGTAAAAGCCGTTCACGAAGCGGTCGCGGCCATCGGGGTTCTGGACGGGATCGATGAAGACCAGCGTGTTGGCGAGGATGTTCTGGACGGTGGGGTCACTGCTGGCGGCGAGCAGGTGATAGGCCGTCATCATCGCGGCGTCGGAGGAGGAAATCTCGTCGCCATGGACGCCGTGGCCTAGCCACACAGAGCCGGGCGCCCGGGCGATGATGGCGTTGGCGGCGGCTTGCGGTGTGCGGCGCGGATCGGCGAGGGCCTTCATGTCGGCGGAGAAGTTGTCGAGCGCGGCGATGCGCTCGGGCGAACCGATGGCGGCGTAGACCAGCTCTCGGCCTTGCCAGCTCTTTGCGTATGGCGTGACCACGATGCGTTCTGGCGCTGCCTGCTGAAGGGCGCGGAAATAGCGGATGACATCGGCGGCGGGCGTGATGCGCTCACCGGACGGCTTGCCGAGCACTGACTCGATGGTGGGGATAGCGGGATCGTAGGTGACGCCGGGCAGGAAGCTCTGCGCGCTGGCCGGGGGCGCGGCCGACAGGCCAAGCACGATGGCGGCAACAGCGGCGGCGGCGAGACGTTTGAGATTCATGCAGGGCCCTCTTCTGGGTTCCTACCTAGCGCGAGCGACTGGCCGGAGTCAGCGGCAGTCGCCCCATCGGCGAAAGAAACCTGTGGCCCCGCCGCCTATTGCGGCAACAACCCGCCCGGCGGCGTGTAGTGCACGCCCGCGCCCGGCCCGAGCGGAAGGTCGAGGAAGACCCAACCCGCCGTCATGATCATGCCAGCTACCGCGAAGCTGAGCGCATAAGGCAGCATCAACGCCAGCAATGATCCTACGCCGAACGTCTTGTCGTATCGCCGCGCGAAAATGAGGATCAGCGGGAAGTAGGACATCAGCGGCGTCATGATGTTGGTGAAGCTGTCGCCCATGCGATAGGCGGCGGTGGTCATTTCCGGCGAGATGCCCAGCAGCATGAACATTGGCACGACAACAGGCGCGAGCGCGCTCCATTTGGCCGAGGCTGAGCCGATGAAGAGATCGAGGAAGGACGAGAAGGCGAGGACGCTGATAAGAAGGACGGGGGCAGGCAGGCTGATGGCCTTCAGGACTTCTGCGCCGTTGATGGCCGCGATGGGGCCGAGGCGCGACCAGTTGAACATCGCCACGAAATGCGCCGCGAACAGCGCGAAGACGATGTACGGCGCCAGCGACCGCACGCCATCGACCATGCGGTCGATCACGTCGCGGGTGTTCTTCACCGCCCCCGTGGCGACGCCGAATGCGGCCCCACAGGCAAGAAACAGCAGAGCGAACGCGCCGATGAGCGCGCTGTAAAAGGGCTGCAGTTGGGCCGGGCCTTCGGCGGATTCGTCGATCAACGGCGTATAACCGGGCCAGAGGGACATAGCGGCGAAGAAGCCGACGACGGCAAGCGCCGCGATGCCGGCCCAGGCGAGGCCGCGCTTTTCTTCGGTCGTGACGGCCGACTTGGCGAGTTCGGCCTGCAACGCATCGTCGGCCTGCCCACCCCACTTGCCGAGGCGGGGCTCGACCACGCGATCCGTGATGAACCAGATGATGGGGGTGAACAGAACGACGATGGCCAGGATGAACCACCAGTTGCCCAGCGGGTTCATGCGCCAGGCGGGCTCGATGATCTGCGCGGCCTCCTCCGTGAATCCGAACAGCAGGACGTCGAGTTGGCCGGGCGTGATGTTGCCGGCAAATCCACCAGAGACTGCAGCAAAGGCGGCGGCGAGCCCGACCAGGGGATGGCGGCCGACGGCCGCATAAAGAAGGGCGGCGAGCGGGATGAACACGACGTATGCCGCTTCGGAAGCGTGATGCGAAGTCATGCCGATGATGCAAACAAGCGGCGTGAGAATCACGCGCGGCGCGTCGCGCAGGCTCGCGCGGATGAGGGCACTGAACAGGCCGACGCGCTCGGCCACGCCGGCGCCGATCATCACAAGCAGCGCAAGGCCAAGTGGCGCAAAGCCGGTGAGCGTGCGCGGCATCTCGGTCAGAAGGCGGGACACGTTCACTTCAGAGAACAGGCTCTCGGCGCGATAGGTGAGCACGCCGTTTTCGAGCGTGGCGTATTGCGGGGCGGTGTCTCCCGGATAGCCAAGCGAAGCGGACCAGCCAAGGGATGCGCCGACGGCGGATAGGATCATCAGGAAGCCGATGAGCCAGACAAAGATCATGATCGGGTCGGGCAGGAAGTTGCCGACCTTCTCGACGAAGCCGAGAAAGCCCTTCTGACGCCGGACTTCCGGCGAAAGGTTCTGGGCGGCGTCGCTCATGCGGCGTCTCCTGTTTGCTCAACAGGAGACGATGGTCGCCGACCCTGCGTGCCAGCATCATGTTGCGCGCAGCAGAGTTTCACAACCCGTGCGCGCATTTTCAGGCGAATGTGGCCGCGATGATCGGATTGCGGGCGCTGGAATGAGCGTTACGTTCAGCCAGTAGGGCGCATCGAGCGAAGTGAAATGCACGTTTGGGTGCGCATGGTGAGATGGTGCATTTTGCGCTGCTCAATGCACCTACGTCTTAGTTCTTCGCGCCGATGAACTCGTCGATCGTCCGGCGGGCGATGACCATGGCCTGCACTTCGCCGGCGCCTTCAAAGATGTTGAGGATGCGGGCGTCGCAGAGGACGCGGCTGATCGGGTATTCGAGCGCAAAGCCGTTGCCGCCATGGACTTGCAGCGCGTTGTCGGCGGCGGCCCAGGCGATGCGCGCGGCGAGCATCTTGGCGAGGCCGGCTTCGAGATCGCAGCGCTTGCCTTCGTCTTTCTGGCGCGCCGAAAAGTAAGTGAGCTGGCGCACGCCGACGAGTTCGGCGGCCATCATCACAAGCTTGTCCGAGGTGCGGGGGAAATCGAAGATCTGGCGGCCGA
Source organism: Alphaproteobacteria bacterium (assembly GCA_031419455.1). GTDB lineage: Bacteria > Pseudomonadota > Alphaproteobacteria > Caulobacterales > Hyphomonadaceae > UBA7672. The sequence continues at coordinate 8,737 of JANOKS010000121.1, forward strand.
ACTGCGTGCGGTCGAGCGAATATTTGAGGCCGAGTTCGAGCGCGCACTGCGCGACGCCGATGGCGCGCGCGGCGGTCTGGATACGGGCGCCTTCGAAGGTGGCCATCAGGTGCTTGAAGCCCTGGCCCTCGACTTCGCCGAGCAGGTTTTCGGCCGGCACCTCGAAGCCATCGAAGCCGAGCTCGTATTCCTTCATGCCGCGATAGCCGAGCACTTCGATCTCGCCGCCGGTCATGCCGTTCGCGGGGAAGGGGTTGGCGTCCGTGCCGCGCGGCTTCTCGCAGAGAAACATGGAGAGGCCGGAGAAATTGTTGGTGTCCGGGATCGAGCGCGCGAGGACCGTCATCAGGTCGGTGCGGGCCGCGTGCGTGATCCAGGTCTTATTGCCCGTGATCTTCCAGTTTGCGCCGTCTTTCGTCGCACGGGTGCGCAGGCTGCCGAGGTCGGAGCCCGTGTTCGGTTCGGTGAAGACAGCGGTGGGCAGGATTTCGCCGGACGCGATGCCGGGGAGATACTTCTCCTGCTGCGCGCGCGTGCCGCCGACGAGCAGGAGTTCAGCTGCGATCTCCGAGCGGGTGCCGAGCGAGCCGACGCCGATATAGGCGCGCGAGAGTTCTTCGGAGACGACGCACATCGATGTCTTGCCGAGGCCCAGGCCGCCGAACTCTTCGGGGATGGTGAGGCCGAACACGCCCATCTCGCCCATCTGCTTGACGACGCTGTCCGGGATGAGTTCGTCCTTGAGATGCCATTCGTGGGCGTAGGGTTCGACCACCTGCTTGCCGAAGGCGCGAAACTGGTCGCGGATCTGCTCGAAGGTTTCTTCGAGGCCGGTGTATTCGATGGTCGCCTTCTGGCTGTCGAGAAAGCCGCGGATGTGCGCCGCCGCCGCCATGCGCGCAGCCGCCGTGTTGCCCCGCATGATCAGCGTGATGATCGCCGGCGTGCCGAGCTTCTGGATGACCGAGGCGTCTGTGGTCATGTCGCTCGGCCGCACAATCTCGAGCTGCGTCATCGGGAGACCGCCGCCGAGCTGGTAGAGATATTCGCCGAACAGGATCTGGGTCAGCAGCTGCTCGATTTCACCGAACCGGCCTTCAGCGTTGATCCGCTCGGCCCAGTTGGCGGTCTCCTTCAGCGTCTCGACATAGGTGAGCACCCAGGCGAGCCCGTGGGTTGCGCGCTGTTCCGCATCGATCTTCCTGCGGTCGACCTTGCCGCTTGGCGCAACCACGGCGGCGACCGACCTGCGGAGATCGAGAAAGTAGGCCTCGGCGTCCTGCGCGGCCTGGCGAAGTGTCGCCAACAGGTTCGGGATCACCACGCCGTCCGACATTCGCAAAAACTCCCGCCTTGGAGATGGTTCACTAGCCGATTGCGGCGTTGCAGCAAAGATCGTGTCGATTTCCCTACACAACGCCGTGTGAATTGGAAAATCCTGCGCCTTGCTGTTCCGCCAAGCTTGCCTCTGTACGGAGCTAGCTGCAAAAACACCCACAGGCAGACGCTGCGGCAAGACATCGCGCGTCGCTGATCCGGAGGAGATTCAAATGCGGTCCACACGTTTGGCTTGTGCGTTATTGGTGTCGGTGGCGTTTGCAGGCGCCGCCGTCGCGCAGTCGAGCGCACCGGGGTTCACGCCGCCCAAGACGAGCTGGGGCGCGCCGGACCTGCAAGGCTACTGGAGCAACTCATCGATCACTGATCTGCAGCGTTCACCGGATTATCCCAACCTCGTCATGACCGACGCTGAAGTCGCGAAGATGGAGGGCGCCGACTATTACAACAATCGAACACGCGAAGACTCCAAGCCGAACCGGCCCGAGGACGTGAAGCTTCTCGATGGCACCGATCTGCTGTCGGGCGGCGGATACAACGCGTTCTGGGTTGACCAGGGCAGCCATGTCGCGCGGGTGAAAGGCACGCCGCGATCGTCGTGGATCGTTGAGCCGGCCAATGGCCGCATTCCGCGCAAGGGAGCCGCAGCCGCCGAAGCGCGCCCGGCCGCAGCAGCCGCGCGGCCAACAGGCGCCCCCGCTCCGACTGGCACTGTGCAGGGGCCGGGCGCTGTCGATCGCAATGCGGGAGGCGGCTTTGGCAGCTATGACAATCCCGAGACCCGCCCGATGGGCGAGCGCTGCATCATCGGCTTCGGCAATACTGGCGGGCCGGTGATGACGAACGTGCTCTACAACAACACGTACCAGATCGTGCAGTCGCCGACGCATGCGATGATCCTCGTGGAGATGGTGCACGATGCGCGCATCGTGCCGATCTTCGGATCAGCAGCCGAGGCGCGTGCGAGCTTCCGGCCGGGCGTGATCAAGCAGTGGCTCGGCGACTCGGTCGGCTGGTATGAGGGCGCATCGCTGGTGGTCGAGACACGCAACGTGCATCCGCAGCAGCGCGGCTACATCTCGAAGGACGGCGTGTTGCACGAGCGTTTCACACGCTGGGACGACAAGCAGATCGTCTACGAATTCACCGTCGATGACCCCTCGCAATACGCGCAGGCGTGGAAGGGCGAGATCGCGTTCAACGCTTCCGCCGAGCCCTCCTACGAATACGCATGCCACGAGGGCAACTACGCCATGGAGGGCATTCTCGCCGGCGCGCGCGCGCAGGAGCGAGCGGGCGAAACAGTCGCCGCGAACGCCGACGAGGAGTAAGGCGGCGGCCAGGGGAGGCGAGCGATGAAGACGTTCCTGCTTCGATACTCGCCCCTGCTTCTTGCCTTCATCGCGACAGTTGCGGAGGCGCAGCAGCACGCGCCTGGCTACGCGCCGCCCAGGACGAGTTGGGGGGCGCCAGACGTGCAGGGCGTGTGGTCCAACGCATCCGTCACCGACATGCAGCGCGAGCCGGGATTCCCGCAGTTGGTGCTGACGCCTGAAGAGGCGGCCCTGATGGAGGGGCGGGACTACTACAACAACTCGACCCGCGAGGAGCTGAAGCCGTCCGACACGAACGATACGCGTCTGCTGGACGGCTCGGATCTGATTTCAGGCGGCGGATACAACTCTGTCTGGATCGACCAGGGCTCGAACGTGGCGCGCGTGAAGGGTACACTGCGCTCGTCGTGGATCGTGAATCCGGCCGATGGGCTGATACCCTACAAGGATCCGGCGCGTCGCAACGGGGGGCCGGGACTGGGCGGGTCGTCCTCCATCGCGCTGACGGCGGCGGACTACACTGCGAAGACGTCGGCGAGCGACAAGAGCAAGCTCAGCATCGGCGGACCTATCGCGCCCAATCCTCTGCGTGGCGGCGGCATTGGCAGCTATGACAATCCGGAGACGCGGCCCGCGTCGGAGCGTTGCCTCGTGGGATTCGGATCGGCGGGTGGGCCGGTGATGTCGAACGTGATCTACAACAACCGATACCAGATCGTGCAGACGCCGACCCACGCGATGATCCTGGTGGAGATGGTGCACGATGCGCGCATCATCCCGCTGTTTGGAAGCGCGGACGAGGCGCGGCGCAGCTTCCAGCCCGGCGTGATCAAGCCATGGCTGGGCGACAGCGTCGGCTGGTACGAAGGCGACGCGCTTGTGGTGGAGACGCGCAATGCGAATCCGGTCCAGCGCGGATTGATCACGGGCGCGGGCACGGTCACCGAGCGCTTCTCGCGCTGGAGCGCGGATCAGGTGACGTATGAATTCTCCGTGGAGGACGACGTGCTCTACGCCCAGCCATGGCGCGGAGAGATGTCGCTCAATGCGACCCAACCCTGGTTCGAATACGCATGCCACGAGGGCAATCACTCTTTGTTCGGCATTCTAGCCGGCGCGCGCCGGCAGGAGCGCGACGGCTTGATCGTGGAAGCCAATGCCGACGAGGAATGATTCCACGCACTTCCGCCGCATCAACCCTGCGTGAGAACCGGGCCTGACCTGATTGGTCGAGTCTGTGTCTGCAAACGCGGGGGATGGACGCTTGCGTTTTTCTCGCACTGGCCGCTGAATCCAGCAGGGTCGAACAATGAGCCTCCGCACACGGAGGCCCCTGATACGGGACGCTTGAGATGAAACGCCTTACACTGATCGCCGCCGGCATCGTTGCCGGCGCCTCGCTTGCCGCTGCCGCCTTCGCGGGACCGAGCTATGATGCGGAGGGTCGCATCGTCATTCCGCAGAACATGGATCGCTGGCCGACGGTGGGTACGACGTACGCGCTCAGCTATGAGGGCGATGGCGGCGTGACGCTGAACACGGTGCGGCTCGATCCGGAAAGCTACGACGCGTTCGTGTCGACGGGCAAGTTTCCGCTCGGCGCGATCTTGCAGCTCGAAGTGAGGCGGCCGGTCGAAGAGATTGCGCCGGCCAAGGGCGGCAAGACGCAGGGCGACGTCGTCGGCCGCTCGCTGCACGTGAAGGATGAGAAAGCCGGTCCGGGTACGTGGACGTTCTACGGCTTCGGCGCAACTTCGACAGTGGGCAACGCCATTCCCCGCAGCCAGGCCTGCTATTCCTGCCATGACCAGCATGCGGGAACGACCGACACGGTGTTCATGCAGTACTATCCGACGCTGACCGAAGCGCATGCGCGGAAGGCGGCGGCGAAGTAGCCAAGCGCATTCCATCCTTGTCATTCCGGGCAAGCGAAGCTCGAACCGAAAGCCGAGGGCGACAGGAACTGTGCTTGAGGCCCCTGGGTTCCGGCTCGCACACTGCGCGTGCATCCGGAATGTCAGCGAGTGTGGCTTTCTACGACGCCTTCACCAGCCCCTCAGCCACCAGCGCAGCCTGCACGGCCGGGCGTGCGGCGACGCGTTGCTGGTAGGCCAGCAGTTTCGGGAATGCCGACAGATCGACCTTCAAGCTGTTCGACCAGTTCGTGACGGTGAAGAGATATGCGTCCACCGTGCTGAACTGTTCGCCCGTGATGTAGGTGCGCCCGTCGCCCAGCAGCTGCTCGATCAGCCTGTAGCGCGTGTTCAGCTTGTCGATGGTTGCCTTGCGCATGTCGTCGGGCAACGCAGGATTGAAAAGCGCGCCATAGGTCTTGTGGATTTCGGTCGAGACGTAGACGGCGAGCTCGTCCTGCTTCAGGCGGGCTTTCGTGCCGTGCGCGGGCGCGAGCTTTGCTTCGGGTTTCAGGTCGGCGACATATCCGTGAAGGACGACGTTCTCGGTGACGATGTCGCCATCGTCCAGCCGCAGCGCCGGCACATAGCCCTTGGGATTGAGCGCCATCCAGTCCTCGCCGTGCTCGGTGGTCTTCTTGCGAATATCGACCTTTTCGAGATCGAAGGGCAGGCCAGCCTCTCGCAGAAGAATGTGGGTGGCGAGCGAGCAGGCGCCGGGCGCGTAGTAGAGTTTCATCGGTGTATCCCTCTGGTGTGACCGTCGAGATAGGGAGTTCGGCTGCGATTTCAAATCGCGGGCCGGCGATTCCGGATCGGCCGGCCTATCTGGACACCAGGAAGTGGGTCGCGTTTTCGCCCATGACCTGGCTGACCTTGCCGAGGCCGAGCGCGGGCAAATCCAGTCCCTGCAGAAGGTGTTCGCCCTTTCCCAGAAGGACAGGGCTGACGGCGAGGTGCATCTCGTCGATCACGCCGGCCTGCAGGTATTGCCGGATCGTCGATGCGCCGCCGCCGATGCGGACGTCCTTGCCCTTGGCCGATGTCCTGGCGCGGTCGAGCGCGGCGAGGGGGCCGTCGGTGACGAAGTGGAATGTCGTATCGGCGAGGGCGAAGGACTTGCGTGGATGATGCGTGAGCACGAACACGTCGCAATGATAGGGCGGGACATCGCCCCACCAGCCTTTCCAGCTGTCATCCGGCCAATCGCCACGAATGGGGCCGAACATGTTGCGGCCCAGTATCCATGCGCCGACATTCTCGAAGCTGCGTTCGGCCATGTCGTTGTCGACGCCGGTTGAGCCGCCGCTTTCACCGAAGACGGTGGACTGGATTTTCCGGGTCGGAAAGAACCAGTTGTGGAGTTCGGAGCCGCGCTCGCCGAGCGGGTTCTCGAGGCTCTGGTTCGGCCCGGCACCGTAGCCGTCAAGCGAAATCGAGAAGCAGTTCACGCGGACTTTTGACATGGGCTGGCTGATCCTCGTTGTGAAGGAGGAAGCCTACATCAATGCGCTGCGTTGCAGAACGACGCCGGCGCCTATAGGCCCATCTGCGTGCGGAATTTACGCCGTAGCAAATCGATAGGGGCGAGGCCCTGGTCGGACTTGTAGTGCCAGAAGGTCCAGCCATTGCAGGACGGCGCGTTCTGGACGTGGGCGCCCATGCGGTGGATCGAGCCGGTGGCATCGCCATTGGCCAGTGAACCATCGGCGCGGACGCGGGCGACGTGGCGGTTTTGCGGGCAGAACAGGCGGTCGCCGGGGCGGACGAGACCGTGCTCGACAAGCGCGCCGAAGGGCACGCGCGGTTCGGACTTTTTCGACGACTGGACTTCAATGTCCTCGGCGCCGAGTGCGCGGACATTGGCGATGCGCCGGGTGGCGACGTCGATGTAGTCGGCGTCGCGCTCCAGCCCGATGAAGTGGCGGCCGAGCAGCTTGGCGACGGCGCCGGTGGTGCCTGTGCCGAAGAAGGGGTCGAGGATCACGTCGCCCGGATTGGTGGTGCCGACGATGATGCGGTGGAGCAGGGCTTCGGGCTTTTGCGTCGGATGCGACTTGCGGCCGTCTTCGCCCTTCAGGCGTTCGCCGCCCGAGCAGATCGGGAAGGTCCACCAGTCGGAGCGCGCCTGGATGTCTTCATTGCCGGCTTTCAGAGCGTCGTAGTTGAAGGTGTATTTCTTCTGCTCCTGGCTGCGCGACGCCCAGATCAGGGTTTCGTGCGCATTGGCGAGGCGGGTGCCCTTGAAGTTGGGCATCGGGTTCGACTTGTTCCAGACCACGTCGTTGAGAATCCAGAAGCCGAGGTCCTGGATCGCTGCCCCGACGCGGAAGATGTTGTGGTAGGAGCCGATCACCCATATTGCCCCATCCGGTTTCAACACGCGGCGCGCGGCCTTGAGCCAGTTGCGCGTGAACGTGTCGTATGAGGCGAACGAGTCGAACTTGTCCCAGTCATTGTTCACGGCATCGACATGGGAATTGTCGGGGCGGGTGAGATCGCCGCCGAGCTGGAGGTTGTAGGGGGGGTCGGCGAAGATCAGGTCCACCGAGTTGGGCGGAAGCGCGTTCATCGATTCGATGCAGTCGCCGATCACGATCTGGTCGAGCGGCAATTTTGGCGGCGCAAGAATCTTTGCGGCGATGGATGCGCCAACCTTTGATTTCACGTTCTTCTGAACTTGTGGGTCGATCGTTTTGATCGCCATTGGACTGTCTCACGCCACGCCCGTTCGGGACTGAAGCGGTGAGACTCGCTGACCCGGGTAAATAAGCTGTTGAGTCAATGGTTAAGCGGGCATTTACCATAAATCATCCGTCCTCGCCGAAAAGAGGCATCTGGCTGCCGGGATCTTGTCGTGGCGGTGCTCGGAAGAGGTCGGTGCGGAGAGCGGTGCGGGCGGAGTTGAGACCAAGGCGGCGGGTGGTGTTGCGGAATCGTGCGGCGATCAGTTCGGCGTAGGGGCCATCGCCGCGCTGGCGGACTTTCCATTCGGAACGGTAGTCCTGGCCCTGGTGCATGCCGCGCATGAGGGACATCACGCGTTTGGCGCGGTCGGGGTAGTGCGCTTCCAGCCATTCGGTGAAGAGGCCGGCGATTTCGAGCGGCAAGCGCAGGAGCACATAGCCGGCGCGTTTGGCGCCTGCGTCGGCGGCGGCTTCGAGGAGCTGTTCGAGTTCGGGCTCGTTGAGGGCCGGGATCAGCGGCGCCGTCATCGCCGTGACCGGGATGCCGTTCCGGACAAGTTCGCGCATCACATCAAGGCGGCGGTGCGGGGCGGCGCAGCGTGGCTCCATCGTGCGGGCAAGTTTTCGGTCGAGCGTGGTGAAGGAGACCGCGACGGAGACGAGGCCTTTCTCCGCCATCGGCGCCAGCAGGTCGAGATCGCGCAGGATCAGCGCTGACTTGGTTATCAGCATCACCGGATGGTTGAACTCGGACAGCACTTCAAGGACGCCGCGCGTGATGCGCAGCTCCTTTTCGAGCGGCTGGTAGATGTCGGTGTCACCAGCGAACTGGATGGGGCTGGGTCTGTACGTTTTCTTCGACAGCTCGCGCCGGAGAAGAGCGGGGGCGGAGGGCTTCACGAAGATCTTGGTCTCGAAATCGAGGCCGGGCGAGAGGCCGCGATAGGCGTGGTTGGGGCGGGCAAAGCAGTAGATGCAGCCATGCTCGCAACCCTTGTAGGGATTGATCGTCCGGTCGAAGCCGATGTCGGGCGAGGTGTTGTAGGTAATGATGGTTTTCGGCTTTTCGAGGATGGTCTCGGTCTTCAGCGCCTCAAGCTTTTCATCCGTCATCCAACCGTCATCGAACGGTTCTGCATACTGGCGCTCGAACCGGCCGGAGGCGTTGGATAACGCGCCGCGGCCGCGCGCCTGGTCGCGCAATTCGGACCAGTCGGCGTCGAGCGATCGGGTTTTCCATCTGTCTTGCGGGGGCATTGATCTGCATCAGTAACCAAGGTCTCCAGACTAGAACAAAACAGAAAATAAAAAAGAACAAAACAGGCTTGCGCTGCCGCTCGTCCTGTAGTTCGTTGTGGATGAGCTCCCCGAACGCAGAGCCTTGAAGGCCGGTCGAAGAGTCAGGAAGCAGGACCCCGCCCGCAGCTGGTCCGGCTTCTCCACGAGGCGGCGGATCGATGTTGAGTCGGTCCGCCGCTGGTCCCGGCAGGCGCACGGCGGCCGCGCAGGTCGAAGCGCGCGGCCGCGATCTCAGACGCGCGGGAGCGCTGAGGTGAGTAGCGAATAGCGAATGGGGAATTCGGGTGGACCGCGGGCGTATGCGAGCACGCGCTCGTGCTTCGACGGACGCTCCCCTCGGTCGCTGCTCAGCATGAGCGCCAGGGGAGATTTGCGGGATGAATATGTAGCAGCACCCACCAGCTCATGCTGAGCAGCCGCGCGCAGAGCGGCGTCCGTCGAAGCATGGGCTGCGGGCTGATCGCTGGCGTTGATGCCTTCGCGCCTGACGAGGCGCCTGAAGCGCGCGCGGATGATGGCTTCTGGATTGGCAGCCCAGCGGGCCAGCGCGAGGAAGCGGCGGTTCATCTCGAAGGGCGTGCGCGGGCATGGGCCGCCGAAGGTGGCGGGCGGCGTTAGCTGAATTTTCGTGTCGTCGAGGTTGAGAGGGTGGCCGTTGAGGAGCTGTTTGACGCCTTGCGCGATCAGCCGGTCGCGGAGCCATTCGGACTGGCGCAGGCCTTCCCAGCTATCGCGCCAGTCCGGCTTGAAGCGATGGCCGTGGCGGGCGCGCCTGAACCGGGCGATGTAGTTGAGGAGCATCGCGAGCCACGCGACAAAAGCATAGACAGGCCAGGCCCAGCTTGGGGCCTCGCCTTGTGTCGATGCGTCGTGGGTTTCAGCGACTGTCATGGGCGCGATTATACGGCGCCATTTTCCCCCGCCGATCCTGTGCCTCTGTTTCCCCCAAATTTTTCGGGCAAGTGGTTGAGATTGCGGGAGAAGATTTCTGAGTTTCCCCCAAATCGTGACAACGACTTTCCCCCAATCTCGGCGCCAATCCGGGACCGCCCGGCGATCCCAGCTGGCGTGCGTGCGGCTACTGGCCCTGCAGCCCCTTCGTCATTTCCTGCATGATCACCGCGCTGCACGCTGCCTCGTGCGCGGTAGCTTCCGTCTCGGTCGGCGTGATCTTGCCTTCGATGGCGGCCTTGCACCATTCGGCGCTGCCGGGCGCCGGCGTACATGCGGCGGCCAGCGTGACAGTGGCGGCGAGAAGTCCGATCGTCCGGATCGACATGATTGCAATCCCCCACGGGCCTGATCGCCCGTGACGGAAGTTTCGCGCTCGGATCATGAAAGAGTCAACGCGCCGGGCGTCAGAGCCTTTCCCCGCGCGTGATGCCGAGTTCGTCGCAGAGTTTGGCGATGGCGCGGAGGTCGTCCCAGGCTTTGGATTTGTCCTCGGGGCGGCGCAGCAGATAGGCGGGGTGGAGCATCGGGATGCAGGGGATCGCGGCGAGGCCTTCCTGTGCGTAGCTCAGCTTGCGGCCGCGCAGCTTCATGATGCCGTCGTCCTTGCCCAGCATGGCGCTGGTGGCGAACTTGCCGGCGGTGAGGAGAAGCTTTGGCTGCTTGAGCTCGATCTGGCGCACCAGGAAAGGAGCGCACATCTGCATCTCGACTTGGGAGGGGTCGCGATTGCCGGGCGGGCGCCAGTAGATCAGGTTGGTGATGTAGACATTTGACTGACGGCTGAGGCCGATGGCGGCGAGCATCCTGTCCAGCAGCTGGCCGGCGCGGCCGACGAAGGGGAGGCCACGCGCGTCTTCTTCGGCGCCGGGGGCTTCGCCGACGATCATGATCTCGGCGTCATAGGCGCCGTCGCAGACGACGGTGGTCTTGGCGGCTTTCTTGAGCGGGCAGCCGTCATACTGTTCGACGATGGCGCGGAGTTCGGCGAGGGAGTTGGCCTGGGCGGCGAGGCGTTTCGCATCGTTGATGGGGTTGTTGTTGAGCTTGCGGGGCGCGCCGCGCGGGGCGGCGGGCATGTCGGGCGTGCGTGGCGCTGATGGTGCGCGGGTTGGCGTCGCGGCCAGCGGGGCTGTGCTGCCCGCAGGACGCCAGTAGCGGAGCAGGCGCGCTTCTTCCAGGCCCATGTCGGCCCAGAAGTCGGCGAGGGCGCGCAGCGCAAGGTCTGATTGGGGGTGCGTCATGCCGCCCTTTGACTCCGTGCTTGTTGCATCTGATCCATGAGGCTAACTAGCCCGCAGGTATAGGGATTTCCGCCCCAGATCGATTCATGTGTCGATTCCCGCGGGGCATTCGGAGACTGGTATAATGGCTGAGGCCGTCGAGCGGGAGTCCATGGATTTCGACGTGGTCATCGTGGGCGCAGGCCCCGCTGGCCTCGCCGCGGCGATACGCATCAAGCAGATGGCGGCGGAGACCGGCAAGGACGTCTCTGTCGTGGTGCTGGAGAAGGGCTCGGAAGTCGGGGCGCATGTGCTGTCGGGCGCGGTGATGGACCCACGCGCGATGGACGAGCTGATCCCGGACTGGAAGGAGAAGGGCTGTCCGTTCGAGACGCCGGTGACCAAGGACACGTTCCTGGTGCTGGGCGAGCAGGGCTCGATGCCGCTTCCCGTCTTCCTGATGCCGCCGATGCTGCACAATCACGGCATGTATATCGGCTCGCTGGGAAGCGTGACGCGCTGGATGGCGCAACAGGCGGAAGCGCTGGGCGTGGAAATCTATCCGGGGTTTGCGGCGTCTGACCTGACCTATCGCGAAGATGGCTCCATCAAGGGCGTCGTTGCAGGCGTGATGGGGATCGAGAAGAATGGCGAGCCGGGGCCGAATTATTCGCCGGGCATGGAGCTGAACGGCAAGTATGTGCTGATCGGCGAGGGCGTGCGCGGGTCGCTGGCCAAGCGGTTGATCCGCGACTTCAAGCTCGACAAGGATTCGCAGCCGCAGAAGTTCGGCATCGGCATCAAGGAGCTGTGGCAGGTTCCGGCCGAGCAGCACAGACCGGGCTTCGTGCAGCACACGTTCGGCTGGCCGCTGACGAACAGCACGGGCGGGGGCACGTTCATGTACCACTTTGGCGATCGCTATGTGGCGGTCGGGCTGGTGGTGCATCTGAACTACAAGAACCCGTGGCTGTCGCCATTCGAGGAGTTCCAGCGCTTCAAGCATCACCCTGAGGTGTCGAAATATCTCGTGGGCGGGTCGCGCATCTCTTATGGCTCGCGGGCGATCACCGAGGGCGGGTATCAGTCGATCCCGAAGCTGATCTTTCCGGGCGGGGCGCTGATCGGCTGCTCGGCGGGCTTCGTGAATCTGCCGCGCATCAAGGGCAGCCACAATGCGATGAAGACGGGCATGCTGGCGGGCGAGGCTGCGTTCGTGGCGGTAACCGATGGCCGGCAGGGCGATGAGCTGACGGCCTACGAGCGCGCGTTCACCACGAGCTGGGTGGCGAAGGAGCTGAAGGCGGTCCGCAATGCCAAGCCGCTGTGGACGAAGTTCGGCACGATGCTCGGTATTCCGCTGACGGGGCTCGACCTGTGGGTCAACACGATCTTCGGGCGGTTCTCGTTCTTCGGGACAATGAAGCACAAGAAGTCGGATGCGAAGTCGCTGGAGCCGGCGGCGAAACACAAGAAGATCGTCTATCCGAAACCGGACGGCGTCCTGTCGTTCGATCGCCTGACAAGCGTGGCTTACTCATTCACCAACCATGGCGAGGACCAGCCGGCGCACCTGAAAGTGGCGGACATGGCGTTGCAGAAGGCGAGCGAGCTGGGCGTCTATGGCGGTCCGTCGAACCGCTACTGCCCGGCCGGCGTCTATGAGTGGGTGGAGGAAGCGAATGGCGACAAGCGCTTCCAGATCAACGCGCAGAACTGCGTCCACTGCAAGACGTGCGATATCAAGGACCCGAACCAGAACATCACCTGGACGACGCCCGAAGGTGGTGGGGGACCGAACTACCCGAATATGTAGTCGGGTGGCGCTGGGCCAAAGACATCAGCGCGCTTGGTATCCGCCGCTTTAACGCCAAAATGCGTGATGCAACTGGGACTCTGGCTCGGTTGAGCCTTCGGTTGTGTTCGGATAGCGTCGGCAGATGAAACGATACAAAATTCGCCTGATACTTGCGGCTTCGGCGGCCGTGCTGCTTGGCGCGTGCGCCACGGGCGGTGTGCCGGGGTTCGGCGATATGGGTGGGTGCCGGACCGTCTATGTGTTCACGGGCGGCGGCGTGCAGCCGATGAGCACGTGCGGGCAGTTGCCGCGTGACACGCTGAGCGTGCAGCGCGCGATGATTGCGCCGCTGCCGGAAGGGGATGCGCCGGTTGATCCGGCGGCGGCGCTTGTCCAGCCGGTCACGCCGGCATCCGCGGCGGCGGCGGCGACCGCGCCGTTCGATGCGCCGCTGGCGCCGTATGCAAGCCCCAACGCGATGATCGAGAACGCCGACATGAATGCGTTCATGACGCGCGTGCGGCGCGACTTCGCCAATTCGGAAAGCGCGGGCGCGTGGGGTTACATGGTGGTCGATGCGATCGCGGCCGATGATCCGGCCACGGCGCAGACGGTGATCGACGCACTGGAGGGCAAGCCGCCGCAGGAATGGATGAGCGCCAACCACATGCGGCCGTGGGTGTTCGCATTCAACGCCCGCGCTGACGAAGCGAAGGCGGAGATGGTGAAGCTGCGCCGTGCGCTGCCGTCGGCGACAGTACTGGGGCATCGCGCGTTGCTGGCGGAGGGGCTCGGCGATTTTGACGGCGCGCTGGCGGTCTATGACGAGGCGCCGGATAATTTTGATGCACCCGATCCGTCGGAAGCGGGATCGATGACGTTTTTTGCGCGGGCGCGGGCGTTCAACGCGCAACGCCTGCTGGCGCTGCGCCAGGCGGAGCTGCTGCGCGGGATCAATCGCGATGCAGAGGCAGTGACGCTGCTGACGCGGCTGCTCGCTGCCTCGCCGCAGGACAGCTATGTCGAGTCGCGGCTGGAGAAGGCGAAGTCGGGCGAGGATCGCGGGAAGCCGCGCACGCTGAAGCAGGCGATGGCGTTGGCGATCGGGGACGAGGCAGACCTGGTCGAGGAACAGGAAGCCATCATGGCGGCGATGAGCGGGCGCGGCGCGAAGACGCCGTTCAACCACTTGCTGTCGTCGATGCGCCAGAGCGCCCTGCTGGTCGATCCGGACAATGGCGAGATCCGCATCGGCGAGGCGGGCAAGCTGTATGCGCAGGGCAAGTTCGAGCCGGCGCTGCGCCTCTCGCAGATCGGCAATCCGCGCAAGGAGCATGCAGCGCTGCTGCAGTCGACCGCGGGGCTCGCCGCGCTCGAACTGGGGTCGCCGGAGACGATGGAGGCGATGGTCGAGCGGTCGCTGAAGATCGACAATAGCGCGGATGCGAAGGTGCAGGCGGCAAGCTCGCTGGTGTCGGCGAACAGGTTGCCGCGCGCGCTTCAGCTGGTCGACCAGGCGATGCGCCAGGGCAGAATGTCGGATGCGCAGCGTGTGTTCGCGCTGCTGACGCGCTCACAGGCGCACAGCCAGGGCGGCAACATGGCGCTGGCCGTGAGCGATGCGCGGGCGGCGCGAGCGATCCGCGACGATGAATCGACGCAGCAATTCCTTGCCTCGCTTCTGGTGGACACTTCGGAGCGGCAGGAGGGGCTCGGCATCATGCGCAAGATGCTGGCAGACACGCCGGACAATACCGGGCTGATGAACAATTTCGGCTATTCGCTGGTGGACGGCCATGCGAGTGAGGCGGAGCTGGAGGAAGGCTTCCGCATGCTGAAGCAGGCCATCCGCCTGACGCCAGATGAGCCGAACCTGCTGGATTCGATTGGATGGGCCTACTACCAGTATGGCGACTTCCGCGAGGCGAACCGCTTCATCGAGATGGCGCTGGAGGCCTATGCGCCGTTCGGACACTGGGAGCTGTCGGATCACATGGGCGACGTGAAGTGGCGTCTGGGCGAACCGGAGGAGGCGCGCAAGCACTGGCGCGAGGCGTTGATGGCCTATCCGCCGGGCGAGAATGCACGGCGGCTGGACGCCAAGCTGCGCGAGGGACTGACGACGCCTGCGCCAACGCGCCGCGACACGCCGGAGGTTCCGCTGAACCAGCGGGATGAAAGTATCAGCGATATCTGAGGTATCTCGGCGCTGACGCCCGAAGCCTTAACCGTACCCGGCGGTTGATGCCGGCGGCGGCGTAAGGCAACATGCGCGGATGTGGTCAGGAAAACTGGCGTCCGGATTCCGGGCGCGCTTAGCATTTATCTCTGGGGCGGCATTGTCCGCACTGGCGGCCGGCGGATGTGCGATGTCTCCGGCGGCGCCGCCATGGTTCTCCGCAGAGATGCTGGAGGAGCTGCGCACGCAGCAGGAGTATGCTGACTTCATCACAGCGCGCTATGCGGTGATGATCGGCGATCCGGCGTCGGCGGCGACGTATTACAGGCGCGCGTGGACGAGCTCGCCGGGTGATCCGGGCCTGCTTGAGCGGGCGACGATCTCGACACTGGCGGCGGGCGATGCGGCGGCGGCGATCAAGCTGGCGCGCGGCGCGTCTGCGGACGCGGCGGATGATGCGCCGAGCGCGCAGCTGGCGCTGATCATCGACGATGTCGCCGAAGGCCGCCTCAAGTCGGCGCAGGCGCGGCTGCGCAAGCCGGTGCTCGGCGCGCTGAATGTCGATCTCGCGGGCTTTCTTTCGGTGTGGCTGGCGGCGAACGAGAATGCGCAGAAGGGTGTGGTCGAAGCCGACCAGTTGCCGGGGCGGCGAATGGTGGCGGGCGAGCAGGCGGCGCTGAAGGCTATGGTGCTGATGCAGGCGGGCCGCGACGACGAGGCGGCGGAATTCTTCCGGCAGGCGCTGCGCATGCCGCTGGCGACACGGGACGCGGTGGCGACACTCGGTGCGAGCCTGCAGGCATCGCGAGGAAACGTGCAGGGCGCGCGCGACCTGATCGCGCTGGCCGCGGGCGAGGACGATGCCGGGCCGGGCGTGTCGCGCTTGCTGGCCGATCTTGATGCGGGCAGGAAGATCACGCGGCCGAAGCTGGATGTGCGTGATGGCGCGGCGATGGCGTTGTATGTCGTCTCCGGGACAGGGCTGGTGCGGTCGAGCCCGGAGCTGTCGGCGATGCGGCACGCGCTAGTGCTGCATCTCGATCCGGAGCTGTCGGCGGCGCGGTTCGCGCTGGCGGATGCGTATACGCGGCAAGCGCGGCCAGATGCGGCGCTCGCCGTTCTGCAGTCCATTCCGGATGGGTCGCCCTGGGCGGCGGATGCGCGGATGGAAGCGGCGGCGGTGCTGAATGCGGAAGAGAAGCCGGCCGAGGCGCTGGTGATGGGAGATCGTGCGCTGGCGCTGTCGCAGCGGCGGGAAATCCTGGTTCGCGCGGGCGATCTCAACCGTTTCAACGGACGACTGGATGTCGCGCGGAAGCTGTTCGACCAGGTGATCGCGGCCGATACGGCGCGCGGGCGCGCGGACTGGATGGTTCTGTATGCGCGTGCAACCGTGCGCAATGAGGCGGCGGACTGGGCTGGCGCCGAGGAAGACCTGAAGGCCGCGATGGCGATCGAGCCGGACCGGCCGGAGCTGCTCAACTATCTCGGCTATGGCTGGATCAAGCAAGGCAAGCGCATCGAGGAGGGGCTTGCGCTGATCACACGCGCGGCGGAGTCGCGGCCGGATCAGGGCTATATCGTCGACAGCCTCGGCTGGGCGCATTACCAGCTCGGACATTACGATGTGGCCATCGAACATCTCGAACGCGCGGCGGAATTGTCGCCCATCGAGCCGGAGATTCTCGATCATCTCGGAGACGCCTACTGGCGCGCCGGCCGGCAGGACGAGGCGCGCTTTGAGTGGCTCGCAGCGCTTGAGCTCAAGCCCGAGACTGCGCGCGAGATCACCCTGCGCGAGAAGCTGGAGAAGGGCTTGCCAGCCATGCCCGGAGCGCGTCTAGCTTCGCGGCCGTGAGACATACTGCCGTTTTTGTTGGCGCGGAGACGGTTTCCGCTGACCTGGAAACGGTGTAGGTTGCAGAGCATGGAACACCCTCGTATCTCGATGACGCCGGGCGTGATGGGCGGGAGACCCTGCATCAAGGGCACGCGCATCAGTGTCGAAACCCTCGTCGATCACCTAGCATCCGGCGAGACGATGCAGCAGCTGCTTGAGGGCTATCCAGGAGTGGACGAGGAGGACGTCCGCGCTGCGCTGGCGTTCGCAGCTGACCATATCCGAACGCAGGGCTTTGTTGCGGTGTGACGGTCCGCGTCCTGGTAGATCAATGTGTCAGCCGCCGCATGGTCGGCCCGGTGCTCTTGAGGCTCGCCGACGTGGTCTATGTGTCCGACATCGCGGTGGGCGCTCCCGATCCAGACGTCATGGCTATCGCGCGTGCAGAAGACCGAATTCTGATCACTGAGGATTTCGACTTCGGCGCGCTCATTTTTCTTGAGCGCCGCCCGCCGCCTCCCGGGCTTGTGCATCTGGTGCTGGCCGGCATGAGCGTCGCGATGCGTGATGCGAAGTTCGCCCGGGAAGCTTCAAACCTGCTCGCGTCCGCCCCGGGAAATTTCGTGATTTTCTCAAGAGGCCCGATGCGTATTCGCCCGTTGCCAAGCGAGACGCTGTCATGACGACCAGCCTTGATGCGGAGCACGGCGACGTGCTTTCGCTGCTTACGATAATGCCCTAGCTTCCCGCGCATGACTCTCTCTCCAGATCGCGCGAACTTCTCCACGGCGTGGGCGCCGGCGAAGGTGAACCTTTACCTGCATGTTGGCACATCTGGGCCGGGTGGGCTGCATCCGGTGGACAGCCTGGTGATCTTTGCCGACACGCGCGCAGCCGACCGCATCCATGCGCGGCCGGCGCCGCATGTGGCGTTGAGCGTCGAGGGGCCGGGGGCCAAGCAGCTCAAGCATGCGCCGAACAATCTTGCGCTCGCGGCGGCGATGGCGTTGCGCGATGCGTGCGATCGCACGGGGCTGGGCGCTGCGTTGACGCTGTACAAGGTGCTGCCGATTGCGGGCGGCGTCGGAGGCGGGTCGTCGGATGCGGCGGCGACGCTTCTCGTCCTCAACGAGATGTGGGGCGTGGAATTCGGCGAGGCGGCGCTGGAGCGCATCGCGGTGCAGCTGGGTTCGGATGTGCCGGCGTGCGTGCGGCAGCGGCCACTGGTGATGCGCGGGACAGGGGAGCGGCTGATCGATGTCGCAGCGCCGGACCTGCCTGCCATCCTGGTCAATCCGGGGATCATGCTGGAGACCCGGAAAGTGTTCGACCGGTTCGATCGCATGGGTGCGAACCGGGCATTTCGCGAGGTTGAGCCGCCGTGGGGCGAGGACCCGGCGAGCTTTGCCGAGAGGCTCGCAGCGTTTCGCAATGACCTGCAGCCGGCGGCTCTTGCCTTGTGTCCGGAGATCGGTCGCGCGCTGAAGCTGATGGAGGCGCAGCCGGGCTGTCTGCTGGCGCGCATGTCGGGCAGCGGGCCGACATGCTTTGCGCTGTTTGAAAGTGATGCTGAAGCCATGGCGGCGGCGGCGGCGATCAGCGACGCCAAGAAGAAATACTGGGTGAAGGCGACCAGGTTCCGCGGCGCGCCTCCGGTTCCGGTTGATGACTGACATCTGGCCGATCCTTCTGGTGTTCGTGCTGGCGGCGGCGCCGTCGGCGTTGCTGTGCCGCGTCGTGATCACGCTGCGGATCGTCGATGCGCCGACGGAAGCGCGCAAGCTGCAGAAGGCGCCGGTGCCGACGGCGGGCGGGCTGGCTGTGGCGCTGTCGGCGGTGCTGGCATTCGCGACCTACGCCGAAGTCTCACGCTTCGGTTTCGACCCGGCGCTGATCGTTGCAGGCATCGGGTCGGTTGCTGCGCTGGCGGTGGGGCTTGCTGACGACATTCTGAAGCTGCGCGCGATCGTGAAGCTCGGGCTCATCGTAACAGTTGCTGTTGGCATCGCGATCCTTGGCCTGCGCGCGGACGTGATGGGCTTCTGGCCGGGAGCGTCGCTCGAACTGCCGCTGGTGATCGCCATCGTGGGGTCGGCGTTCTGGCTGATCGTGGTGATCAACGCGGTGAATTTCATGGACGGCGCCAACGGGCTCTCCATGGGAATGGCGTGCGTCGCGGCGATCGGGCTCGCGGCGTGCGGGGCCGTGACAGGCGCGTGGCACATTTCTCTGGCGTCGGCGGCGCTGGCGGGCGGGCTGGCGGGTTTTCTTGTCTGGAACGTGCAGGGGCTGCTGTTTGTGGGAGACGCGGGCGCGCTGTTCACCGGCGCGCTGCTGGGCGGGCTGGGGCTGGAGCTGGTGCGGATACGACCGGACCTGCTGTTCGTGCCGGCGATCCTGTTGCTGCCGTTCCTGTCAGATGTGTTGTTGACGCTGGCGTGGCGGTCGAAGCACGGGAAGAAGCTGTGGGTCGCGCACCTCGATCACAGCTATCAGATCGCGATCAAGACGGGGCTGAAGCATTCGCAGATCGCGGGCGTGCATGCGGTATGGGCGTTGAACGCGGCGGTGGTCGCGGTGGGGGCGAGCATGCTTAGCGGCTATGCGCCGGTGATCGCGTTCGTGGCGCTGCTGGTGATCAGCATCTGGGTCCACTGGCGCATCCGCCGCGCCGGCGTGGCGAACGGGCTGGTGGGCGTGGATTTGCTGTAACGATCAGAACGCCCGGTTCACGCACTGATCAGCGAGTTCGGCGAGTTCGTCGTGATAGGGGCCGCGGCCCGCCCGGGCCAGGGCGGCGCAGGCGGCGGCGGATTCCATGCGCGCGGTTTCCAGCGTGCGGTCGGCGGCGCCTGAGGCGCGGATCAGGTGGATGGCGTGCGCGAGGTCGCCTTCGCGCTGGTCGCGATCGCCCATCACGCGGTCCCAGAATTCGCGGTCGGCGGCGCTGCCGGCTTCGCGCGCGTAGATGACGGGCAGGGTGATCTTGCCTTCCCGGAAATCGTCGCCAACAGCTTTTCCGATAACCGAGGTGAGGCCGCCATAGTCGAGCAGGTCATCGACGATCTGGAAGGCGCGGCCGAGACGGCGGCCGTATTCGCCCATCGCGTCGGCAGCGTCGTCGTCGTCGGTCGCCGTGTAGGCGCCCGCGCGGGCCGCGGCCTCGAAAAGAGCGGCGGTCTTGGCTTCGACGATCGCCATGTATTCCGGTAGGGCGAGATCCGACTTGCCGATTGCGGCAAGCTGGCGGACTTCGCCCTCGGCAATGACGCAGGACGCGCGGCTCAGGATATCGAGGATGCGCAGGTCGCGCGTTTCCGTCATCAGCATGAACGAGCGCGCGAAGAGAAAGTCGCCGACCAGGATGGAGGCCGAGGCGCCCCAGACATTCTTGGCGGCGGCCTTGCCGCGGCGCAGGTCCGAGTCATCGACCACGTCGTCGTGCAGCAGGGTGGCCGTGTGGATGAATTCGACAGCCGCAGCGAGCTTGGCGACGGCTTCGCTGCCCTTGCCGCCAACAGCTCGCGCGGAGGCGAGCGTAAGCACCGGGCGCAGGCGCTTGCCGCCGGCGGCGATCAGGTAGCTCGACAGGTCGGGGATGGTCGTGACGGGGCTTGCCGCCCGCTCGGCCAGCAGGCGCTCGACGTCAGCAAGTTCGGGCGCGAGCAGCGCCATCAGCCGATCCATGGGTGCGGATTGGGGCGCGGATGGCGACGCGTCTTGCTTCTGGACCTCGGCGTGCAGGGCCAATGGGTATCCCTTGCGCTTGCAACACGACTAAACGTCCATTGCTGATATAGGATATTTCTGGCGTGAGAAGCCGGTCAAGGAACAGGTTCCCGTCCCACCAACGGCGTGGCAAGTTGTCGCTAGAATGATTGAAGTCCTTCGCACAAACAACCCTGTCCGGCTCGACTACGCCGTCGTCCTGTTGACGCGGGCCGGATGCCATCCGTTCGTGGCGGACCGGTTTATCGCATCCACGGAAGGCGGCATATCGGCGTTCGAACGCCGGATTCTCGTGCCGGACGAATACGAACGCCGCGCGCGGGACGCCCTGGAAGAACTCGACCGGCCGCTGGATGACGATCCCGATTTCGACGCGAGCGAAGAGCCCCGGTGAGCGGTGCGGATGTCACCCATGACCGGTTTCTCGACGGCGCCGTGACCGTGGTGCAGCCGGCCAAGGGATATCGCGCCGGGATGGACGCGGTGCTGCTGGCGGCGTCGCTTGCGGCGCGGGAGGGGGAATCGATCGCGGAGGCAGGGTGTGGCGCTGGCGCAGCATTGCTGTGCGCGGCGCACAGGCTGTCGGCATGTTCGTTCTCGGGTTTCGAGCGGAATGCCGAGGCGCTCGCACTGGCCCGGGCGGGCGTTGCTGCGAATGCTTGTCAGCAGAGGGTGACGCTTGTTGAGCTTGATGTGGGGGAACGGCCCGCGGAACTGGAAAACCGCTTCGACCAGAGCTTCTGCAATCCGCCCTTCTTCGAGCGCGGCGCCGTGCGGGCGCCTTCACCGGATCGGCAGGCCGCCTATCTGGCGGACACCCCACTCAAGGCGTGGATACTGTTCCTGCATCACATCACCCGGCCCGGCGGGCGGATGACGATGATCCACCGGGCGGCGGCTCTCGGCGAGCTGCTTGAGCTGCTGGGGCCGCGGACGGGGGAAATCGAGATCCTGCCGGTGCGGCCGGCGCCGGGGGCGGCTGCGGGCAGGGTTATCGTTCGTGCGCGGAAGGGGCTGCGCCGGGGGCCGGTGACCCTATATGATGGACTGGCGCTTCACGATTTGGCCGGTGGGCCGGTATCGTCACGCGCCGATGATGCGCTGCGCGGTGGCGCGCTGGAATGGAGATAAGGGAGTGCGGCTTTGGGCGGCGTGATCCTGTTGCTGATCCTGGTGCTGCTGATCGCCGTGCTGATCACGCCGGCGCTGCGCGCGCGGCAGAAACAGGCCGAGCCGCCGCCGGAGGCAGGACCGGACACGCCCCCGCATGAGGTAGTGGTGCACAAGCTGGACGATCACCGCAAATCCAAGTCCGCCGCTGACGACGGCCACAAATCCTGAGTGCGCTGAGACCCTGATTCCGCTGCGACAAAGTGGCTTGTCGGGATGCGCCGGAGGAGGCGCGTCCTTAAGTGCATGTCAACGCATGGGGTCGAGGGTTCCGGCCATGGAAATTCTGGTTCAAGGCATATCGCTGGTGGTTGCGTTCGGCATTCTTGCCGTGCTCGCCGTGCGTCCGAACAACAGCCGACGGTAGCCTTTCACTGCACCAGCGCCAGCATGTTGCCGCGCACCTGTTCGGTGGCGTGACTTGCAGACGCCATTGCGCCAGCCATTGCTCCGATACCCTTGTCGATCGAGGCGACGGAGCCCGATGCAGCCTGCATGGTGGCGGAGATTTCAGACGTGGCGGAGGATTGCTGCTGAACGGCGGCGGCCACGGTGGCGATGCTGCTGGAGATCGTGGTGACGGCGCCCTGTATGGACTTCAGCGAAAGAACCACGTCGCCGGACACCGACTGAATGCCGCGGATCTCGTTGGAGATCGTCTTGGTCGCGCTGGTCACCTGGGCCGCGAGTTGTTTTACTTCTGCAGCAACGACCGCGAAGCCGCGTCCGGCTTCGCCAGCCCTTGCGGACTCGATCGTCGCGTTGAGGGCGAGCAGGTTGATCTGGGATGCAATCGCGTCGATCAGTTCGACAATGCCGGACATCTGATCCGCAGTGCGGGTGAGGGCGGCGGTGGAGGCGTCTGCCGAGCGGGTGAGACGGTCGGCTTCCTCGGCTGATCTGCTGGACGACGCAATTCCGTTGGAGATTTCGTGGATCGAGGCGGTCAGCTCTTCGGTCGCAGCGGCGACGCTCTGGATCGTGTCGGATGCCTGCGTGGAGGCGCTTGAAACGTCGTTGGCCTCACGCGAGACGCTGGTGATGCTGGCGGCGATGGCGGACAGATCGCGTTCGATCTCGCCGCAGAGCTTGTCGTTGCGGAGGCGTTTCTCGACCATCGCCGTGATGTCGGAGGCGTACTTGACGACCTTCACCGGCACGCCGTCCGAGTTGCAGATCGGGTTGTAGGTCGCCTGGATCCAGACAGGGCGCCCACCCTTGCCGACGCGTTTGAACTCGCCGGACTGGAACTCGCCGCGGCGCAGCCGGTCCCAGAACTCCACATACTCACGGCTCTGGCCATACGCGGTCTCCACGAACATCCGATGGTGACGGCCCTTGATCTCGTCGAAATCATAGCCGATAGCGCCGCAGAAATTGGAATTGGCGGAGACGATCGTGCCATCGAGGTTGAATGCGATGACGGCCTGGCTGCGGTTGATGGCCTCGATCTGCCCGGTCGCGTCTATCGCGCGGTTTTGCTGTTCGGTGATGTCGGTGGCGAACTTCACGACGCGGACCACGCGGCCGGCGTTGTCGCGGATCGGGTTGTAGCTGGCCTGCAGCCAGATTTCCCGGTTGCCCTTGGCAAAGCGCTTGAATTCCGAAGCGACGAATTCGCCCCGTCCCAGGCGCTCCCAGAACTGGCGGTAGTCGTCGCTGGCGGCGTAGGCGGGGTCCGCGAACATGCGGTGATGCCGCCCCTGGATTTCCGAGAGAGCATAACCCATCGCGGCGGAAAAGTTCTCGTTGGCGGTGATGATCGTGCCATCGGGTGTGAACTCGATGACGGCCATCACGCGGTCGATTGCGCCGAGCATCCCGGCGACGTCACGCGATGCAGCGCCGGGCAGGCCGCGAGCGGCGGAGCCATGGGTTTTGGACTTGAAAGAAGCCAGCATGTTCCATCCCTCAATATTTGCTTTCGGCACATTTTGTCACGGGTTCGTTAACGCGGAGTTGTTTCCGGTTAATCACAAAGCCTCACAAACGCTGCGGGAACGGGGTGCAAGCGCGGCGGGATGACAGGTTGAGTTGCGCCGCCTATGGGTTTTCGATGGAGACGCCCATGACCGCTGCGAAGCGCGACATCCAGAAGCCGAAAAGCTTTCAGGAAATCATTTTGAAGCTGTCTGCCTACTGGTCGTCCAGGGGCTGCGCGATCCTGCAGCCCTATGACATGGAGGTGGGCGCGGGAACGCTGCATCCGGCGACGACGCTGCGCGCCCTTGGACCAAAGCCCTGGTATGCGGCCTATCCCCAGCCGTCGCGCCGGCCAAAAGACGGGCGCTACGGCGAGAACCCGAACCGGCTGCAGCACTACTACCAGTACCAGGTCATCCTCAAACCGAACCCGCCGGACATCCAGGATCTCTACCTGCAGAGCCTCTACGAGATCGGCATTGATCCGACGGTGCACGACATCCGCTTTGTCGAGGACGACTGGGAGAACCCGACGGTGGGCGCGTGGGGGCTGGGCTGGGAAGTCTGGTGCGACGGGATGGAGGTCTCGCAGTTCACCTATTTCCAGCAGGTCGGCGGTCTCGACGTGCGGCCGGTGTCGGGGGAGCTGACTTACGGGCTGGAGCGGCTGGCTATGTATGTGTTCGGGCTGGATCGTGTGTATGACCTGCCGTTCAACGATCCGGACTCGGCCTACCCGCTAAAGTACGGCGATGTGTTTCTCGAAAACGAGAAGCAGCAGTCGGCGTACAATTTCGAGCACGCGGACACCGAAGTGCTGCAGCGCTGGTTCGCGGACTGCGAGAAGATCTGCAAGAAGCTGCTTGGGCTTGAGACCCCGCTACCGTTGCCGGCCTATGAGCAGGCGCTGAAGGCGTCGCACATCTTCAACCTGCTGGATGCGCGCGGCGTGATCTCGCCGACGGAGCGGCAGAGTTTTATTGGCCGCGTGAGGGACCTGGCGAAGGGTTCTGCGGAGGCGTGGGAGCGGTCGCAGCACGCGGGCTAAAAAGAGGATCTTTGAGAAGGGGGACAACATGAGACTTGTCATTGCCGTCTGCGCAGCGATCCTGTTCAGCGCACCCGCGCTGGCGCAACCAACAGCCGCCAACAACGAGTCCCCCAACGGACGCCCGGTGGTCGAACGCGAGGACCAGCCCGATATCGTCAACTATGGCGGCGGCGACGGCTTGATGAACGCCGCCATCGATGAGGCGCGCAGCAGGCTTTCTTACTTCTGGCAGCGGATGGCCGAACCGACCCGCAACGAATTCGATTTCACGTTGAAAGTCGGCTTTCCCGTAACCAGCGACGATGTCACGACCGAGCACATCTGGGTCGAGGACCTGAAGCGCGAGGGAGCAACCCTAAGGGGCGCGCTTGCTAATGAGCCGAATTGGATGACGGGAAAGCATGTCGGTGATGAAGTCGTCTTTACGGAGGACATGATCTCCGATTGGGGCTTTGCGCGGCGTGACAAGTTGATCGGCTACTACACGCTTCGCGTGATGCTCGATGACATGTCGGAGGACGATCGCCTGGCGTTCGCGGAGATGCTGGGCGAAAATCCGGACTGACTTGGCCCGGACTGACTCGGAAAGCGCTGACTGGCGCGCGCCGGTTTGATCTGCTTTTCTCCAGACCAAAGCCGAGGGTGAGAAGCATGACCGATCCCGACTATGGCATGGCGATGCGGCGCATCGGAGACGAGGCGGCGATCATCCGCCTCGCGAATGCGCTGGATGGAGCGGTCGACGCCAAGGACTGGACGAAAGCGCGAAGCCTGTTCGCCGAGCATATCAAGGTCGATCTGGGCGCCGGCCCCAAGCCGATGGCGGCGGACGAGCTGGTCGGCGCCTGGCGGGCGAATCTTGGGCCGAAGAAGACGAGCCTGCACCTGCGCGGGAACCACGTGGTCGAAGTGCATGGCGATCATGCGGTGGTGATGTCGAACGCCTATGCGTGGAACCGGCTGGAGGGGAATGGTGATCCGCTGTGGGAGGTCTGGGGGCACTATCGCTACGAGCTTGAACGGGCAGGGGCGCAGTGGCGGATCACGCTGTTCAGCTTCCACGCAACGCACGAGCGGGGCAATATGTGGGTGAAGACGACGCCCTCGCCATAGACCCTGCGGACATGCGCAAGACATACGCAATCGCCGCGCCCTTGCTGTTCATGGTCGAGGTGCTGATCGCGCTGTTCGTCGAGGATCAGTTCGTGCGGCCCTATCTAGAGCGGGATCGCTTTAGGCAGAATCTGGATTCCCAAAGGTTGCGAACGCTGATTCATGATGTTTGCCGGCAAGGAGGCCGGGCATCATGGCTGGACCCTTGTCGATGGATCTGCGTGAGCGTGCGATGGCGCGTCT
>JANOKS010000122.1:0-4724 GCA_031419455.1 Alphaproteobacteria bacterium
CGCAACTTGGCCGCAGACGCATCCTTCCGGGTAACTTTCAATCCATGGGCCATAAACAGAGACTCCCTGCTCAAAGCAGAGCGCCAGCATTCGCCGAGCTTGGGAATCCCCCATCGAGTCACAATCATGGGCAGCTGGTATCACATCGTCTTCCAGGCAGTAGGTGTCGACGGATTCGTGGAGTTCACGGAGCCGGCGCCGGAATAGCTGCCCCCGCCCTACTTCCCGTCCATCAGCTTGCGCGCCAGATACGTGAACTCCAGCGCCGACCGCTTCGCCGCCTCGCGCTGGTTGGCCGCCGCCGAGTGCCCGCCGTCAATGTTCTCATAGTAGAGAAACGGCTCGCCCATTTCTTCGAGCAGCTTCGCCATCTTGCGCGCGTGGCCCGGATGCACGCGGTCATCCTTGGTCGATGTCTCGAAGTAGATTTCCGGATAGGTCTTTGCGGCATCGACATTGTGATAGGGCGACAGCTTCTCGAGGAAGGCGCGCTCCTCGGCGACGTCCGGATCGCCATACTCGGCCATCCATGACGCGCCCGCGAGCAGCATGTGATAGCGCAGCATGTCGAGCAGCGGCACCTGGCAGACGATCGCGTTGAACAGGTCGGGACGCTGCGTGTACATCACGCCCATCAGGAGGCCGCCATTCGATCCGCCCATTGCGCCCAGCTTCTTCGGGCTCGAAATCTTCCGCGCGACGAGGTCCTCGGCCACCGCGATGAAATCATCGTACACGACCTGCCGGTTGGTCTTGAGGCCGGCCTGGTGCCAGCTGGGCCCGAACTCGCCGCCGCCGCGGATGTTGGCCATCACATAGACGCCGCCCTGCTCCAGCCACAGCTTGCCGACCGTGCCGGAATAGCCCGGCGTCTGGCTCACCTGAAAGCCGCCATAGCCATAGACCAGCGCGGGATTCGAGCCGTCGAGCTGGATGTCGGTCTTGTGCACCACGAAGTACGGCACCTTCGTCCCGTCCTTCGACGTCGCCTCGTACTGGTCGACCTTGTAAGGCCCCGCATCAAACCATGCCGGCAGCTGCTTGATCGCCGCCACCGCGCCGGACGCCGAGTCGTAGGTGTAGAGTGTATCCGGCGAAAGATAGCCCTCGTATCCAAGGAACGCCGACGGCTCTTCATTGTCCGCGAAGATCACGCCCGCCGATCCGTTCGGCGGCAGCTTCACTTCCTGCGACGTCCAGTTCGCGCCGTCCTTCGTGTAGGCCATCACCTTCACGACGACATTGTCCGAGATGTTCACCAGCACATTGTTCTTTGTGACGCCCACGCCCTGCAGCGCCTGTTTCGGCGTCGGCCGGAACACCAGCTCGACCTTGGGCAAGCCGCCATCCGCCATGAAGCTGGACCAGTTGAACCCGACGAGATCGCCCGCCTTGAACTCGCCCTGCCGGCCCTCCGGATTCCAGTCCTCTTCCAGCGTCAGCAACAGCGTGTCCGCGAAAATGCCCTGCGGCGACGACTTCGCCGGGATCGGCAGTTTCAGCGTTCTGCCCTCGCCGCCCGACGGGAAGATGAACCAGCTCGACGTGTAGAACGTCTCGGCCCGCACCGCGCCAAACCACTTGTTGCCCGCCACATCCTCCAGCGACACGGGCGAGGCCGCCACATCGGCCCGCTCGCCACGAAACACTTCCACTGCGTCGCGCAACGTCTGCCCACGCTTCAGCCGCTTGATCACGAACGGATAGCCCGACTCCGTCAGCGTCGGCTTGTCGCCTGCAAGGTCCTTGTTCTCCGAACCCCAGTCTGTCGCGATCAGAAGCGTGTCCTGGTCCTGCCATTCGATCGAGCTCTTGGCCTCCGGGATATCGAACCCGCCCGCCACGAAGCCCGGCTTTGCTTGTCCTTGGGCCCCGCCCTCCGCGATCGAATACTCGCGCACGCGCACCGCATCCTTGCCGCCATCCGACAGCGACAGCAGGCAGCGCGTCTGCTCCGGCTTCAGGCACGACACGCCCTTGTAAACCCAGTTCGCCCCCTCCGCCTTCGCCAGCGCATCGAGATCCAGCAGCGTCTCCCACTCGGGCGCCGCGCTCGCATAGCTCGCCGGCGTCGTGCGCCGCCACAGCCCGCGCTCATGCGCCTCGTCCTGCCAGAAATTGTAGACATGCCCCTTGCGGATCGACCCGTAAGGAATGCGCTCCTTCGACGTCGCGATTCCAAGCGCCGCGTCATAGTATCCCTTGAACCGCTTGTCGTTCTCCAGGATCGCCAGCGTCCGCTCATTCTGCGAGCGCACCCACGCCAGCGCCTCCGCGCCCTCCACCTCCTCCAGATAGAGATGCGTCTCGCGATCGATCGCCGTCATGGTCACGTCTGTCGCCTCCTGGGATGCACAACCGGCCAGCACAGCCGCCACGCCCATCAATATAGTGCGCATGCAATTCCCCTGTTTTCCGGACACAAGAGTTAACGCCAGCGCGGGGCGGCGCAAGGAAAACGAGAATTACCCCTCGGCCTGCAGGCTAGCGCCCCACCCCGCAACGCCCTAAATCTCCCCCATGAAGTTCTGGAAAATGAACGGGGCCGGGAATTCCTTCGTCATATTCGACGACAGGAAGGGCGGGCTGGGCCTCCAGCCCGAGCAGGTCGCGGCCATCGCGGACCCGAAGACCGGCGTCGGCGCCGATCAGGTCATCGCCATGGAGCAGACGCTCCGCGGCGACGTCTTCATGCGCATCTGGAACAGAGATGGCTCCTCCGCCGAGGCGTGCGGCAACGCCACCCGCTGCGTCGCCTGGCTGGTGATGGAAGAGACCGGCAAGGACAAGCTCGTCATCGAGACCGTCGCCGGCAAGCTGAAAGCCGACCGCATCGCCCCCACACGCATCGCCGTCGACATGGGCTCGCCCCTCCTCAAATGGGAGGAGATCCCGCTGGCCGAGCGCATGGACACGCGCGGCATCGATCTCAAGATCGGCCCGATCGATGCGCCCTACCTGCAACTCCCCGGCGCGGTGAACATGGGCAACCCCCACGTCGTCTTCTTCGTGCCCGACCTCCACACGATCGACGTGAAAGCCGTCGGCTCCCTCGTCGAGTGGCACCCGCTGTTTCCGCAAGGCGTCAACGTCGGCTTCCTGCAGGTCCTCTCCAGAACCGAGACGCGCCTGCGCACATGGGAGCGCAATGTCGGCCTCACCCTCGCCTGCGGCTCCAACAACTGCGCCGCCCTCGTCGCCGCCGCGCGCCGCAACCTCACCGACCGCCACGCCCTCATCCACAATGACGGCGGCGACATCGAGATCGACTGGAGCGAAGCGACCGACCACGTCATCATGACCGGCCCGATCGAGCTGGAGTATGTGAGCGAGATTTGAGGGGGGAGCACTTGGCTTTGATGAAGCCAAGAGGTTATCCGGGGGTCAGTTCGTCGGGGGACGCGATATGAAAGACATCGAAGGTGCCATTCGTAGCTTTCTCGAGCTGGCGGAGCACAAAAGCCTATTGATTCGAGGGGACTGGGGGACTGGAAAAACCTATCTCGCAAGAAAAGTTCTTTCCGAGAAGCACTCGGATTCGCACTTATTCGTATCACTGTACGGGCTGAAATCACGCGAAGAGCTGGACCTTGCCGTTGCCGCTCAAGCCATCGCACGGGCACCCAAACAGAAGCTCTTTCGTGACCAAGGTCGGCACGTCAACGAGTTGCTCAGAATTCTGCGAATTGAGCGGCTTGCGGCTCACGTCGCTAAGGAGACGATAAAAGCCAACATTGTTTGCTTCGACGATGTCGAGCGTAAGGATGACGATCTATCGATTCAGACGATCGTGTCCTACATCGACGGGCTCAACAATTCGTACGGCACCAAGACGATTTGCATCGTAAATACCGACCGTCTTTCTGAGAAAGAGCAGGATTGGCTTCGGGAAAACGCTGAGAAAACGTTTGGCAAACGAATGCGCGTGGAGCCACCGCCCTCACATATTCGCGAGATCGCAGTTGGGACCGTCGACCTATTTGATGGGCCCATCGCAAGCTTGCTTGAGGCGTTCAACGTCACAAATATTCGGATTGCGATGGAGATTTCGCAAAACTGCCGAGCGTTCCTAAGCAGTGTAGGAGAAGGCGAGCGAAGGCTTGAAAATGATGAGCTACGCAATCGGCTGACTACTGTAGCCGCGGCAACAGCGTCCTTGTCCGGTCTTCGCGATTTTCCCGCTCCTGACTTTCTACGCGAGACCATGGATCAAAACAGGTTCGACTTTAGCAAGGACCCCACTGGAGACGATGAGGGTTGGCGAGGAACTCTTTCAGAATTGGGCTACAGGATAACCGATCGCTTTGACCATTTACTGATCAATCAGATCGATCGCGGCTACTTCTCAAGAGATGAGATCGAAGCTCATTTTAGAGAGGTGGCGACGGGCGTCGCGGCTGGAGGCCAGACGAAATACTCGGCGGCTTGGCGAGAGTACCATGATGCGATTGGCGAGGACACGGAAGGCTTTGTCCAACGTTTCTTCCACGGCGCATTGGAATCCTTAGCGTCAATCGAGGGCCACAATATGAACGGGTCTGTGAGGCTGCTCAACTATTTGGGTGAGCCTGACAGGGCCAAGGAACTCGCTTCGCAATACGTCGGTGCACACAAGGGAAGAGGGCCATATTTTTTTGATGTGGGGGCCGAACCTTTCATGATCGCAAGCGAAATCGACCCGACATTTGCTGCTGCGATGAAAGAGGGCCTTGCGTCCGAAATTG
>JANOKS010000123.1:0-30129 GCA_031419455.1 Alphaproteobacteria bacterium
GCAACTTGGCCGCAGACGCATCCTTCCGGGTAACTTTCAATCCATGGGCCATAAACAGAGACTCCCTGCTCAAAGCAGAGCGCCAGCATTCGCCGAGCTTGGGAATCCCCCATCGAGTCACAATCATGGGCAGCTGGTATAAGGCCCGATCGGATGCTGTCGCCTGAATCGCCAGTCGCCGTAGTCCCGCCGGAGCCGCCACCACATCAGCGCTTCAGGCGGCGTTAGCTTCTTGCGAAACCGGCGCGCCATCGCCTTCTTTTCGATCTCGCGCATGCGCCCCAATCCCCCCGCGGCCTCCCCCTCCGTCGCTGCGCGCCACCTCCCCCGCGCTTCGCGCAGGGAAGGACGTTCCCCACTGCCGCCCCGTCCTTCCCCGCTTGCGGGGAAGGTGGATGCAAAGCGGACAGATGGGGGACGCTACGAGGGAACTTTCCCCTACCTCCGCGCCGCCCCCAGAAACTCCGCCCTGATCATCGCAGGCGTCAGCCCCAGCGCGGGCGGCTTCCCCGGCGCCGGCGCCACGTCCGCGACAATCATCGCCGGCCGCGTCACGCCCACCCAGCGCTCTGGCGTCAGTTCCGACAGCCGCATGCACTGCGCCTCGCCGAAGAACGCACGTCCCACCGCGACCCAGTCCAGCTCCTGCGTCGGCGTCGGCAGGCTCGCGGTGAACTCATAGACGCGGTTGTCCACCAGCAGGATCGACAGGTTCGCCGGCTTCGCACCCGCAATCGTCGCCAGCGACGTCAGGTTCATCGCCAGCGCGCCATCGCCCGCAATCGCCAGCACTTGGCTCTCGGGCCTCACAGCCGCCAGCCCCAGCGCCACCGACGTCGCCAGCCCCATCGGCCCCGACACGTAGAGATTGCGCGGATCATGCCCCGCCGCCTTGAGCCACCCGGTCTGCGAGCCGATGTCCGACACCGCAAACGGCCGCGCCGGATAAAGCGCCAGCGCCGCCGCGATCGCATCCTTCTGCGAGGGAAGATTGCTGAGCTCCGTCATGCCGCCGCCCCATCACCAGAGCCAAGTCTCTTCTCCAGCGCGAGGATCACCGGCTTGCGCGCCGCCTCCGCCCATTTGAACGCTGCGGGGACAAGATCGTCCGGCAAATTCCCCGCATCGAAATCGAACACCCGCGCCATCGGCCGCACGCCCGCATCAAACGCCTCGCGCTTCTCGATGTCGTAGCCGTTCGGATCCGCCAGCGCGCCACGGTTCGTCACGATGATCACAAACGGCAGCCCATACCGCAGCCCCATCGTCGCGAACGCGCCCAGCGAATTCAGCAGCCCCGCATTCTGCACCATCACCACGGCACGCTCGCCCGCCATCGCCGCGCCACACGCCACACCGATGCACTCCTCCTCGCGCGCGCACGCGATGTAAGGAAAATCGGGCGAGGCCTCACACAACATGATGGTCTGCGCCAGCATGCCATCCGGCACGCCGGTCACCAGCTTGGGCTTCGCGGCCGCAATCGACCGGAACAGCCTGTCGCCCCCTGATGCCGTCTCGGCCATGCGTCGCTCCCTTTCGCAAGGTGGTAGGATCATAGCCTACGGTTGTCATCCCGGAAGCGCGGAGCGCTATCCGGGACCTATTGTGAGAGTACGAAGGCGGTTGAA
The DNA here is from genome assembly GCA_031419455.1 of Alphaproteobacteria bacterium. Taxonomy (GTDB): domain Bacteria; phylum Pseudomonadota; class Alphaproteobacteria; order Caulobacterales; family Hyphomonadaceae; genus UBA7672. The sequence continues at coordinate 1,632 of JANOKS010000123.1, forward strand.
TGGTTCCCGGCTCTCGCTGCGCTCGGCCGGGATGACAAAGCGACCGCCGCACGCCTACTCTGCCACCAACGGGCGCGAGGCTCGGGGGAGAACTCAATGGATTTCCTGACAGCCATGTCGCCTGCACAGGCGGCCGCGATGAATATTGGCCTGCTCATCCTCATGATGCTCGGCCTCAAGATCTATGTCGGCGGCAGCCGCGCCAGGCTTAAACTGCCCTCCGGCGAGACGAGCCCCGAATTCAACCGCGCCACCCGCGTCCAGCTCAACGCCGTGGAGGACGTGCCGGTCCTGATGGTGGGCATCGCGGGCCTCGCCCTGCTCGGCATGCCGGCCTGGTACATCCACATGTGCGGCCTCGTCCTGCTGGTCGCGCGCATCCTCCACGCCTACGGCCTCGCAAGCTCCAGCGGATTCTCGATCGGGCGGTTCGCCGGCACGATGGGTACGCTGCTGGTCTATCTCGCGGTCGCTGGCCCACTGCTCGTCCACGCCTTCGCCAGCTGAGGGGCTGGAAAGCTTCGCAGCCCCACCCATGTCGTGCTATGCACGCTGCAATGCGTGCGGGGACGCAATCGACGAGGGCCACTTGCCACGCGCCTACCGCAAACCAGCTGATCTGCCAGCCGCCATTCCGGTCTTCCCCCTGGGCGGGGCGCTGCTCTTCCCCCGTGCGACCCTTCCGCTCAACATTTTCGAGCCCCGCTATCTTGCGATGGTCGATGCAGCCCTCGCGAGCCACCGGCTCATCGGCATGATCCAGCCCGCCTCCATGTTCGGCCCCAACGCGCCCCTTAATGATGATCGCCCAGCCCTCAGCCGCGTCGGCTGCGCCGGCCGCATCACCGCCTTCCAGGAAACCGGCGATGGCCGCTATCTCATCGTGCTGACCGGAATCCTGCGTTTCGAGATCGGCGAGGAACTGCAGGCCGGCGCACCCTATCGCCTCGTCCGCACCAACTGGAATTCCTTCGCGAAAGACCTCGTCGCGGACGCCGCAATCGATGATTCGCACCGGGCCAGGCTGATGGGCGCCCTGGAGACATATCTTCGCCGCGGCGATTTCAAGGCCGACTGGAGCGAGGTCGAATCAGCACCCCTCGATGCGCTGATCAACTCGCTCTCCGCTGGCTGCCCCTTCGCGAATTCCGAGAAGCAGGCGCTGCTCGAAGCCCGCACGTTGGAGGACAGGTGCATGGCGCTTATAAGTCTGCTAGAAATGGAGCGTCCAGGTCAGGGTGGCGGATACGTGCAATGATGAGCGCTGCAGAAAGCAAGTCGCGTGAGGATGGAACGAACCACGCTGATTCGGGCCAGGAGCCTGGCGTCGACCCGCGTCTGCTCGAAGTCCTCGTCTGCCCCGTCTCGCGTTCGGCGCTGACCTATGACCGCGAAGCCAACGAGCTGGTCAGCCGCGCCGCCGGTCTCGCCTATCCCATCCGCAACGGCGTCCCCGTGATGCTCCGCGACGAAGCCCGCGACCTCGGCGCCTCGAAGTAAAAACGACCGCGGCGCCCGTCCTTCCCTGTTCACGGGGAAGGTGGCCCAAGGGCCGGATGGGGGAAGCGGCAAGGGTATTCCATTCCATGACCACCACCGCCTGGCCCCTCGAACTCCGCTTCAGCAAGGCCCGCGCCGAACTCCTGATCCGCTTTGACGACGGCGCGGAGGCCGCCATCCCCTACGAACTCCTGCGTGTCGAAAGCCCCAGCGCCGAGACCAAAGGCCACGGCAATGAGCGCCCGCCGCCTCCCGCCCGCAAACGCAATGTCGGCGTCCTCGCCGCCGACCCCGTCGGCCGCTACGCCCTCCGCATCCGCTTCGACGACGGCCACGACACCGGCCTCTACACCTGGCCCTACCTCGCCGAACTCGCCGAGCAGAAAACCGCCCGCATGACCGCCTACCTCGCCCGCCTGCAGAAGCTCGGCCTGTCGCGCGAGTAGCTCTCTCGACCTCCCAAATCGGCGCCGAGTTTGGGGAAAAGTCGTTGTCACGATTTGAGGGAAACTCAAAAATCTTCGCCCGCAATTTCAGTGACTTGCCCGAAAAATTTGGGGGAAACAGAGGCACAGGATCGGCGGGGGAAAATGGCGCCGTATAATCGGCCGCATGACACGAGCACGAAACCGCACACAAGGATTAGGCAACCCGCCGCTCATCCAGCTTTTGCTGGAGGCGGTGCTGTGCGTTTTCGTGAGCCTCGTGCAAGGCGCTGCGACAACGCTCGGGATGATCTTCAAACGCACCAGCCGTGATTGGCACACGGCCATTGCGCACGAAGACCTGCCCCAGGCGACGTCCGGCATTCAACTTCAGGACAACAACCACACCCACGGAGTCATTCTCGGGCTCGTCCCGAGAATCCCTGTTGGCACACCGTGGGGACTCAGCATCGATCCCCACGAAGCCATCAACCAAGACGCCCGGCACAAGGCCGAGCGCGACGCCGTTTATGCTGCTCCCGCCCTGTCATTCCGGACGCACGCGCAGCGTGCGAGCCGGAACCCAGGGGCGACACGCACATCTGTCACAACCCACTCATGGGCTCGCGCTGTTTATCCTGAGCCAGTCGAAGGACGCGTCCAGAATGACACCGTTGATGTGTCAACAAATCTAGCCTGACCTGATCAGGCTCTCACGCGCGCCACCCCTGTCGCCCCACGGCAAGGATCGCTCCCTCATGTCCGCTGGCAGCCCGCACAATAAAACGTCGACCGCCCCGACTGGACCATCCGCTTCACCGGCTTCTCACAGACCACGCACCCCTCGCCCTCCCGGTCATAGACCTGGAAGGAATGCTGGAAGTAGCCCAGCTCGCCATCGGCCGTCTTGAAGTCCGAAATCGTCGAGCCGCCGGCGACGATCGCCTCCTCGATCACTTTCCGGACTTCGACAGCGAGCTTCTCCAGCCGCTCCCGCCTCAGAGACCCCGCCAGCTTCTTCGGCGAAATACCCGACCGGAACAGCGCCTCGCAGACATAGATATTGCCCAGCCCCGCAACCATGGTCTGGTCCAGCAGCGCCGCCTTCACAGGCGTCTTCTTGCCGGCGAAAGCCTCCACCAGATACGCGCCCGAGAATTCATTCGAGATCGGCTCGGGCCCCATTCCCGCAAATGGCGGATACTGATCGAGGTCGTCCGCCGGCCACAGGTCCATGAACCCGAACCGCCGCGCATCGTTGAAAACCACGCGCGCGCCGCCCTGCATGCCGAACACGACATGATCGTGCTTTTCGTCCTCGCCGGCATGATGATGGAACTTCCCCGGTTTCGCCCCCGACACCGTGAATCGCCCCGTCATGCCCAGGTGCATGATCAGCGCTTCGCCGTTCGACAACTCGCCCACCAGGTATTTCGCCCGCCGCCCCAGGCGCGTCAGCCGGGCGCCTTCGATGCGCTGGTTAAAATTCTCGGGAAACGGGAAACGCAGGTTCTCCCGGCGCGTCTCGACGCGGAGAATGCGTTTACCTTCCATCGCGGGGACAAGCCCGCGACGAACAGTCTCGACTTCAGGCAATTCTGGCATCAGGCGGATATAGCCGCGGGCGGGCCGTTCGCCTATGTTCTCCAGATGGACGAGGACAAGGTTTCCTTCGGTTTCGAGGATGTAAGCCGGGATGAAAAATCCCGTCGCGTCAAAGACGTGTTTGCCTCGGTGGCAAACAGGTACGATCTGATGAACGACCTGATGTCGGCGGGCGTCCACAGGATCTGGAAAGCCAACATGATCGCCTGGCTGAACCCCCAGCCCGGCGAGACGCTGATCGATGTGGCGGGCGGAACCGGCGATGTCGCCCGCGCCTTCCAGAAACGCGCCAACGATGTCGCCCGCCGCCGCAACGTGACGGCCGAAACGATGACCTTCGTCTCCGACATCAACGAGGCGATGCTCGTCGCCGGCATCAAGCCGGACGACCACAACATGCCCCGCCTCGCCTGCGATGCGGCTTGCCTCCCCTTCCCGGATCGCAGCGCTGACGCGGTGACGATTTCCTTCGGCATCCGCAACGTGGTCGAGATCGACAAGGCGTTGTCGGAATTCCGCCGCGTGCTGAAGCCGGGCGGGCGTTTCGCCTGCCTCGAATTCTCGCACATGACGCACCGCGTCCTGCAGCAGGCCTACGACCAGTATTCGTTCAACGTCATTCCGGCGCTCGGCGGTCTCGTGACCGGCGACAAGGACAGCTACAAGTATCTCGTCGAATCGATCCGCCGCTTTCCGAACCAGGACGATTTCGCAGCCCGCATCCGCGCTGCAGGATTCGGCGAGGTGAACTACTGGAACTATTCCGGCGGCATCGCCGCCCTCCACACCGGATGGGCGGTGTAGGATGTTCACTGCGCTCAGCGACTATCTGCGCCTCGCCCGCGCCGGCGCGGTCATGGTGCGGAACGACGTCATCATTCCGGACGCCTATCGCTCGCGGATTCCGTTTGCGGCCAAAGCTGCCGGCGCCCTCCTCCGCATCCTTCCCGGCGGCGGCGGCCGCGGCCGTCCCGGCGAACGATTCGCGCGTGCGCTGGAAAAACTCGGCCCCGCCTGGATCAAGCTCGGCCAGTTCATGGCCACCCGCCCCGACGTGATCGGCGTCGAGGCGGCAACCGATCTTTCGCGCCTCAAGGACAAGATCCCGCCCTTCCCCAAATCGCAGGCCGTGAAATCACTTCGCGCCGAATTCGGCGCCGAGACCGACCGCCTGTTTCCCGATCTCGGCAACCCCATCGCCGCCGCCTCGGTAGCCCAGGTCCACCGCATCGAAACGCCGAAGGGACCGCGCGCGGTGAAAATCCTGCGCCCCAATATCGAGCGCATAATGGAGCTTGAACTCCGCGCGATGAAGCGCATCGCCTATTCCGCGCAAAAACACGGCAACCCGGAAGTCCAGCGCATGGAGCCCGCCGCCTTCATCGACACCATGGCCACCTCCCTCACCCGCGAGATGGACCTGCGTTTCGAGGCTGGCGCGGCATCCGAATTCGCCGAGATCGCCGCCATCGACGGCTATGTCCACGCCCCCGAGGTCGATTGGGAGCGCACCAGCCAGCGCGTCCTCACCACCGAATGGATCGAGGGCCGCTCGCTCACCAACCCCGGCCCTATGTCCGCCGACCAGCGCATCGATATCGCCAACCGCATCACGCGCGGCTTCCTCGCCTGCGCCCTTGATCACGGCTTCTTCCATGCCGACCTGCATGAAGGGAACATGATCCTCACGCCCGATGGTCGCCTCGTGCTGGTCGACTTCGGCATCATGGGCCGCATCGGCCCGAACGAGCGCCTGTTCCTCGCCCAGATCATCAAGGGCTTTCTCGATCGCGACTACAAGCACGTCGCCCGCGTTCACTTCGAGGCAGGCTACGTTCCCGCCTCGCACTCGATGGACGAGTTCGCGCAGGCGCTCCGCTCCGTCGGCGAACCGATTTTCGGCAAGGACGCCACCGAAGTCTCGATGGCCCGCGTCCTGCTCCAACTGTTCGACATCACCCGCCAGTTCGGCATGCACCTGCGACCCGAACTGATCCTGCTCCAGAAAACCATGGTGCAGGTCGAAGGCGTCGCCCGCGCGATCGATCCTGCCCACAATATCTGGCAGGCCGCCCAGCCCATCGTCGAACGCTGGAGCCGCCGTGAATTCGGCGCCGAGGGCCTCCGCAAGCTCGCGATCGATGCCGCCCGCGAAACGCTCACCCACCTCCGCCGCCTGCCCGAAACGCTCGCGAAGCTGGACGAAGCCTTGAACCGCGCCGCCGCCGCCCCACCTGCACCTGTCATGGTCAGGCAAACCACCGGCTGGGCCTGGCTCCTCACTGGCGCCGCGATCTCCGCCGCCTCTGCCGCCGGCCTGTGGTTCGTGTTGATGTACCGGCCGTAAGCCCGCGCTCGTCCTTCGACGGACGGCCCTTCGGGCCTGCTCAGGATGAGCGCTTCGGTGCAGATGCCAAAGTAGCGCTCATGCTGAGCAGCCAGCGAAGCTGGCGTCCGTCGAAGCACGAGCGCGGGGATCACCAGCCCCAAACGCAAACGGCGCGACCTCATGAAGGTCGCGCCGTCGCATCCTGTCGGAGGATATCTACCCGTCGGGTAGCTCCTACTTCTTCTTGCGCGCCACTTTCTTGGCGGGCTTCACGGCGGCGGCGGCCATTTTCATCTTCGGCGCCGGCTTCTTCGCGACGGGCTTCTTGGCGGCGGGCTTCTTCGCCGAGGCTTTCACCACCGGCTTCTTCTTCGTGACCGGCTTCTTCGCAACCAGCTTCTTCGGCATCGCGATCACGTTGGAGACCGGAGCGAGGGCGACCGGCTTGGCAACCGGCATCGGGGCGGACGGCATCGGCGCCGGCATCGCGATCACCTTCGCAACCTTGACGGCGGCGGCCTTCGGGGCGGCGGATTTCTTGGTGGTGGATTTTTTCGAGGTAGGCATTCTGCTCTCCTGCTTCTCTGTTGGCGACGCTGCACGCGGCAGTCATCGATCGATCTGATGAGCGCAACCTGCCCCGAGAAGCTGAACGCGAAGTTTCCAGAATCGCGTTCGCGACTCTTCGTGCGAATTTATTTTCGCCCGAAGAGTCGCTCATTGATCCGTGTCGGGAGGATCAGTCGTCGTCGCGATCGTCGTCATCGTCCCAGCGATCATCGTCATCGCGGTCATCATCCCAGCGGTCACGGTCACGCGAAACGTAGACGTAGCGCGCCTCGCCGCGATCATCGCGATCGTATTCCCGGTATTCATAGCGTGTGGAGCCGCCACGCCGGTCGATACGCTCGTCGATGCGCAGGTCGCGCACGCCCTCGGACGAGCGCGACTGGTTGCTGGAGGAGTTCGAGCTCGAATTACTTGAGTTGCGGTCGGAACTCGTATTGGTCGATGTGTTGGTGCTGGTATTGTTGCTCTGGGCGACAGCGACGCCGGCAATGGCGAGGCCAGCCGCGAGGCTGGCGGCCATCAGAAGGGCGCGATTTCCTGTGATCATCGTGCGGTTCCTCTTCTCTATGGAAAGAGGCTCGCGCGCATCCAGTGAACCTGTCCTGAACAGTCCGTTGGTATTGCCGGTCACACAATCAGAACAGGTCGCCCTGGAATTTGGGATTGGGCGCCTTCGGCCTGGCAGCTTTGGATGACTTCGCTGGCGCCTGTTCCGCCATCTCCCAATTGCCTTCGTCGTCGAAAGTCCTGAGCAACGCCTTCACATGCTTCAGCGGCGCGTCGTCCTCGCCCAGCCATACCGCCCAGTCTTCCTGGCGCAGGATCGCCGGCATGCGGTCGGTGATGCGGGCGATCAGCGGGTTCGGCGGCACGGTCACCATGACGAAAGTCGGCTCAGACCCGGCATCGCCCACCCATTCTTCCCAGATCACGGCGATGGCCATGGGTTTTCGGTCCTTCGGGCGGATCACCCATTGCTGCGTCTTGCCGCCGGGAAGCTGTTCGCCCTCGTTGAACGTCTCGACCAGCACGATCCCGCGGCGTTCGGCAAAAGCCTCCGCAAAAGTCGGGCGCGTGTCGATCGTCTCGGCGCGGGCATGCATGTGATCCGGCTTGAACGACGGGTTCTCAGGCTTCGAGAACCCCCAGCGCATCGGCGCAAACTCGCGCCCGCCATCCTCGCCCAGCCGCATCACTCTGGCGATCCGCATCGGCGTCGAGACCGTCACCGGCTCGCCTTCGGGAATTGCGGCCAGCGGCGCGGAGAAGGCCACGACCTCCGCCCACGTCGCCATCTGCGTGAACTTCCCGCACATCCTGTTAGCGCTTCCGGTTCCCGAACATGCCGCGGAAGATGAACTTGGTGGCCTCGCGCGCGGCGGTCCGGATGAAGGTGCTGCCAGCTGCCTCCGCCGGCGTCTGCCGCGTCGATTTCCGCGTCGCGGTCGCGCGCGTGGTCGAACCCCTTGTCGTCGCCTGGCTCCTGCTGGCCGCCGCCGCCTTCGCCGCTTCCTTGCGCGCGTTTGCAGCTTCAGCTTCTGCGGCCTCGGCCCGTTTCAGAGCATCCTTCTCCTTGGACGCCTGAGCTTCGCGGCCGGTCAGGATTTCGTAGGCCGACTCCCGGTCGATAGGCGCGTCATACTTCAGCGCCACGGGGCTCAGCGCCTGCACCGCTGCTCGCTCCGCATCCGTCGCTGGACCAAGGCGCGACGCCGGCGGCCGGACCAGCGTCCGCTCCACCACGGTTGGCGCGCCTTTCACATCGAGCGAAGACACCAGCGCCTCGCCCGTCCCCAGCTCAGTGATCGCGGTCTCGGTATCCAGGGCGGGATTCGGCCGGAAACTCTGCGCCGCCGCCTTCACGCCCTTGCGTTCGGTCGGCGTATAGGCCCGCAGCGCGTGCTGCACGCGTGCGCCCAGCTGGGCCAGCACATTCTCCGGCAGGTCGCGCGGATTCTGCGTGACGAAATAGACGCCGACGCCCTTGGAGCGGATGAGGCGCACCACTTGCTCGATCTTGTCCACCAGCGCCTTGGGCGCGCCGTCGAACAGCAGGTGCGCCTCGTCGAAGAAGAACACCAGCTTCGGCTTGTCCGGGTCGCCCACCTCCGGCAGCTGCTCGAACAACTCGGCCAGCAGCCACAGCAGGAAAGTGGAATAGAGCCGCGGCGAGTTGATCAGCGTGGTCGCATCCAGCACATTCACATAGCCGCGCCCCTGCGTATCGACCCGCATGAAGTCAGCCAGCTCCAGCGCCGGCTCGCCGAAGAATTGCGGCGCCCCTTCCCGCTCCAGCAGCAGCAGCTGGCGCTGCACCGCACCGATCGAAGCCGCCGCAACGTTCCCATACGTGCGCTGGATTTCCGGCGCGATGGTCGAGACATGGGTCAGCAGGCTGCGCAGATCCTTGAAGTCGAGCAGCGGCAGGTCGTTATCGTCGGCATACTGGAAGGCGATGGTGATGACGCCCTCCTGCGTATCGTTGCAGCCGAGCAGGCGCGACAGCAGCTGCGACCCCATCTCCGATACGGTCGCCCGAATCGGATGACCGCGCTTGCCATAGATGTCCCAGAAGATGCAGGGCGCTGCCTGATAGGTGATCGGCGCCATGCCGATCTGGGCGATGCGCTCGTTGATCTTCTCCAGCCCCTTCCCCTCCGGCGTCGCCGCCACGCAGATGCCGGACAGGTCGCCCTTCACGTCGGCGCAGAATACCGGAACCCCGGCCGCCGAGAATTGCTCGGCCATCACCTGCAGCGTCACCGTCTTGCCGGTTCCGGTCGCCCCGGCCACCAGCCCATGCCGGTTGGCCCGCGCCAGCAGCAGATTCTGGGGGCTCTTGTGGCCGGGTCCGCCGCCGCCAAGGAAGATCGAGTCGGTCATTCTGCTGTTCCGCTATCGTGGAGGGCCAGACTAGGCACGCTGAGCCGCCACGCCAAGCGCGCTCCTTGGCGGTGGAAGAATCGTGCGATCCTGCTTTGCACAGGGCGCGACGCGAAATAAGTCTGTGGCATGCAACAGTCGGACGGAATGAATAATCGGACGTGGCTGACGGCCGGCATCTGGGTGATCGCCACCGTCGCCATCGGCACGGTGCTGACCCAGGGCGCACGCATTCTTGCGCCCTTCGCCATGGCGATTTTCGTCTGGCTGGTGATGGAGGGTTTCGCGCGCGCCATCCGCCGCCCCTTCCCCAATCTGCCGGGCTGGCTGGCTTACCTCTTCGCCGTGATCATCGTGGTGCTGAGCATCGTGATCTTCATCGGCGTGACGCGCGGCGCGGTGGAGGAGTTCGTCGCCAAGTCGAGCGACTACGAGCGTCACATCAACGACATCATCAAGCAGGTCTATACCCAGCTCAACCTTCTCGGCCCAGCGGCTCCCGCTCTGCCCCTGGCGCCAGGCGAGCCCGTCCCGCCCGTGACGATCCCGAACCCCGACACGATGTCCGCCCAGCCGCCAACCGTCGCGCAGCTTCTGTCCAGCAACGCGACCAGCATCGCGCAGATCGCCGGCAATGTCGCCTCCAGCCTCGTCGGCGACATGGCGCTTGTCTTCATCTACGTCGCCTTCCTGATCGTGTCGGCCAGCGCATTCTCGAAGCAGCTGGACGAGATTTTCAAGCGCCCCAAGGATCGCACCAAGGCGCGCCTGATCGGGCAGGAGATCCGCCGGACGATGGAGCAGTATCTCTGGGTGCAGACCGCGCTGTCGATCATCGCGACATCGCTGACCTATGTGACGCTGCTCATCGTCGGTCTCGACAACGCCCTGTTCTGGGCCTTCGTGATCTTCGTGCTGAACTACATTCCTACGGTCGGCTCGATCATCGCGACAATCCTGCCCACCCTGTTCGCCGTCGTGCAGCCCTTGTCCGCGTGGCCGGGATGGATGCCCGACGACAGCCTGCTCTGTGCAGCCATCGTCTTTGCAGGCGTCAGTGTGTGGCAGTTCCTGATCGGGAATTTCGTCGCCCCGCGCATGCAGGCCGACAGCCTCAATCTGTCGCCGCTGGTCGTACTGCTCTCGCTCGCCGTGTGGGGTGCGCTCTGGGGCCCAGCGGGCATGTTCCTCTCGGCGCCGCTCACCGTGATGGTGATGATCGTGCTGGCCCAGGTGCCGGGCGCCCGCTGGATCGCCGTGCTCCTGTCCGCCAATGGCAATCCCGGCGCGTATGCCGTGAAGGAAGAGGATGAGGGGGAAGGCGCCGCTTCAGGGTAGAAGCGCGCGCGTTCACTGCACTGCAACACGAAACCTGCACGATCCTGCCCTTGCACGCCAATCCCGCACGGGTTTAGCACTCGCTCGTTGTGATTCCCCGCGTCGTTCCTGCCGCGTCACGCCTTCACGCTTTCCGTCCGGAGAGTTTCCCCTGTCCAACGAACTCGCCTTTTCTCGGGATGACCTGCTTGCCGCCAACCGCGCGCTGGCGCCGAAGAAGAAGGACGATCCCGCGCTGCTGGACTTCCTCGACCAGTATCGCGCCGACGCCTTTGTGGAGGACTTCCTCGCGCTGACGACGGAAGACGCCGCCGTCCTCGCGCTTGGCCTGTGGGACTTCAACCGCCAGAACGAAGCCAATGACGGCCGCGCCATCCGCGTGCGGCGCGCCATCGGCGCGGGCGATCGGCCGCTGCGGCTGGATATCGCCGAGATCGTCGGCCCCGACCTGGCCTTCCTCGTCGACAGCGCCATCGTCGCCTGCCAGGAAGCCAAGGTCGAGATCCGCGCCGTGCTGCACCCGGTTGTCGCCGGCCCCAAAGGCAACCGCTCCGCCATCCAGATTCATCTGCCGCTGCTCGACGATCACCTGCGCGCCGAACTGCAGAAGCGCCTGGAAGACACCTTCGCCGACGTCGCCGTGGTGAACGCCGATTTCCACGCCATGCGCGAGAAGATGGAATCCGTCGCGGCCGAACTCGCCAGCGTGAAAGCCACGGGCGGCCGCACCTCGGCTGAGATCAACGAGGCGCGCGCCTTCCTCGCCTGGTTGGCGGACGAGAACTTCACCTATCTCGGCGCACGCGACTACACCTTCGCGATCGACAAGGATGGCCGCCTCGCCGCCGAGGAGCCGGTCGTCGATGAAGCCTCGGGCCTCGGCATCCTGCGCGATTACGAACGCAACGTGCTGTCGCGCGGCGCAGAGCCCACCATGCTGACGCCAACCGTGCGCGCCCTGATCAACGAGCCGTCGCCCATCATCGTGGCCAAGGCCAGTTTCGTCTCCCGCGTCCATCGCCGCAGCCATGCCGACTATATCGGCGTCAAACGCTATGACGCACGCGGGGACGTCATTGGCGAGACCCGCTTCGTCGGCCTGTTCACCTCGGAGGCCTATATCCGCGCCGCCGACGAAGTGCCGCTGATCCGCCGCAAGATCGAGAATGTGAAAGCGGCCGCACCTCAGGGCTCGCGCTTCACGCAGAAACAGCTCGACTTGGTGCTCAAATCCTATCCGCGAGACGAACTCTTCCAGATTTCCGAAGCCGATCTCGAACGCATCTCCTCTGGCGTTCTCCGCCTGCTGCTGCGGCCAAGAACGCGCCTGTTCATCCGTCGCGACCGCTTCGACCGCTATGTTTCTGCGCTGCTTTATACGCCGCGTGACAGCTACAATTCGGAACTCCGCACCCGCGCGCACCGTCTGCTGGCCGACGCCTATGGCGGCCGCACCACGGCCTACTATCCCTCCTTCGGCGAGGGTCCGCTGGCGCGCGTCCACCTGATCATTGGCGTCGACCGCGGTCATCCCGAACCGGATCAAGACGCGCTCGACCTGCAGATGCGCCAGCTGTTCGAGACGTGGGAGGACGCGCTCGCCCGCGTTGCCCGCGCGACCGGCGGTGACCAGGCGCTGACAGCCCTCGCGCACTTCACCGTCGCCTACAAGGAAGCCTTCCAGCCCGAAGAGGGGCTCGCTGACTTGCTCACGCTCGCTTCACTCGCTCCCGGCAAGGCGCTGCGCGCCCGCGTCTGGGGCCCCGACTTCGAGGCCAATATCAGCCGCGTGAAAATCTACCATCGCGACAGCCCGCTCGATCTTGCCGAGATCGTGCCCGTGCTCGAACGCATGGGCCTGCGCGTGCAGGCCGAGGTCGGCTATCCGATCCGAATTTCCCAGCACGAAGACAATGCCGGCGGCACGGTCTACGTCCACGACCTCGCTATCGACCGCCCGGCGGGCCAGAAGCGACTCGACGCACGCTTCGAGAAAGCCTTCGAGGCGATCTGGGCGCGCGACACCGAGAATGACCGCTTCAACAGCCTGGTGGTGGCGCTTGGCGTTGACTGGCGCGCCGCGGCCCTGCTCCGTACCCTCTGCCGCTATCGCAGCCAGTCGGGCCTTGATCCCTCCGAACTGGTTCAGGTCCGCGCCCTCGCCGAACATCCTGACATCGCCAACAACCTGCTGAAGCTGTTCGCAATCAAGTTCGACCCAACAGCCAAAGGCGACCTCACCGCCCGCACGGCAGCGGCCACGCCAGTTATCGCCGAGATCGAAAAGCAGCTCGAAGCCGTCGCCACGCTGGATGCAGACCGCGCCCTGCGCAGGCTTCTGGCGCTGGTGAAATCCCTCCAGCGCACCAACTTCTATCTCACCGACGCGACGGGCAAACCCCATCGGCACATCGCCGTGAAGATCGCCAGCCGCGAGGCGGACCCGCTGCCCGCGCCGCGGCCCTTCCGCGAAATCTTCGTCTGGTCGCCGGATGTCGAAGGCGTCCACCTGCGCTTCGGTCCCGTCGCACGCGGCGGCCTGCGCTGGTCCGACCGGCGCGATGATTTCCGCTCCGAAGTGCTCGGTCTCGTGAAGGCGCAGCAGGTGAAGAACGCCGTCATCGTGCCGGTGGGCTCGAAGGGCGGCTTCTATCCGAAGACCCTGCCCGCAAAAGGCACGCGCGAGGAAATCCAGGCCGCCGGGATCGCGGCATATAAAGTGTTCGTCGGCGCGCTTCTCCAGCTCACCGACAACATCGTTGACGGCAAGACCGTGCATCCGCCGGGCGTCGTGGCGTGGGATGGTGACGACCCCTATCTCGTCGTCGCCGCCGACAAGGGCACAGCGACCTTCTCTGACATCGCCAACGGACTCTCCGCTGACTACAATTTCTGGCTTGGCGACGCATTCGCGTCGGGCGGCTCGGTCGGCTACGACCACAAGAAGATGGGCATCACCGCGCGCGGCGCGTGGGAAGCGGTGAAACGCCATTTCAGGGAAATGGGGAGCGACACCCAGACCCAGCCCTTCTCGGTCATCGGCATCGGCGACATGTCGGGCGACGTGTTCGGCAACGGCATGCTGCTGTCGAAATGCATCCAGCTGCGCGCCGCCTTCGACCACCGCCACATATTCCTCGATCCCAACCCGACAGATCTCGAGGCGACCTGGAACGAGCGCAAGCGCATGTTCGACCTGCCGCGCTCGTCCTGGGCGGACTACAACAAGGCGCTGATTTCCAGGGGCGGCGGCGTCTTTGAACGCTCGGCCAAGTCGATCCCGCTGTCGCCGGAAGTGAAAGCCCTCACCGGTCTCACCGACGACGCCGTCACGCCCGACGCGTTGATGAAGGCGCTGCTCGGCGCCGAGGCGGACCTGCTCTGGTTCGGCGGCATCGGCACTTACATCAAGGCCTCGGCGCAGAGCCATGCCGACGTGGGCGACAAGTCCAACGATGCGCTGCGCATGGACGCGAAGGACCTGAAAGCCAAAGTCATCGCCGAAGGCGCCAATCTAGGGATGACGCAGGCGGCGCGCATCGAATTCGCCCGCCATGGCGGACGTATCAACACAGACGCCATCGACAATTCCGCCGGCGTGGATAGCTCCGATCACGAGGTCAACATCAAGATCCTCACCACCGAGGCGATCAACAGACAGGCGCTTAAGGCCGACGATCGCAACGCCCTGCTCGCCAGCATGACGGACGAGGTCGGCCACCTTGTCCTGCAGAACAACTACGACCAGACCGGCGCGCTCAGCATGATGCAGGCAACCGCGTCCGCCGACCTCGACAGTCATGAACGCCTGATCGAGACGCTTGAGGCCCAAGGCAAGCTGGACCGCGCGGTCGAGGGCCTCCCTTCCACCGAATCCTTCCGCAAGCTGCGCGACCTTGGGCTCGGCCTCACGCGCCCGGAACTCGCCGTCATCATGGCCTACGCCAAGCTCGACCTGTTCTCATCCATCGTGGCCTCCAAGGCGCCGGACGATCCGGCGTTTGAACCGCTGCTGATCCACTATTTCCCCGACGAACTGGCGAAGTTCGCCGAGGCCCGCAAGCACCACCGGCTGCGCCGCGAGATCGTCGCCACCATGCTCTCGAACCGCATCGTCAACCTCACCGGGCCTGTGTTTGCAGTCCAGAAGCGCGACGCCGAAGGCATCGACGCCGGCCATGTGGCGCAGGCCTTCGAGGCGGCGTACTCCGCCTTCCACATCGACGACCTCGTTGACCGGATCAGCGCGCTTGACGGCAAGGTCCCGGCCCAGGCGCAGACCCTGATGATGGTCGAAACGTCCGCCAACCTCCGCATGCTGGCGGGCGGGTTCCTGTCGGACCCTGACCTCATCCGCACCAGCTCGATCGCGCGCACGGTCGATCGCTCGCATGATGCAATCGCCGAGGTCCGCGCGCTGCTTCCCTCCGCCCTCTCGCCGCTCGTTCTCGGCCGTGTCGAAGCGCGCGCCGAGCAATACCGCGCAGCAGGCGCGCTGGCCGACGTCGCCCATGATGTCGCCCTGGTCCGCGCGCTGGCCTCGGCCCGCGAGACTGTGGAAATCGCCGAACAGACGCGCTGGCCGCTTGCCGCGGCCCTGTTCGTCCAGCACCAGGTCGGCGCCCAGCTCGGCCTTGACCGTATGCGCGCGGCCGCACGCGACCTGCAGCCCCGTGACCACTGGGATCGCCTCGCCCTCCAGCGCGTCGCCGACGACCTGCCCCGCCAGCAGAGCGAACTCACGGTCGCCGCGATCCGCCACGCCCGGAAAGCAGGCGCCCATGCTGACGGCCTCGACCGCGATTCGGCCCGCCTTCTGGTCGAAGCCTGGATCGCGCCCCGCAAGGCCCTCGCCGACCGCCTGATGCAACCCATGGGCGCATTCGACAGGCAGGGCGGATGGTCGCTGGCGAAATTGGTGTTGCTGGGCGACGCGGTGCGCGAATTCGTCTATGCTTCCCGCGCCGAGCCGGGCAACTGACATACACTTTTGATTCAAGGTGGAGTGATCGTGGACCGCGATCTGACCTTTCGCGACGCCCAGCTGAAGGACGCCGCAGGACTGGCGGAGATTGGCCGTGAAACGTTCGCCGAAACGTTTGGCGACCTCTATCCGCCAGGCGACCTGCGCCAGTTCCTCGACGATACCTATTCCGTCGGCAAGATGGAGGCGGACCTCAAGGACCCGGATGTCGAGGTGCGCATCGCCTATTCGGGCAAGCGCATGGTGGCCTACTGCAAGATCGGCCCCTGCAAGCTGCCGATCGACACCGGCCCTGAACCCGCCCTCGAACTCCACCGCGTCTATGTCTACCAGCACGGACAGGGCGTCGGCGTCGGCCGCATCCTGCTGGCATGGGCGATCGAACGGGCGCGCCAGCGGGGGGCGAAGAACCTTTTCCTCGGCGTATGGGAATCCAACGACAAGGCGATCGCGCTTTATGAAAGCCGTGGCTTCGACAAGGTCGGCGGCTACAAGTTCAAGGTCGGCGACACGATCGATGACGAATTCATCATGCGCCTTCGCCTTGCGTAACCCTGCTTACCTGTCGCTTTCCGCTTAACTCGGCGCCGCAATCCGCCTACATAGCCGACAAGCCCGCGTGGGCGAGGGAGCTGCCATCACCATGGATTTTGACTTTACGCCGCTGCTGAACGATCCGGCCGCGTGGGCGGCCCTTGTATCGCTCGTGGTCATGGAAATCGTGCTCGGCATCGACAACCTGATCTTCATCTCGATCCTGACCAACAAGTTGCCCGAGCATCAGCGGGCGAAGGCGCGGAACATCGGCATTTCGCTGGCGCTGATCATGCGCTTGGCTCTGCTGTTCACGATCACGTGGGTGGTCGGCCTGATCCAGCCGGTCATCGACCTCGGCCTCGTCGGCCCGCCGGGCGAACATGGCGAGGCCACCTTCGAGACCGCCTTCTCCTGGCGTGACCTCATCCTGATCGCCGGCGGCCTGTTCCTGGTCTGGAAGGCGACCACGGAAATCCACCACACCATGGACGTTCATACTGACGCCAAGGAAGGCGCGCCGATCACCGGCCGCGTCGCCCTCAATTTCGGCGCCGCCATCGTCCAGATCATCATCCTCGACCTGGTTTTCTCGATCGACTCGATCCTGACAGCCGTCGGCATGACCGATCATCTGGTCATCATGTTCATCGCGGTCATCTCGGCCGTAACCGTGATGCTGCTGGCATCAGGGCCCCTTGCCCGCTTCATCAACGCCAATCCGACGGTCGTCATGCTGGCGCTCGGCTTCCTGCTGATGATCGGCATGGTGCTGATCGCCGATGGCTTCGGCATCCACGTTCCCAAGGGCTACATCTACGCTGCGATGGCTTTCTCGGCCTTTGTGGAATTCCTGAACCTGATGTCGCGCAAGCGTAAGGATAAAAAGGCTGGCGCAGAGCCGCCCTCCCATTAGGCAACCGTCGCTGTAGTTGGCTGTACATATCGCTTTCCCGCCACAGGCGTGGTCAGTTGCGCACGCCCACTTCCATATATGTGAGCGAGCGCTCACATAGGGTTGACACGACGGCGCTGCAGCGCTGCACGAGCATATTTTCAGCCTCACAGGCTGACGGCGGAGGGTTGCCATGAAGCTGACGATCAACGGCAAGGAACAGGAGTATGTCGGCGAGGAGGATCGCCCCCTGCTCTGGTATCTGCGTGAGGACCTCAAGCTCACCGGTACGAAGTTCGGCTGCGGCGTCGCCGCCTGTGGCGCCTGCACTGTGCTGGTCGATGGCGAGCCGACGCGCGCCTGCATGACGCCCGCCGCTTCGCTCGCTGGCAAGAAGATCACCACGATCGAAGGCCTCGATACCCCGGCCGGCAAAGCCGTGCAGGCCGCGTGGCAGGAGCTGGATGTGGTTCAGTGCGGCTGGTGCCAGTCCGGCCAGATGCTGGCCGCGGCAGCGTTGCTCACCACGACGCCAAAACCCACCGAGCAGCAGATCACCGACGGCATGAACTCCAACATCTGCCGCTGCGCCACCTATCACCGCATCCGAGGCGCCGTCGCGCGCGCCTCCGAGATCATGGGGTAATCGACATGGCTGACACCGCAACCTTCTCCCCCTCGCGCCGTCTCGTTTTGACGGTCATGGGCCTCGGCGCCGCCGGCTTTGCCGTCGGCTGCTCGGTCGGAAACACCGCCGCCGCGGCCGGGCCGGTCGCGCAGACCGCGCTTGGCGATTATGTCCGCATCGGCTCCGACAACACGATCACCGTCTACCTGCGCCACATCGAATTCGGCCAGGGGGTCTCGACGGGTCTCACCACCATCGTCGCCGAGGAGATCGACGCCGACTGGAGCCAGATGCGTTTCGAGCACTCGCCTGCCGATAATGCCAAGTACGGCAACCCGGTCTTTGGCGGCATGATGGGCACGGGCGGCTCCACCGCCATTTTCTCGTCCTGGGGCCAGCTGCGCGCCGCCGGCGCCAGCGCGCGCGAAATGCTGCGCCAGGCCGCCGCGAAGAAGTTCGGCGTCGATGCGTCCGAAGTCCTGATGGTCAAGGGCAAGGCCGAAGCCGCCGGAAAGTCGGCCACCTATGGCGAGCTCGCCGTGGAAGCCGCCGCCATCCCGGCGCCTGACGTCGCCTCGCTGCAATACAAGGACGCGGCCGCCTACGAGTTCATCGGCAAGGAGCGCGATCCGTCGAAATCCTTCGGCCGTCTCGACTCGGCCGACAAGGTCCACGCCAAGGCGCAGTACGCCCTCGACTACCACCCCGAAGGCACGCTGGTCGCCCTGCTCCAGCGCAGTCCGAAGTTCGGCGGCAAGGTCGCGAGCTTCGACGACACCGCCGCCAAGGCTGTGAAAGGCGTCACCGACGTCATCCAGATCTCCAACGGCGTCGCCGTTGTCGCCACGGATTTCTGGGCCGCGAAAAAAGGCCGCGAAGCCCTGAAAGTGACGTGGGACGACAGCGCCGCCGAAACGCGGTCCTCCGAAGCCATCTTCGCCGACTATCGCAAGACGCTCGCGAAAGCCGGCCACGAAGCCCGCAAGGAAGGCAAAGGCGCCGGCGCCCTGCAGGGCGCAGGCGAAGTCATCACCGCCGACTTCGACTTCCCGTTCCTCGTCCATGCGCCGATGGAACCGCTGAACTGCGTCGTCGAATACAAGCCAGGCACAAGCGCCGTGATCCATTCCGGCTCGCAGATGCCGACGGGAGACCAGGCCGCGGCCTGCGCCGTCCTCGGCCTCGCGCCGGAACAGGTGACGATCGTCACGCACCTCGCCGGCGGCTCGTTCGGCCGTCGCGCGACGCCTGATGCGGATCTCGTTTCCGAAGCCGCGCAGATCGCCAAGGCCGTCAACGGCAAGGCCCCCGTCCGCCTGATGTGGACGCGTGAGGATGACATCCGCTCGGGCAAGTATCGCCCGATGACGGTTCACCGCATGACCGCCCGCATCAATGGCGGCAAGCTGGAAGCCTGGGGCGACCGCACGGCGATCCAGTCGATCATGGAAGGCACGCCCTTCGCCGTTCCCGGCCAGGTCGACACCTCCTCCATCGAGGGCGGCCACGACATCGCCTACGCCATTCCCAACATCACGGTGGATGTGCATCTGGTGAAACAGCCGACCAGCGTTCTCTGGTGGCGCTCCGTGGGCCACACCCACACAGCCTACGCCAAGGAACACTTCTTCGACGTCGTCGCGAAGAAGCTGGGCAAGGATCCGGTGGAATACCGCCGCGAACTCCTCGCTGGTCATCCTCGCCTGCTCGGCGTGCTGAACCTCGCGGCTGAAAAAGCCGGATGGAATACGCCGCTTCCGGCCGGAAAATTCCGCGGCGTCGCCGTACACCACTCCTTCTCGTCCTACGTGGCGGAAGTGGCGGAAGTCTCGGTTGCGGCTGATGGCACATTCCATGTCGATCGCGTCGTCTGCGCGGTCGATTGCGGCATCGTCATCAATCCCGACATCGTGCGCGCACAGATGGAGGGCGGCATCGGCTATGGCCTGTCGTCCATCCTCGGCGAGGCGCTGACGCTGAAGGATGGCGCGCCGGTGCAGTCGAACTTCTTCGACTACAACGTGCTGCGCATGAACCAGATGCCGAAGGTCGAGGTCTTCATCGTGCCGTCGACCGAGCCGCCGAGCGGCGTGGGCGAGCCCGGGGTGCCGCCGATCGGCCCCGCCGTCGCCAATGCGCTCCTTGCCGCCACCGGCAAGACCTACGCAAAACTGCCGCTCGGCACCAAAGCCTAGTGAAGATCCCTGGCGCCTCCCATCTCAACCAGGTGGGAGGCGGCCAATGCTCGACATCGCACTCTGGATTGTCGGCGGCGTAATCGCGCTGTTCGCGCTCGACCGCGTCTTGCTCTGGATGGAAGCGCGTGGCTGGATCTATTGGCGCAAGGTGAAATCGAAGAGCGGCGCCGGCGACGTGCTCACCGGCTTCGGTTTCAGCGATCCCGGCACGCGCCATCTCGAAGAAGCGCGGCGTGAGCATGTGCTTGAGGACGAGGAAGACGGCGATGATGACGCCCAACGGAAAAATACTGACCGGTTGACCTAACGATCTCAATCCGGGCCGCCCGGAACGTACATTACGGTAGCGTAATCCGCCCCATTGACGCCTGATTTCCCCGATAACTAGACACTGTCAATCAGCGAAGGGGACTTCAATGCGCCTGGTTCTGACTACGGCCATCCTGATGGCCATCACACCTGCCGCCCACGCCCAGTTCTCGCAGAACGCCTCGGCCGCCTCGAAGCAGACCAGCATCGCGGCAGGCGCCATCGGCGAGAGCGGACTCAAGGCCAGCTCCGGTGTTGTTTCCATTCCGCTTGGCGGCATCGCACTCGCCTCTGGCGCCGTGGGGGTCGCCGCCCGCGCGTCCGGTCATGACACCATCGCGGACGGTTTCAACGCCGGAGCCGCCGGCGCAACTGGCGCAGCGAAAGCCGTCGTCGACTTCTCCAACTCGCCGCTGACGATCACCGATGAAGTCGTCGTCGGCCGGCCCAAGCAGACTAAAGCGCAGCCCGCGCCAATCGTGCCCCACACGCCGGCCCAGTGATGCGTCTCGCCCTTGTCGCCGCCATCGCGGCGCTCAGCCTCGCCGCCTGCGCCAGCACAGGCGGCGGATCAACCGCAGGCGGCGGCGGCTTCAGCGCACGCGGCGCTCCCGCTGTGCATCTCACGGGAGAACAAGCCGCCGCGTTCTCGAAGCAGGTCGAACGCGACCTTGCCGACAAAGGTGCGCGGCTCGCCATCGTCTTCCGCACCGGCGAGACGCGGGACGTGCTGCCCGACGGCATCTCCTACACCCACGGCGCGTTCTGGACGTTCGTTCCGATCAGCCTCGACGATGGGCGCGTCATCAACGGCTACGCCGTCTACAATCTCTATCATGGCGATGGCAAAACGCTGGCGATGGACAAGTCCTACCTGCACCAGGATTTTCCCATCGACTTCGTGGCCCCAAGCGCGGTGGACGATGTCGCGGTGATCATCCCGACGCCGGAAATGCAGCGCCGGATTCTCTCCATCATGGACAGCCCGTCCTATCGCGCGCTCCACATCGAGCCCTACTCGCTCGTCTCGAACCCGCACGACATCAAGTACCAGAACTGCACCGAGTTCATGCTCGACATCATCGCGGCCGCGGCCTGGGAGACGACCGACATGGTGCAGATCAAGGCCAACCTGAAACAGCATTTCAGGCCCACGAAAGTGAAGACCTCGCTAATCGAACGCTTCCTCGCGCCGCTCGCTGAAGACCGCATCAAGACCGACGACCAGGGCGGCACGATCGTAACCGCGACCTACGAATCCATGGCCGCCTTCATGAAGGACAACGGGCTGTTGACGGAGGCCTACATCCTGCGTCGCACGCCAGGTCCGACAGCGTCGTAGGCAAAAAAAGCGGGGCCGGCTTGCGCCTGCCCCGCAGTCTGACCTCCGCCTCCCGGCGGCTCGTGAAATACTAGGTGCGCGGCGCGGTCCGCTCGATCCACTCCGCGAACGCCTGGGCGAACTTGCCGATGAAGGCGCGCGTATCGTCCTTGACCAGCCGGCCATCGGCGCCGAACCAGCCGTCATTGACGCCGCCCAGATAGACTTCCGGCTGCTGCAGCGTCGGCATGTCGAGGAAGGTCAGCGACTGCCGCAGGTGATGGTTGGCGCCAAATCCCGAGATCGGCCCCATCGAGGACGAAACCACCGCGGCGGGTTTTCCGGCAAACGCGCTCTGGCCATAGGGCCGCGACCCTACGTCGATCGCATTCTTCAGCGCGCCGGGCACGGAGCGATTGTACTCGGGCGTGACGAACAGCACGGCATCCGCTGATTTGATCCGTGCGCGGAACGCCGCCCACGCCACCGGCGGAGTTGAGCCGTCGATATCCGGGTTGTAGAGCTGCAAATCCCCAATTGTAACAATGTCGAAGCTCAGATTCGCCGGGGCCTCCGCCGCAATCGCACGTGCGAGGCGTCCGGAATTCGAGTTCGCCCGGAGCGAACCAACGATTGTCGCAATTGTACGGTTCATGGCAGAGTAGCTTTCCAGCGGAGGGGTAGAGATTTCCGGGTTGGCCATTGTCAAAATGGCGAGCCCCACTCATTTGTTGCATATGCAACATAGGAGATTTTGTTGCGAATGCAACAAACGCAGCTAAAGGGACCCACGAGGATTCCTTCTGATCCCCTCCAGCGGGCCTGGATCGCCTTGGGCCGCGTGTCGCAATCGATCCGTGAGGAAGTGTCGCAGGCGCTGAGGAACGCAAAGCTTCCAGACATCACCTGGTACACGGTGCTGTGGGAGCTGGAGCGAGCGGGGCAGCCCACCCGGCCGAAAGACCTCGCCATTCCACTCTTCATCCTGCCCTACCAGCTGTCGCGGCTGGTGGACCGGATGGAGGAAGAAGGTTTGGTAAAACGCATCGCCTGTCCTGAAGACAAGCGCGGTCACCTGCTGGAGCCCACGCCCGAAGGCTATGCGATGCGCAAGCGGATGTGGAACGTCTACGCCCCCGCCATGGATGACGCGATGAAGCGCATCGGGGATGCGGAAGCGCTTCAGCTGGCGCAGTTGCTGAACAAGCTGGGCGGCCTCGACTATTCCATGCCGCCAAAGCCCTGACGGCGTGACCCCAACAGCGTGACAATGCCGGTCGGTCGGCCTATGTCCCCGCCATGGCCGACGGCGCCCCCACCCTCGCCAAATCCTCGGTCGACATCCTCACCCTGGGATGCCGGCTGAACGCCTATGAGTCCGAGGTGATGCGCGGCCACGCACAGGCCGCCGGGCTGTCAGACGCCGTTATCGTCAACACCTGCGCCGTAACATCAGAAGCAGTACGCCAGGCCCGCCAGGCCATCCGCCGCGCCCGCCGTGAGCGCCCGGGCGCTACCATCATCGTCACGGGTTGCGCAGCCCAGATCGACCCCGCCTCCTTCGCCGACATGCCGGAAGTCTCGCGCGTCGTTGGCAATGCCGAGAAGATGAAAGCCGAAACGTTCACCGGCCTCGGCCTGCTTGCCGACACGCCACGCGTGCAGGTCAACGACATCATGTCGGTGCGCGAGACGGCGGCGCATCTGGTGGACGGCCTTGATGGCCGCGCGCGCGCCTTCGTGCAGGTGCAGACCGGGTGCGACCACCGCTGCACCTTCTGCATCATCCCCTATGGCCGCGGGAATTCGCGCTCGGTGCCGGCGGGCGAAGTCGTCGATCAGGTGAAGCGTCTCGTCGCCACCGGGCACTATGAAATCGTCCTCACCGGCGTCGATCTCACCTCCTGGGGCGCCGACCTGCCGAACGCGCCGAAGCTTGGCAACCTCATCGCGCGCATCCTGAAACTTGTACCCGATCTCAACCAGCTCCGTCTCTCATCGATCGACGCCATCGAGATCGATGAAGCGCTTTTCGACCTTCTCGCCAACGAACCCCGCATCGCGCCGCACCTGCATCTCTCCTTCCAGTCCGGCGACGACATGATTCTCAAGCGCATGAAGCGCAGGCACTCACGCGCCGATGCGATCAACCTCACGCATCGCCTGCGCGCCGCGCGCCCCGAGATCGCCTTCGGCGCTGACCTCATCGCCGGCTTCCCGACCGAGACCGACGCCATGTTCGCTAACACGCTCGCCAGCGTGGACGAATGCGGCATCGACTATCTCCACGTCTTCCCCTACTCGCCGCGTCCGCAGACGCCCGCCGCGAAGATGCCGCAAGTCGCGCGCAACGTGGTGAAGGCTCGCGCCGCGCTGCTCCGCCAGAAAGGCGCTGAGCGTCTCGCCCTCCGCCTTGATCGCCATGTCGGCCAGATCGCTCTGGCGCTGGTTGAAGCAGGCCATCGTGCGCGCCTGTCCGACTTCGCGCCCGTCAGAATTGATGGCGTCTCGCCCGAACCCGGCAGTCCGGCCCTCTTCCGTCTCGTCTCGCGCACGGCCACTGAACTGGTGGGCGTGCCGGCATGATCCTCTGGTGGGGAAAGAAGAAGCAGCCGGATCCGAAAACCGGCGAGACGCCCGTTGAACCCCTGAGGCCGGGCGAGAAACCCGTGTCTCCGCTCGACAAGCCCGCCGCGAGCCTCGACCAGCAGCTGTTCGGCAATGCGCCCATTGCCGCCGAACCCGAGCTTGGCGATGATCCGCTTGGCATCCGCAAGGCGGCCGAACGCATCGCGGCCGAGCGCGCAGCCGAAGCCGCCGCCCGCGACGCCTCCGTCCTCCAGAAGCTCTCCGAGGGCCTCAAGCGCTCATCCTCGCGCTTGGCCGAAGGACTCACAGGCCTGTCGAAACGGAGAATCGACCGCGCGGCGCTCGAAGAGCTGGAAGAACTGCTCATCACCTCCGACATGGGCGCCAAGGTCGCAGCGCGGATCACCAAGGCCTTCTCCAGGGACCGCTTCGATCGCGAAATTTCCGGCGAGGAGATCAAGGCTGCGCTCGCCAGCGAGATCGCCGCCATCCTCAAGCCCCGCGAACAAGTCGTCGACTTCAGCGACGGCCCGCGCCCGCGCATCGTGCTGTTTGTTGGCGTCAATGGTTCGGGCAAGACGACCACGATCGGCAAGGTCGCCGCGAAACTCTCGGCACAGGGCGCCACCGTGCTGCTCGCTGCCGGCGACACATTCCGCGCCGCCGCCGTCGAACAGCTGCGCGTCTGGGCCGACCGCGCCGGCGCGAAATTTCTCTCAAAGCCGCAGAATGCGGACGCCGCCGGCCTCGCCTATGAAGCCGTCGAAATGGCGCAAAGGGAAAACCTCGACCTCGTCTTCATCGACACTGCCGGACGCCTGCAGAACAAGACGCAGCTGATGGACGAGCTCGCGAAAGTTGTCCGCGCCATCCGCAAGATCGACCCAACCGCCCCGCACGACGTGCTGCTCGTGCTCGACGCCACCGTCGGTCAGAACGCGCTCGGCCAGGTCGAAGCTTTCCGCAACACCGCCGGCGTCACCGGCCTCGTGATGACCAAGCTCGACGGCACGGCCAAGGGCGGCGTCCTCGTCGCCATCGCCGAGAGCCATGCCATCCCGATCCACTTCGTCGGCGTCGGCGAGAAAGCCGAAGACCTCCACCCCTTCAGCGCCGATACATTTGCAAGGGCGCTCGTCGGGCTCGAGGACTAGAGCGGGATCGCTTTAGGCAGAATCTGGATTCCCAAAGGTTGCGAACGCTGATTCATGATGTTTGCCGGCAAGGAGGCCGGGCATCATGGCTGGACCCTTGTCGATGGATCTGCGTGAGCGTGCGATGGCGCGTCTGGACGCTGGCGAAGGCACGTGGTCGGTTGCTGCGGCCCTGGGGATAGCGCCTTCGACCGTTGTGAAGTGGGCGCATCGGCGGCGCGACACGGGGAGCGTGGCTCCGGCGAAGATGGGCGGGAACAACCCGCCGGTCCTCAAGCCGAAGGATCGGGCCTTCATCCGGAGGCGCCTTAAGACCGAACCTCACACGCCCCTGCGGCGGCTTCAGGCGGACCTTGCGGCGCGGGGGACGAAGGCGAGCTATGGCGCGATCTGGGACTTCGTTCACGCCGAGGGGCTGAGCTTCAAAAAAAACATCGGTTGCGGATGAGCGCACCCGGCCTGACGTGGCCCGGCGGCGCAAGCGCTGGCAGGGTCTTCAGCCGCATCTCGATCCTGACAGGCTGGTCTTCATCGACGAGACATGGCTCAGGACAGACATGGCGCCTCTGCGTGGCTGGAGCCCCTGCGGGGAGCGCCTGCCGGGGCGTGCGCCATTTGGCAGGTGGACAACATCAACCTTCATCGCCGGTCTTCGCCGCGACGCCCTCACGGCCCCGTGCGTGTTCGACGGGCCGATCAACGGCGAGACCTTCCTTGCCTATGTCGAACAGGTTCTAACGCCCGCCCTCAGGCCCGGCGACATCGTCGTCATGGACAATCTCGGCAGCCACAAGGCCCGCGCCGTCCGCACCGCCATCCGCAAGGCCGGTGCGCGTCTCTTCTTCCTGCCGCCCTACAGTCCCGACCTCAACCCGATTGAGCAGGCCTTCGCAAAGCTCAAGCACATGATGCGAGACGCCCAGGAGCGATCCTTCGATGCTTGCTGGTCTCGCGTCGGCCAGTTGCTCTCCTGCTTCACAAAACAGGAATGCGCCAACTACCTCGCCAACTCAGGATACGCTTCCACCTAAAGCGATCACGCTCTAGCGCCAGCGACAGGCTTAACGCAGGATCAGCTCAACGCGGCTTGCGGCGATGCAGAGCTCCCAAAGGGCCTCGCCCTTCCTGCCTGCAAGAGCCAGTAGTTAGTAAGCCAGCGGCGGTTCTTCAACCGGCGCGCCTTGCTCTGGCGTTTTCAGCCCTTCGATCACAGCCCTGAAGCACGAGCACTTGGCGAGGTCTGAGCAGGCCAGCGCCTCAAGCCGTTCGATCAGGCCGGCCGTCAGGATGTCCTGCTGGGGTTTGTCGAGGATCAGCGCTGCAAGCTTCACTGCGCGCGCCTGGGCGTGGGTCAGACGGATCGTCGTCTTGAACGGAACGCCGAGGCTGCCGAGGGCCAGCGGCTGTTGATGCCTGTTCGGCACCCAGGCTGAGTCATCGACGTGGGCGGGCTGTGGAACCCTTGGGGCTGGCCGGGCTTCGGACAAGTCGGTCAGGCGAGCTTTTGCTTTCTTGACATCGGGTGCGTGGCCTTCAGCCGGCGCTGGCGATAACCACGCCGTCTGGTGCTGTGGAGGCGGAGCCGGCGCGAGAGTCGGAGCAACCGGGGGCTGCCAGGGCTTGTGGCCGAAGCTTGGCTCTTTCGACGGCGCGGCTTCGCCCTTGCGAGCGAGAAGGCCGGCGGTCAGCGATGCGAACTGTGATACGGTCATCGCGCTTTGCCTCAGTGCGTGGGACGGCGGCCAAAGCTTCGCGGCTGCCGGCGATCGGGCTGGCTGCCCGGCGGACCGCGGTCGGACCTTCGCCGTTCGAGCACGTTCGATTCAGGCCGCGGAACAGTGAGCAGATCAGCGTCTGCGCGACGCATCTGCTGGGGCGCTGGCGCTCTTTGCTGTGCGCTGCCGGCGCGACGATCCACGGCTGGCGCTGCGGCTGCGACGTTGGCGACAGCCATGCTGGCCCAGGCGGGAAGATCCGCATCCCAGCCGTCGTCCTCGTCATCGGACATGGCGGCGGCGGGGAGCAACGGAGCTTCCGGCGTGAGGACGGCCGTGGAGAAATCGGCGCGCGGCTTCTCGGCCCAGCGGGCGTCCGCGCCGCCATAGAGCTTGGCGAGGCGGCCGCGAAGAAATAGCCAGAGTTGCGAGACTTCCTGGGCGGAACGGGATTCCGGCTGGATATCGCCGACCGTGCGGCCGTCGATCATGGATGCTGCAAAGTCGACGCGGTGATGCAGCGTGACCGGGGCGACGACGCCGTGTTGCGACAGGGCGACGGCCGTTTCGGAGGTGATGCGGGCGCGGGCGGTGGCGGAATTGACGACGAAGACCAGCGGCTTGTTGAGCGTGTCGGCGATGTCGACGGTGGGACCGACGGCGCGAAGATCGTGCGGGCTGGGGCGGGTCGGGACAACGACCAGGTCAGCGCGCTGGACAACGTGGGCGATCGTCTGGGTCACGGCGGGCGGCGTGTCGATGACGATCAGCTTGAAGCCGATCGATTTCAGGTGATCGAGGCACGAGTCCAGTTCCTCGAGCGAGGCTTGCGCGAAGGCCGGCGTGGATGCGGCGCGCGCATTCCACCATTTTGCCAGCGAGCCCTGCGGATCGGTGTCGATGAGGGCGACCGGGCCATCGCCCTGCCGCTCCGCCTCGACGGCGATGTGCCCGGAGAGCGTGGTCTTTCCGGACCCGCCCTTCTGCGAGGCAAACACCAGCACGCGAACGCCGTCGTTCATGTCCCACTCCCGGCCCTTGATCCCGTCCGGCGTGACGACGCGCGGCTCGGGACATGACCACCCTCACCCTGCCGTTTTGACGCAGACTTAGGGTGACGCGATGATTTCGCGGGTCGCCGTTAAGAGGCGTGAACGTTAACGGGGCTGCGGCGCGGATGTGCGGGGAGGCTTGTGGCGCAAGGCGAAATTGTGGTTTCCGAGGCGGTGCGCGGGATCGTTAGCGGAATGGCGCGGGCGGAGATTTTAATTGAAGGCACGGTGAGGCGATCCCGGAAGCTGGCGCTTTCGGGGTAGTAGGGAGTTGACAGTAGGCAATAGGGTTTGGGCGGGCCGCGGGCTGTGGTGAGCCCGCGCGCGTGCTTCCGCCTTCGCTGCGCTTCGGCGCGACACGTCGATGGACGCTCCGCCGCAGCAGCAACGCCTGTGGACTCGCGCCGAGCGGCGCAATGCGCGGCTCGCGCATGGGCGGCGCGTGACGTGTTCGCATCGACGCGCATGC
>JANOKS010000124.1:0-20509 GCA_031419455.1 Alphaproteobacteria bacterium
GCAACGCGCACCAGCGCTCCTCCCCCGAACGGGGGAGGCGCTCCGCGCACAGAGCCAGCAACATCGGGACTCAGGTGGGGGACCGCCCTCGCCATACGCACTGTCAGGACAAGGCGGACCACCGTCCCCCACCTGACCCGCGCCCGCCGCATGCACCTTGCGCGCGGCTCCTCCCCCGTTCGGGGGAGGATCATGTCAGCGCACGCCTAAGCGGCCGCGCACACCAATCACACCAACCCCGCCACTCCGCCGCAGGGATCGCGCCCGCGCGCCTATTCGCGCACGGTCTCGGTCAGGAAGTGCCGCCCCGCGCGGTCCTCGATCTCGATCACCCAGAGATCGCGATCCGCGCTCCGCCGCTTTGCGATCAGCGCATCAACCCCGATCTCGTCCCCCGCCGCCAGCCGCTCGAACGCGCTCGGCCCCTCCGGATTGAACGCTGGCGCATAAAGCCGCGCCTCGCCCCTCGCGAGTGTAACCTTCACCAGAACATCGCCGCGATCCTCGTCCCCACGGTGGACGATCGTGGCGAAGGCGCCAGCGCCCGTGGCGCGGCGCAGCAGGGCCGAAACCCAGATATGGGCAGGAATCTCGCGTGGCATCGCGCGCCTTTACCACAAATCCGCAAGCTGGCGCCCGCTTTGCAGACATTTTGGAAGACCCGCGTAAACCATTTGGGCGACCCCACGTGATCGAGACCGCCACCCTGATCGCCAGCCAGCCCTCCGCCGAGGCGCAGCGCATCGGCGTTTACGTCCTCGCGGCGATCTTCGGGCTTCTGGTTTGCGGCGCGATTTCGGTCGCCAAGAAACTTCGCCGGCAAACGGCCGACAGGCCGTAAACCCATCCTAAATCGGGTCAGTCTAGCGTGCCCCCATGCTGGCGCGCACACTTGCCCTGTCCTTCCTGACCCTTGTCGTTGCGCCGGTCGCACTCGCAGACGCCGCCGCCCTGCGCCGCACGTGGCTCGAGCGCGTGGCGATCAGCGCAGCCGACAAATCGTGCTCGCTCTTCTCAGACGGCGAGCGCCTCGCCCTCCGCTCTGGCCTTTACCAGGTCGAGGGCGAACTCCTGCGCGCCAAGCAGAGCCGCACCGAAATGACGCAACTTGCCGCCGAAGTGTCCGACAAGGCGAAAGCCCTCGGCTGCGGGCATCCCGACGTCGTCTCCGTCGCGGCGACCGTCCGCAACAGCTACCGCCAGTTCGTCAAGACCAGCTATCTCGAATACCCCGCTGCCCGCTCCACTTGGGGCGCCTCGCGCTCCGAACACGACAAATGGGCGATCAACCAGACGGACAAGGCATCCGGCCTGATCTTCGGCCTGCGCCGCACTCCGGGAAAGCCTGATGAATTCCGCCTCGCCGTCGCCATGCCGGCACGCGGCGCGACTCCAGCTTCCGCGCAGCTCGTCTTCCGTGATGTCGGACAAATGCCGGACCCGTGGTTTGGCTCGCTGTCCGGCAAGGACGGCAAGCTGGCAGCGCCGCCGCGCGCCACGTCCCGCTTGGCGTGGGCCGGCAAGGTGATGGCTGGCAAGAACGAAGTCAACGAACCGATCTGGATCTTCACCTTCGACGCCAGCGCCATCGACCAGCTCGAACTGCTCGATCCGCGCGAAGCCGTGCAGGTAAACCTGATGCCGGCGCCCCGCGCGAAAGATCAGGCCGTCAGGCAGGTGACATTCGAACTCGGCGACTTCCGCGCCGCCCGCGCCTTCGCGATGATTCCGAAAGCCGACTTCCCGACCCAACCGGCCGCTGAAACAGCGCCAGCCGCGCACTGAAATCGTTCGAGCAACGATTTTCGCAGACCGCCGCCACAACGCCCATTGATCGCCACGCGCACACTGGCAAGATGCGCGTCTTCGCAAACGGGTGAACCCGGCATGGCCGACATCGTCAACCTGAACGACCGCCGCAAGCGCAAGGCGCGCGAGCAGAAGGTAACGGACGCCGCCGCCAAACGCCTCATGTTCGGCCGCACCACGGGCGAGAAACAGCGCGACACCAAGCAGAAAGACGCCGAGATCCGCAAACTCGATGGCGCAAAGCGCGACCGCGACGACGACAAGACCTAGAACCGCCCCTGCGCCCTGAACGCCGCAACGAACGGCGCATAGTCCGCGGGCAATGTCTCCGCCCGCAGCCCGCCCTCGACAAATCGCACCCAAAGCTGCGCGCTGCGCGTGTAGGTGTCGCCCACCGGCTGCACCCAGCCTGTATCATCCAGCGTCCCACCGCGCAGGCTGAACACGCCGGTCGATGGCGCGCCGCCATTCACGATCCGCGTGCCGCAAGCGCCACAGAACAGACCACACCGAGTCGAACCCTTGTCCGACACCCACTCGATGCGCGCCGCCTCGCCCGCGGTGAATCGAAACGCCGCCTCAGCCACGATGACCGAGATGTTGAACGCCGACCCGCTGATCTTCTGGCAATTCGTGCAGTGACAATTGTAGATCATCACCGGCGCAGCACTCACCTCGTAGCGCAAAGCCCCACACATGCACCCGCCCACAAGCGGCAACGACGCCATCGCATCCTCCATCCTTGCACGAAGCTTCTAGCCGAACCGCACGCCAGAACCTGTCAGCATCAAGCCGGCCCGCTTGGCCCCACGCTCAACGCAAGAATACGGCTGATCTCGCGCACAGGCCGCCCGCTCTCTTCACGCCATGCATTGAACGCCGCCTGCACCGCCGCCATATCCTTTTTGCTTGTCGGCTCCTTCGCCACCACGCCCTCGCGAATCAGCGCCTTCACCACATCGCCCGACATGATGAACGCGTCCCATCCCTCGAAGCGCAGGAAATATTGCACCGTTGCCCCGCCCAGCCGCGACGCATGCTTCTTCAGGTGCGCCATCAGTCCGACCTGATCCGTCTCTGGCCACGCCGCAAGAAATTTCCCGAACGACCCGTGCTCCTTCGCGGTCGCAACAATGAACTTCGCATTCGCAATAGTCGCCATGATCTTGGCGCCGTTGCGCACGATGCGCGTGTCCTTCAGCAACGCGTCGACCTCCTCCTCGCCGTATCCAGCAACGCGCTTCGGCGCGAATCCATCGAAGGCCACTTCAAATCCCGGCCACTTCTTCTCGATCACCTGCCAGGAAAAACCGGATGAAAACACCGCCCTGGCCATGCCCGCCAGAAACTGCGCATCGGATTTCGCCGTGAGGTTCGTGTCCACCGTCCATTGACGCAGCGCCGCACTGACACCTTTCGCGCCGCCATGATGCTTCCGCGCCAGCGCCTCAATCCGATCAAACGATTTCATAACACTTGCCCCTGAGACTCATCCCGAGGCTCGCCCCGAGTGCCCGCCATGATGCGTATCGCTCACATCCCCACAAGCGTCACCATCGCGATGTTCGCGGTCGTCCTCGCCGCGCCCGCGTTCGTGATGCTGTTCGTGCCAACGTTGAACTGAGCGAAGCTGTCGCTTGTGAATCCTCCCGCTATGCCTATCGTGCCCGTGCGGGGAGACGCCAATGTTCGCAGGACACTACGCTGCCGCGCTCGCGGCAAAGGCAGCCGAGCCAAGAGCGCCGATGTGGACGCTGGTCGCCGGGGCCCAACTGGTCGATATCGGCTGGGCCTCGCTGGTCATGGCAGGCGTCGAACGTGGCAGCATCGACCCAACGCTCCCCGGCAGCGCGTTCGTGCTCGAACACATGCCATGGACGCACTCCCTGCCTGCCGCCATCGTCTGGTCGGTCGCAGCGGCGCTGCTGGCGAAAACGCTCCTGCGCCTGCCAGCACGCGCCGCGATCATCATCGGCGCCGTCGTGTTCTCGCATTGGCTGCTTGACCTGATCGTCCATCGCCCCGATCTCGAACTTTATCCGGCAGGCCCAAAACTGGGTTTCGCGCTGTGGAATTCTCCTGTCATCGAACAGGCGGTGGAGATTGGCCTTCTCGCTGTCACGGGGATGTTCTGGGCGGCGCAACGCGCCCGCGCCGGACTCGCAACGTGGCCCGCGACGGCTTTCGTCACGCTGCTGGTCGCCGTCCAGATCATTGCGATGCTGATGCCGCAGGAATCCTCCAACAGCATCGCTGGCGCCGGCCCCACGGCGCTTGCCGTCTTCGTGGTGCTGTCCGTCGTCGCGATTTTCCTCGATGGACGCAGGCCTACACAATCCTCACCGGATCGATGAAATTTCACCGGTTCCCCCTAACCCGATCGAAATCACGTTCGCCTATCCTGTAACCACGAATAGCATCGGGGAGCAGGCCATGGCATTCGGAAAACGCACCGGCGGTTCGGCCCCACCGCCCTACACGCCCCCAGTCGACGAAGCTGAAGTCAGCGAAACCACCAGCGTGCGCACCCGCGTCGCCAACCCCGGCGGCATGGACCGCAAATTCATCGGCCTCGCCGCCGGCGTCGTCTTCCTCTCGGCCGGCGCCGCCATCGCTGCGCCGTCACTCCTGTCGATGGTGGGCGGCGCGAATGTTCGCCCCATCGAACAGGTCATCGCCGGCCTCGATCGCGACGCGATGCGCACGGCCCTCGCGCACGAAGCCTTCCCGGATGAGTCCGGCCGCGCCTTCATGGCGAGCCTGGCCACCCATTTCCCGCAGCAGCACGGCCGCCTGCTTGACCAGCTCGCCGATACCGCAGCCGCCGGCGGCGACCGCGACGACCTCTTCATGTCGATGAACGCCTGGACGATCGGCTTCGCCCCGCAACACATCAGCGCACTGGGCCGCACCGGCGCAGAGGGCTTCGACAAGTCGCTCGGCATCCTTAAGGAGGCCCTTGGGTTTATCGAGTCGAAGACCAATGGCTGCAGCATGAAGTCGCTGGAGGGCTTCATGCGAGACCCATCCAACCTCACCGATCTCACGCGCTACGGCAGCGACGGCTACCGGATGAGCATGCGCGCCGGGGCCACCATGGTCGACCTCGTCGCCAAGGGCCGTAACGCCCCGCCGATCAACGCCACCATCACGCCGGACGACGAGAACGCGTTGCGCTCCACCTTCATGTCGCTGCTGTCCGATCCGCAGGTGATGAACCTCGTCCAGTCGGGCATGGGCGGCGGACCCGGCATGCAGGAAGAGTTTGCGAAGAACATCAATGTCTGCCAGCTCGCCCGCACGCTGGTCATCAAGCTCGAAGGCCTGCCCTCCGGCACCAAGTCGCGGCTCTTCGCGACCGCGCTGTCGTCCGACTTCAACGCCCTGAGCGGCAGCCTCGGCAGTCCCTTCGGCCCGGGCGCTTTCGGCGGCATGCAGCCGAGCTTGGGCGCGACGCAGTTCTTCCCGTAAGGCTCACCGCGTCGCCGGATCCACCAGTTCGCCTCGCGCCCAGCGTCCTGCCTGGATCACGCTGCCGTCCGCCGCCCAGACGACGCCGAAGCCGTGGCGGTTGCCGCTGGCCATCTCGCCCTCATAGCGCTGTCCGTTTGCATAGGTCAGCACGCCGCGCGCCTGTGCGCCGCCGCCAGCGCCCGAGCCGGCAAGGCTGTCGCCGCTCTTCCAGTGCATGACGCCGTGTCCGCTGGCGGCGTCGCCCGAATGCTCACCCTCGTAACGCGCCGCACGCGCCGCGGCATTGCCAGGATTGTCCGCGAACTCATAGACGCCGACGCCGTTGGCCTGCCCGTTGCGCATCTCGCCGCGATAGCGGTCGCCCGCATTCGGACCGCCACCGCGCGTCCGCACGCCAAGCCCGTTTGGCGCGCCGCCAGAAATCTGCGCCACATATCTGTCGCCGTCCGCGCCGGTGATGGTCTGCGCATCTTTCAGGCTATCAGCTGACTGCCCCGCCTGCCGCGCCGCAGTTGCGCGCTGCGTCGCGACCGCCTGCGCGCGCCGCGCCGCCTCGACCGCAGCCTTCGTCTCGCCTGACAACTGATCGATGCTGTACGGCGCCGGACGGCTCAGCTTTGCAATCAGCGCCTCCGCATTCGTCGCGCGCGCGCCGCCCGGATAAGCCGCGAGATAGGCGCGGTAGCCCGCCAGCGTTCCATCACGCTCCGCGATCGCCCAAGCCTCGACTTCTTCCGCAATGCGGCTCTGCTGCGCCGCGGCCAGCGAATCCGCTCCCGGCTCCCTCGCGACGACAACAGCCGCCCGCGCAGCGGCAGCACTTGCCGCCTGCGCCTGCGCGATACGCTGCCTGTCCGCCTCGACCGCCGCTGACACTGCAGCGCTCACCTTGGGTTGCGCGCCCGTATTGCGGACCGACTCCGCAAAGGCCCGCAAGTCGCGCGGCGTCGCGGACGCAAGCGCTGGCGCCTGCTTCCCGCTCGACTGTGAGAATGCGCGCATCGCCTGCGCCGTCGCCTCGTCGGCCTTGCCAGTCGTCGCGCCATCATAAAGCTGGAGCGACGCCAGCCCGCGCTGGATTTCCTCGATCGCCTGCGACCGCTCAGCGCCAAGCGCTGCCAGCCGCTCCTCTGCGGCCTTTGCCATAGCGCCCGGCACATCGCCCGCCGCCGGGAAGATTGCGAGATAGGTGCGGTACGCTGCTTCGCTATCGTTCGTTACCGCCTTCACCCACGCCTGAGCATCCATCACACGCAGCGTCGAGCGCGCTGTCTCCGCCGTGCCCGCGCGCGGGAAAGCCGACACATGATCGCGCAGCGCCTCCGCATCCTTGCGGTCCACGCGTCGCCAGTCCTCCGCGGACTCGTCGGTGTCCTCGAATACGCCTGTCGCAGGCTCGGCATTCGCAGTCGTCGCTTCCGCCACCGTCTGCACCGGAATGCCCGTGGCGATCTGCTCTTGAGACTCTCCACCGCCGGCGCGCCAGCCAAACGGATCGACCAGCCACAGCCCGACGCCCGACCCGATCAGGGCGACCGCCGCAACAACCGGGATGGCCGCGAACGAACGCTGCTGCTTGAAATATCCGGACTCGAAGCCAGAGCGCCGTCCGCCCAGTTCGGGCTCGTCCAGCCGCTGATCACGCCGCTCCTGCGGCACGCGATAGACAGACTCGGCCAGTCGTGGCCCACGCGTCGTCTCGGAGCGATCGACATAGCGCGTGGTGTCGCTTTCCGCATAGCGCGGCGAAGGCGGCGGTTCGTAACGCGGCGCTGGCGGCGGCTCATACCGCGGCGGCGGAGGCGGCGATTCCGCAAAGCGCGGCGGCGGCGGCGGATCGTAGCGCGGCGGTGATGGTGGCGGCGGCGGAGTTGGCGGCGCCTCGACATGGCGAGACGCGGGCGGCGGCTCCGCAAAACGCGGCGCCGCCGGATCCGCGAACTGGATCGGCGGCGGTGCAGGGCGCTCTGGCTCGGCCTTGCGTGGAGGCGGCGCCAGCGGCAGCGGAGGAGGCATAGGCGCAGCCGCGCGTTTCGGCGCCGGCGTCGGCGGCTTCACCGGATCGCCCGCGCAGTTGCGCAGCATGGCGGTCAGCCGCCGCCAGTTCGGATCATCCGGATCGCCGTTCCACCGGCTAAGATCGACCGCGTCCATCTCGTCGAACGGGCGTGGCGGCGGCTCGCTATCGATGCGCGCCTGGATCAGCTTGTTCTTGTAGAGCCCCGTCGCCGCTTCGGAGCGGACATACTCCGACCGCCGCGCGCTGTCGGACCACAGCACCAGCACGGCCTTCGACCAGCCAAGCTTCAGGTCTGCAATCGGGCTCAGATCAGGCTTGGGCTCGGCTGGATCCATCCAGCTGTCCCAGCCTTCCTGACGGAGCAGCTCGCCCACCACCCGGAGTCGTTCCCGGTCCTGGCGCGCGTAGGCAACGTATACATCAGTCATGGCCGCCCCTCTGGGCCGCCCCCGCCGTCACGCTTCTATCAGTGCAATTGCCGCTTGGGGAGATGCGCCAGACCGGTGCAGTCCTGTCAGGTCAAAGTTTTTCGGTCGGCCTTGTTGCAGTCGCCTCGGGAAAGAACACTGCAATGCGGGTTCCGCCCACTGCACGCGGCGCAATCGTCAGGGTTCCACCATGCAGTTCCGCAAAGGCGCGCACCACGGAGAGGCCCAAACCTGCGCCTTTCTGCTTCTTCCCGGCCTCGCCCTGCTCGAACACGCGTGACAGCCGCGTAAGCTCCTCCGGGCTGATCCCGACGCCGGTGTCCGACACGGAGAGCACCGACCCGCCCGCAACTTCCTCCGCAACCACAACGACTTCACCGCCTGCAGGCGTGAACTTCAGGGCGTTGGAAATCAGGTTCAGCGCAATCTGGCGCACCGCTTTCGAATCAGCGACTGCCTCCGCATCCTCCGGCCCGTCGCAAACCAGCTCGATACCCTTGCGGCTCGCCTCATCCAGCATGAACCGCACGGCGTCGTCCGCGAGGTCCGAAAGGCTCACGATCTCGGGATAAATCTCGTACTTGCCCGCTTCGAGCCGCGCGAGATCCAGCACATCGTCGACAATCAGTGTGAGATTGCGCCCGCCCTCGTGAATGAGTTCAGCGTATTCCTGGTAACGTTCCGGCAGCGGACCAAACACGCCGCTCCGCATCATTTCGGCGAATCCCACGATCGCATTCAGCGGCGTGCGCAGCTCGTGGCTCGTCTGCGCGAAGAAAGTCGTCCGCGCCTCGAGCTGTTCCTTCGCTGCATCGGCCGCCTTGCGCGCGTCCACGGCCGCCGCCGCAGCCTTGCGCAGTCGCGCCTCCATCTGCTCGATCCGCCGCGTCGCTTCGCCATCAACTGGCGCTGCACTTCGTTGCGCGACCGGTTCCCGCCGCCGCAGCGCCGCGATGACCGCCGTCGCCGCGAGCAGCACGAGCGCCGCAGTTCCATAACTTGTGGTCAGGATCGCTGCGTCATGCGCATGCAGCCAGCTGCCATTCGATCCCGCAACGACCGCGATGAACAGCCCGATGATCGCAAACCCTGCGATCTCGATCGTCAGTCGAACCTTGCCAGACAGCCACGCAACCGCGATTGCGACACCGTAAATGACAATCAGCGCCGACGCGCCGCCCGTGCTCGCAGCGCCTGCCGTTGCGAGTGCGATCCAGAGCGCTGATTCGACTTCGACAGCCTGCGCCTCCGACGTGGAACCGCGCATGAACGCGCCCGCAAGCGGCGGCAGAACCGCACACGCAAACGCAACTGCGCTGATCCAGAACGGCACGCCGAGCGCCAAACTCCAGGCGGCAGCGATGGTTACCAGCCCAAGCCAGATTCCGCCGGCCCCTGTCACGGGTCGCAGCCCGCGAGGAAGAATGAGCTTGAAGCATCGGTTTGCATGCCGCATCCTAACTCGTCATCAATGAATCCGGTCACAACCTCGGTAAGGTAAGCACATAGCGGGCCGCGGCTGTCGTAACTGACAGTTTTGGGGGGCTCCGGTGTGAAGGATTGTCGGGAGGTTCCATTGCGTCAGCGGACCAAACTTTGCGCACTTGCGCTCGTACTTGCAGTCGCTGCTCCGATAGCGATCAGCCAGGTGTCGCCTGGAGCCACCCCTTCGGGTCGCCTCCTGCCCACCACGGCGGCGACCTATGCCGATTATCAGGCCAGGGTCTCCGACATCATGAGCAAGGAGCTCGGCAGCGCGGGCGACCTCGAAAAAGCAATCGACACATTCGGCGCGCCGAATGTCGGCCAGCTCTCGGCTGGCTGGATTTCCTACTCGGGCATCCTCGCCGCGCAGCACCCCGACTTCGTCAAGGAAGTCCGCAACATCGACAACTATTACGGACGCGAACGCCTGATGCTCGGCCTCGAGCGCGACCTCGGCTACGCCCGCACGCTGAAGGGCGGAGAGCAGGCGCTGCAGAACGTCCTCGCCGCCAACACGCGCGACACCAGCCGCCTGTCCAGCGCCGGCGCCTTCGTGAAGGAACAGTCGTACAAGCTGCAGAAGGTCGGCTGGGGCAAGGAGCGGGTGAAGAACCCCGACGCCATCCTCAAGTCGATGAAGACCTCGACCCAGGCCTCCAAGCCGATCACGGACGCGGTCTCGAAAATCTTCGCCGGCCCTGACCTCGACGCGATGCTCACCAACATTGCCGCCTCGCCGACAACCGCAGACAGCCTCTGGGACAAGTTCTCGGTCATCGCCGTCAACGCGCCGGGCAAGGCGCTGGGTACAGTCTCGCCGCTCGCCGTCGCACAGCAGGACCTCAAGATCGCGCCGCACTTCAACGGCACGGCCAACCGCATGGTGACGCTCGCCGCCCTCCACGCGATCGACGCCGAGAAGACCAATGGCGAGCAGGTGAAGGCCACGATGTCCGACCCGATGTCGCGCCAGTGCCTCGAGGAAGCGCAGCAGTATCTCTATGGCTGCGTCTCCACCGCCTACACGCGCTACGAGCTCACCTTCTGCCTCGCCCGCCACGGTCTGCGGTTCGAGAACGACAAGGTCCGCTCGATGGGCAGCTGCTTTGCCGAGATCTCGAAATAGTCTGAGCTGACCTCTACCGAACAAGAAGCCGCCCCGGTCGCAAGACCGGGGCGGTTTGCTTTTGTGGGGGCGCGGGATTGAAATTCTCCCCATCGAACGCGCGCACAAATCCGACGATGTGCGAGCTTGTCATCCCGGGCGAGCGTAGCGAGACCCGGGGACCATTGTGAGAGCACGACGATCGATAAATGGTACCCGGCTCTTCGCTTCGCTGCGGCCGGGATGACAAGCTTGGCCGGCTCATCTCATGGAGCTCTGGCGCTCCACTCGCCAACCCGCATCGATCAGCTTGGGATAGTAGTCCGGTATGGTGGAGCAGACTAACCACCATACCGCAAGTATGTGGACGCCGCGCTTCCGCGTAAAGCCCGCGACCAACTCCTCGCGATGTTCGTAGGTGCGCAGGATGAGGTCATTTGTGACGCCCGTGTAGAGCGTCCCGCACGGGCGTGATGCCAGCAAGTACGTAAAGTAGATCCTGTCCCCAACCATGGCCAACGATGCGCCACAGCCAGTTTTGTCATCCCGGAACCCCGGACTTGATCCGGGGGCAGCGCTATCCGGAACCCACTCTCCAACGCCGACAGCGTCGCATCATAGTTCCCGGCTCTCCGCTGCGCTTCGGCCGGAATGACAACGTTTGTTTGGGAGTGACACACCAAGCATTTTCCTGCTGCCACGACCTGACATCAAACCATGCTACACCGCGTCATGGTCAAACCGCTTCCGCCGCTCAACGCCATCCGCGCCTTCGAGGTCGCCTCGCGCCACCTGAACCTCTCCCGCGCCGCCGAAGAACTCGGCGTCACACAGGGCGCCATCTCGAAACAGGTGATCGCGCTGGAGGAGTTCATCGGCATCCAGCTCTTCCTTCGCGAGTCCAGCGGCCTGCAGCTCACCGCCGAGGGTGGCAACCTGAAGGAAGCCATCGCCCCCGCCTTCACGACGCTGTCCGACGCCTTCTCCCGCTATTCGCGCCGCCCGCCGCGCTCGAACACGATCCGCATTTCCACCGTCGCGTCCTTCGCCTCGCAATTCCTCGTGCCGCGCCTCGCGCAATTCACCGAGCGCTTCCCCGGCTGCGAGCTGGAATTCCTCACCTCCATCCGCCTCGTCGATCTCGCGCGCGAGGAGTTCGACATCGCCGTCCGCTACGGCCCCGGCGACTGGGATGGCGTCGTCGCAACGCCCCTGTCCGACGGCCTGCTGATCCCTGTCTGCGCGCCTGCACTGGTACAGCGCGCCAATGGCGATCTCGCAGCCCTGCTCTCCGGCAATCGCCGCATCCAGTCCGCGTCGTGGAATGAGTGGCGGTCGTGGACGGATGCAGCCGGCCGGCCCCTGGCCGCCGTCACGCCGACCTTCGCGATGGAGGAATTCTCCGTCGCCATCGCAGGCGCGCTTGCCGGCGCAGGTCTCGCCCTTATCCCCGACATCCTCGTGAAGGACAGGCTGGCCCGCGGCGAACTCGTGCAGTTCTCGCCCGTCACCGTGAAGACCGGCTACGCCTATCACGTCGTCCACGCGCCAAACGCCCTGCGTCGTCCCGTGATCCGCGACGTCATCGCATGGCTGCGCGAAGAGGCTGCCGCCGCATAGCGACGACTGCCCGTCCCCCTTCAAGCCCGCCGCTGCAATTTCCCGCCATGACTTTTGCTCATGGCCCCTGATCGTCCTTGTCGATTCCAGCGGACGCCAACCTCGTGCATCACACGCTCAGGCCCGCAATCAGACGGGCCGGATACAGAAGGTTGCCTCCCCCATGAATACCAACAAAAGGACTACCCACGCCAAGACGTCCGCCTTCAAGATCTACGCTGCACCCCTTGTCATGCTCGTCATGGCAGGCGCACTCGCAACGCCTACGGCTTCCGCCGAAGCAAAGCGGCGCGGCCTTCACACGGTGCAGGCGGAGTTTCGCTACAATGCGGAAGCCCCGGCCGAGCAGATCTACGCGAACCTGCAACGCCTCGTGCAGCGCATGTGCGTGACCAAGGGACCTCGCCCGCTGGCGCTCCGCGTGAGCGACCGGGCCTGCGTTGCCGGCGCGATGGAAGACGGCATCAGCCGCATCGGAAGAACCGACATCGCCGCCCTGCACAGCCGTAACTCCGGCTAGACCAGCAGCCCTATCCCGTCACACCCGGGATAAACGGCCGGAAGCAAACCCTGCCCAACCCTCGGCAGGCCCTGCTTCCGGCCACGGGCTGTTCTGCGCTACACTCGGCGCGAGACCAGATCGGCCAGCACCCATGTCGCGATCACTTCCACCGCTCAATGCCTTGCGGGCGTTTGAAGCCGCCGCCCGCCATCTCAGCTTTTCGCGCGCCGCCGAAGAGCTTGGCGTCACCCAGGGCGCCATCTCCAAGCACGTCATCGCGCTTGAGGATTTCGTTGGCGCACAGGTCTTCCTGCGCGCGCCCACCGGCCTGTCGCTGACGCAGGAAGGCTACACGCTGACCGAGGCGCTGCGCCCAGCCTTCGCGATGATGACTGACGCCTTCGCGCACTATCACCGCCGCCCGCCACGCTCCAGCATCTGCCGCATCGCCACGCTCGCCTCTTTCGCCAGCCAGTTCCTCGTACCCCACTTGCCCGCCTTCCGCGCCGCCCATCCCGACATCGAGATCGAGTTCATCACCTCCACGCGTCTCGTCGATCTCACGCGCGAGGAGGCGGACCTCAGCGTCCGCTACGGCCTCGGCGAATACGAAGGCCTCGTCTCCACACGCCTGGTGAAAGGCGTGCTCGCACCCGTCTGCGCGCCATCGGTCTTCACCGAACATGGCGACGACGCCGAACATCTGGTCGCCTCCTGCCGCCGCATCCAGTCTGCCGGCTACAATGAGTGGCGCGACTGGTCCGCCGTCACCGGCATCGGCCTCTCCGCATCACCGCCATGGGTCATCGAAGACTTCCTCGTCGCCATCAGGGCCGCCACGCTCGGCCAGGGCGTCGCCCTCCTGCCGTACATCCTCGTGCAGGACGAACTCAGCTCAGGCGCCCTCGTCGAATTCTCACCCGCCCGCCTCGACGTCGACCACACCTACCACCTCGCCCACACCACAACATCTGTGCGCCGCCCCTACGTGCAGGCGGTGGCGGACTGGCTCAAGGCGTCACTGTCGCATTTGAACTGAGCGCTACCACGCCTCGATCTTGAGGCCGGGAATGTCAGCAAAGTCGGCGGGATTCAGCGTGGCGAGCCTTGCGCTTGCCGCCACTGCTTGCGCCCCAATCATCCGGTCCAGCACTTTGCGACGCGAATATCCGCACTGGCGAACGATCTGCCCATAAATTTGCGCCGCTCTGTCGTCAAAGGCGAGCACCGTCATCGAAGCCAGCAGCTTGTCCAACAAAGCGCGGCGAAGATTGCTGTAGGCCGGGTCACGATAGACTCCGCTTTCAAGCTCCATTCTGCTGATCGCCGAAATGGCGACCTGCTCCTCGCCAAGCGCTGCAACGCGCGACTCGATGGAAAACACGCCATCCCGCAGCGGGATCATTGCGCTTGTATCGAGGACAATCACCTAAAGACCCTTGGGCTCTGGCAATTCTTCCGTATCCCGCTCTTCGACATAAGGCGGCCTCGGCATGCTGCGAAGTTCTTCGATGAGATCCGCCATGTTTCGTTTTTTGGCTGGATAGATTGTCATTACGTCGCCAGACCGCTCCACGATCAGGTCCGTGCCCTCCTCGAAAGCGATTTCTTTCGGTAGGCGAACAGCAATGCTGTTGCCGCTCTTGAATGCCTTGGTGCTTGAAGCTGCCATGAATCCGCTCCACGTATATCCCTGTATATACACTACGATTGGCGTCACATCAAGGTTCGCCCAATTGCTCCCGCCGCAACTCCGGGCCATCTCCCCTCCATGACCGTCGCCGCCCAAGCCGCCGCCCTGCGCGAGGACTTTGCGTTTCTCGATGAGTGGGAAGCGCGCTTCACGCATCTCATCGATCTCGGCAAATCCCTGCCCCCGCTGAAGCCGGAGGAATACGCCGAAGCCAATAAAGTGCGCGGCTGCTCCAGCCAGGTCTGGCTGATCGCTGAACCCTCGCCTGACACATCCGGCGCCATCCGCTTCCGCGGCGCCTCCGATGCAATGATCGTCGCCGGCCTCGTCGCCATGCTGCTACATCTGTTCTCCGACCAGCAGCCCGACGACATCCTCGCCTTCGACGCCCCCGCCTTCATGCGCGAGATCGGCATCGCCGACGCCCTCACGCCGCAGCGCTCCAACGGCCTCGCCTCCATGCTCCAGCGCATCCGCGCCCACGCGGGCGGCCAATCGCCAGACCCATAAGGCGCCGCAACCACACCCGCTCATCCCCTCCCATCATAAGCATCCGCCAGCGCATCCAGCGCACGCGCCACCACCGCATGCACGTCCTCCTGCGCAATGCCGAACCGCTTCTTCAGCGCCTTCAGCGACTC
The DNA here is from genome assembly GCA_031419455.1 of Alphaproteobacteria bacterium. Classification (GTDB taxonomy): domain Bacteria; phylum Pseudomonadota; class Alphaproteobacteria; order Caulobacterales; family Hyphomonadaceae; genus UBA7672. Next base: position 14,778 of record JANOKS010000124.1, read on the forward strand.
GGCATCCACACACAGCCCCCACAGCAGGCGCCATGTCTGCTCGCCGATCCTCACGCGCAGCCGCTCCAGAAACCGCCCCGCCAGCCGCGCATCGCCGCGCACGCCGCCCGCCGAACCGCCACGCCGCTGCCGCGTCACCGGCCCTGCATCCCAGTTCATCGTCAGCCGCGCATCCCCCGCCGCGCGCTCCGCATCCCGCACCAGCCGCAGCCCCGCCAGCACATGCCGCATGTTGAGCGGCCCGCGCCCCTGCCGCGCCAGCATCGCGAGCCCCGCAAAGCCGACGCCGCCCGTGCGCTTGCCCGGCCTGCGCGCCGCCGCCGCGACGAACACCCAGCGCGGCGCCGGCTCCCCGATCGGCAGATGCGCCTGCGACGCCGCCAGCACATACGCGGTCTCATCGACAGCGCGCAGCAAGCCCTCGCCCGCCAGCCGCTCCACCGTTTCCGCCGGCACCGTCACGATCGGCCGGCCCCTGCGATCCCGGCCGCTCAGCACGCCCCACTTTCCATCCCGACGCTTCGACAGCATGCGCCCGCTGATCTCCAGCGCCCGCAACGCGCGCGCCTCCACCGCGGCCAAAGTTTCAGCCGCCTCCAACGCCGCGCTCATGTCATCACCGGCGCCATCGCCGCCGACTGCTCCAGCGCCTCGATCCACCGGTCGAACGCCGGATCGTCGCGGCGTTCCTCCACCGCGCGGCACGCATACGCCACCGTCGACCGGTCGCGCCCCATCGCCGCCGCCACGCGCGCGCAGCTCATGCCGAACCCGACGGTCGCGATGTACATCGCCACCTGCAGATGTAGCCTACCGCCATGGCGTGTCCTGAGAGGTTGTGATCCTCCCGACGCACCAGGAGTTTCTGTTCTGGAAAAACGTCCAGAGGATTATCCATTTCCAACCCCTCCAAACCCCCAAGTTCAACGACGCGCTTAGGCGGCTGCTTGCCGCCCAGCCAACGGGGACCGAGGCAGTAAAGAGGAAGAACAAGCCCCAACCCTTTGCGCCATCCTCGGCGGCAAAAGGCTAGGAGTCGATCCCTCGAGAAAGCTCGGCCTAACTGAGACTCCACAGCACACATGGAAAAATGGTACGGGGGGCCGTGGCAAACGACCGTCCCCCGCTGATTCAGTTCAACCTCCCCAAGGGGGAAGGACTGGGTGCAGACCGCCGCCGCGACCACCCACGGTCCGATCACATAGCCCAGCGATACTGCAGCCGAACCGCCCTACAGCCGGCCCTTGGCAAAGTGTTCCTGCGCCGTCGGGATCGTCACCCAGTGATGCATGCTCTGCTCCCAGACTGACCTGATCGGGCTCATCGCGTGCTCGCTGGTGAACATGCCGATGGCGACACCGGTCACGCCCGCATTCTTCGATCCCCGGAAATACACGGTCGATCCACACTCGGGGCAGAAATAGTTCTCGAAGTTGCCGCCGAGCGCCGTCTCGCGATCGAATCGCGTGGCCACGCCTTCCACGATCACCTGACTGTCGGGATAGTACGCCGCGACGCCAAACGGCGATCCCGTGCGCTGCTGACACGCCACGCAATGGCACGCGACAACGGCTGCGGTTGGCCCCGGCACGCGGACCTTGAGCTGACCGCACTGGCAAGCTGCTTCCATGCCGATTTTCTAGCGGCCGGCCTGGCGTTTGCCTAGCGCGGCGATTCCAGACGCCTGAATCCCCTCAATTTTCGGGCGCGATTCCCCGTGCGAAACCGCGCCGCCGCCGCCGTCACAAATGCTTCGCAGAACGGGTGATAGAGCCTGCCTGATATCGCGCGCCGGCCAGAAGGCCGAGGGAGTCCCGTCCGTGCTGATCCTTGTCGCCCGCCGCCTCTCCCAAGCGCTGGCCGCCGCGTTTCTCGTCGCCATTCCCGCGCACGCACAAGACATCACCGGCGCCGGCGCCACCTTCCCCGCGCCGATCTATTCCAGCTGGGGTGAGGACTACGCGAAGGCCGGCGGCGACCGCCTCAACTATCAGGCGCTCGGCTCGGGCGCGGGCGTCACGCAGATCATCAACCGCACCGTCGATTTCGGCGCATCGGATAGTCCCGTCGCGCCCGAACGGCTGGAGAAGGAACAGCTGCTGCAATTCCCCGCCGTCATCGGCGCCGTCGTGGTGATCGTGAATGTCCCCGGCGTCGACGGCACAAAGATCAAACTCACCGGCGACGTGCTCGGCGAAATCTATGTCGGCCGCGTCCGCCTGTGGGACGATCCGAAAATCGCGGCCCTGAATCCTGCCCTGAAGCTGCCAAAGATTCCGATCTCGCCCGCCTATCGCGCCGACTCGTCGGGCACCACCAGCATCTTCACGAAATACCTCTCTTCGGTGAGCCCCCTCTTCAAGGAGCGCACCGGCGCCGGCAACTCCGTCGCCTGGCGCACGGGCCTTGGCGCGCCCGGCAATGCGGGCGTCGCCGCCGCCGTGAAGAACATCAAGGGCGGCATCGGCTATGTCGAATTCGCCTACGCCGCCGAGAACGGCATGCAGGCGCTGCAGCTCGCCAACGGCTCTGGCAAGTTCGTCACGCCCACCGTCCCCGGCTTCCTCGAAGCCGCCGAGCAGGCCGACTGGGACAACGCGAAGAACATGGCCGCCACCATGCTCAACATGCCCGGCGACAATTCCTGGCCCATCGTCTCCGCCACCTACATCCTCGTGCCGCGCAATCCGAAGGATCCGGCCCGCACCCAGCGCGTGCTGAAATACGTCGACTGGGCGTTCCGCAATGGCGCGCCCACCGCCGACCGCCTCCACTACATCATGCTGCCCCCCGCCGTGCAGGACCGCGTCCGCGCGCAGTGGGCGCTGCTTGCGCCTGCCGGCAAGCCTCTCTTGCCCTCGAACTGAGACGTGGTCACCATGAACACCCCAGCCAGTCCCGCCATCGGCGCCCGCAAGATCCACCCCGCCGACACCGCCTTCCGCCTCAGCCTGCACGCCGCCGGCGCCATCGTGGTGATCGTGCTGCTCTCGATCCTCGCCATCATGTTCATCGGCGGCAAGCTCGCCTTCGACACGTTCGGCCTCGGCTTCATCTGGGGCACGGAGTGGAACCCCGTCACGCAGATCTATGGCGCTTTGCCCGCCATCACCGGCACGCTGGTCACCGCCATTCTCGCCCTGTGCATCGCCTGGCCCGTCGGCTTCGGCATCGCCTTCTTCCTCACCGAGACCTGCCCTGAAAAACTCCGCACGCCTCTTGGCGTCGCGATCGAACTCCTCGCCGCTGTTCCCTCCATCGTCTACGGCATGTGGGGCTTCTTCGTGCTCGCCCCCTTCATGTCCGAATACGTCCAGCCCTGGCTGACGCAGACATTCCTCTGGATCCCGCCCATCGGCGACAGCTTCTTCTGGTTCACGGCGCCTCCGATCGGCGTCGGTATGCTCACCGCCGCGCTGATCCTCGCCATCATGATCCTGCCCTTCATCGCCGCCACCACGCGCGACGTGCTCCTGTCCACGCCACAGCTCCTGAAGGATGGCGCATACGCGATGGGCGCAACCCGCTGGGAGGCGCTCACCGGCGTCGTCATTCCCGCCGTGCGCGGCTCGCTCTTCGGCGCGGTCTTCCTCGGCCTCGGCCGCGCCCTCGGTGAAACCATGGCCGTCGTCTTTGTCATCGGCAACGCCATCCGCATGCCCGACAGTCTTATGGCCCCTTCGGCGACAATAGCCTCCGTCGTCGCCAACAACTTCCCCGAGGCCGAACCCGGCACGCTCGATCTCGCCGTGCTGCTCGCCCTCGGCTTCATTCTCTTCGTGGTCTCCTTCGGCGTCCTCGCCGTCGCCCGCGTCCTCCTGCGCCAGGAGCGCATGTCGTGAAACAGCTCACCGCCGCCACCCGCGCCCGCTATTTCCGCCGCCAGCTGGTCGACCGCCTGATGAGCGGCCTGTGCATCCTCGCCGCCGGCATCGGCCTCGTCCTCCTCGCGCTCATTCTGTGGATGCTGTTCTCGAACGGTCTCGGCGGCCTGTCGCTCGACACCTTCACGAAGCCGATGTCCCAGCCGGGTTCAGGCGGCGGCCTCGCCAACGCAATCGTCGGCTCGCTGCTTCAGGTCGGCGTCGGCGCGATGATCGGCGCACCGCTCGGCATGATGGTCGGCGTCTACCTCTCCGAAGTCGGCAAGGAGAGCCGCTTCGCCTCCATCGTCCGCTTCGTGAACGACATTCTTCTCTCCGCTCCGTCCGTGCTGATCGGACTGTTCGTCTACCAGATCGCGGTTCTCCCCTTCGGCGGCTTCTCCGGCATCGCCGGCTCGCTCGCCCTCGCCCTCATCGCCATGCCCATCGTCGCGCGCACCACGGAAGACATCCTGCGCCTCGTCCCCCAGGCCTACCGCGATGGCGCCATCGCCCTCGGCAGCCGCGAGAACGAGGTGGTCCGCAAGGTCGTCCTCCCCGCAGCCTTCGGCGGCATCCTCACCGGCATTCTCCTGGCTGTCGCCCGCATCGCCGGCGAGACCGCCCCGCTGCTCTTCACCTCGCTCGGCAACGACATCTGGTCGCTCGACATGACCCAGCCGATGGCCAGCCTGCCCATGGCCATCGTGCGCTATTCCAACACCCCCTATCCCGAATGGGTCTCGCTGGCCTGGACGGGCGCCATGCTGATCACGGTGGGCGTACTTGTCCTCAACATTGCATCGCGCTTCTCCTACGCGGCCGTCGCCGGAAAGCAGGGTGGCTGATATGGTCGCCGCCATGACGACTGATACGCCACAGCCAGCCACCGCCCGGACCCCGCGCACAACGCCATTGGCCGCGCCCACGGTGACGGCGACGAGCGCCACGCCCTCGTCCACGCGCATCGCGATCGAGCATATCAACGCCTTCTACGGCCAGAAGCAGGCGTTGTTCGACGTCAGCCTCGACGTGCCTGACAACAGCGTCACCTCCTTCATCGGCGCCTCCGGCTGCGGCAAGTCCACCCTTCTGCGCTGCCTCAACCGCATGAATGACACCATCTCCGGCGCCCGCGTCGAAGGCGCGATCCGGATGGACGGCACGGACATCAACTCGCCCGAGATCGATCCCGTGCAGGTCCGCACGCGCATCGGCATGGTGTTCCAGAAGCCGAACCCGTTCCCGATGTCGATCTACGACAACATCGCTTACGGCCCCCGCGCCCACAAACTCTTCAAGTCGAAAGCCGAGCTCGACGAACTCGTCGAGAAATCGCTCCGCCGCGCCGCCCTCTGGGAAGAAGTGAAGGACCGCCTCAACAAGTCCGGCCTCGGCCTCTCCGGCGGCCAGCAGCAGCGCCTCGTCATCGCAAGAACGCTCGCCGTCTCGCCCGCCGTCATCCTGATGGACGAACCCTGCTCGGCGCTGGACCCCATCGCCACCGCCCACATCGAGGCGCTGATCGACCAGCTGCGCCAGCACACCTGCATCGTCATCGTCACCCACTCGATGGCGCAAGCCGCCCGCGTCTCGCAACGCACGGCGTTCTTCCACATGGGGCGTCTCATCGAGTCCGGCCTCACCGACCAGATCTTCACAATGCCCAAACTCGACCAGACCCAGGACTACATCACCGGCCGCTTCGGCTAGCCCGGCCCCCCTTCACCGCCATTTCCCACGCTGCGCCAGCCCCCTCCGTCACGCTTCGCGCGCCACCTCCCCCGCCTGCTTCGCAGTCGAGGGAGGACTTCCCCGTGTAGCTCGACGTCCTCCCTCGCACGAAGTGCGGGGGAGGTGGCCCGAAGG
>JANOKS010000125.1:0-3179 GCA_031419455.1 Alphaproteobacteria bacterium
ACGGTCTGACCGCGAACCACGCGAAGCGGCGGGCGCATCGCGCGCGTCACCGGATCACGGTAGGTCATTGCATACAGCACCTCCCCGTCGATCATCTCTTCGTAGATCTCCTCCATGTGGAGCTCGAAGCTGACCGCCGTCTGGGCTTCCGCCTGCTGATCGAATTGTTGTTTAACGAACGCTGCCGTCAGTGCGCTTGCACTGCCATAAGCGATGAAATCGCGTCTACGCATGGCCACCCCGCCCGCATTAAAATCCAAGACGGAGTCTCGGCGATCCTGACCAAAAGTTAAAACTTTTGTCTGGAACCTCAACAGCGCCCCTTACCGTTTGGTAACGCCCATACCTTGCGAAAACCTGACAGACAAGAATAAACTCAGGCGTACCCAATTGAATTGATGAGTATTACCGTTGCACCTGCAAGGTGATTTCTCGTCAGGCTCGCGTAAGCTTCCCCCACGTAATTCTTAATGCGTTCATCTGTCTCCCGACTCTTGCAATTCTTCTGATATTCAAAAGGGTACTGACCCGTTTACCCACGCCACCCATCCGCCCGCTGCAAGGAATGGACCAAACAGGATGGCCGTGTCGGCGGCCAGCGGACGTTTCCGGAGCCATCTGATCATCAGTGCAAAGACGATCTCGATCGTGCTGCGACAAAAATGCCTCTCACCCCCACGCTGGCCTCGGCGATATCCACACCGCGCCGGGCACAATGCTGTCAGCGACAATCTGGGCCTTGAGTTCATCCGACCATCGTCGCCGGCCCGCGGCCGCGTATACCTCGAGACGCTGAACAGGCATCCGTCTCGGGTCGTCAGAATGGTCGTCCATTGTGAGTACTGTCCCATCAAAGGGACCGGTTTATACCGCCGCCAATGTCGCCGCCTCCTCGATCAGAAGGGTGGCGGGGCGCTGCCTACGGCTCATCGATACCCGCGCCATTTTCCTTTTAATTCGAGGGAAAAAGATCGGGCCAACATATCAGCGTTGAGAGGGATCGCGCGCGCCCTCGGCGGGGCCTGTGGCGCTCAGCTCTGATTTCTGAATTCTTCCGACTGCAGCAAGCTTCGCAACATCTGCTTACGGTTGCCCGTATCCTGTATGAACCTGAGATTATCGACAGCGCCGGTCTCATCAGGATCGCGGCCGAGCGCTACGCGATACGCGCTGGCCAGGTAATTCTCATCGGTCGTGGTAAGGTCAGGATCGCCGTCTTTTTGGTCCGCGACCATCACCGCAAAAGCGTGCGCGAGGTCCACGCCCGTGCCCCCGCTGGCGTACCCGTATTCCCCCAGCTTAACCGTGATGTCTGCGGGACAGGCCGCGCCAAGGCCATTCTTGCAGAAGCGCTGAACCAGATCGGGGTTAGCCGCGATGTCCACGGTTTCAGCGATGTTGCGCGCGTACTCGTCCAACGCATCGCCCTGCGCGGCCTCAGCCTTCGCTACCGCCTCGGCCGGATCGCCGCCACAACCTGAAAGCATGGTTCCGGAAAATACGACCGTCGTCGCTGCAAAAGCCAACACAAATGAGCGGCGCATGTATGCTCCTAAGCCAATGCCGACCGGGGCATTGCTGGATAGCCTGAGGCATCGCCCGGAGCAAGAAATGTCGCTCCGCAACAAGCAATTCCACTCGACTTCGGTCGGACGTGGAGCGGTTGTCGCATCGTCTGAAGCACAGGAGCAAGACAATGAGACAGCAAAGTCGCGGCAAAACGCGCGAGAGCACCACGACACGCTGGGCGCGGGAGTGCCCGGGGCAATTCCTTTATGTCATCAGGTTCAGGCCTGAGCCGCGGCAACGGAAACGACGCAAACCGCGCACACCAATTGCTCCCTGGCGTCCGCCTGTCGTAATGCGGCCGAACACGCCTGCCGCCCAGCCGAAACCTCTAAAACAGCGGGAGGACGCGTGATGGGAAAGCGTACAGGCAATCAGCCGATCGAAGAATTCACGGTCGCGCCGCAAATATCGGTCGAGACTTTCAGCGCTGAACATCTTGGGGTCGGCTGGCACGAGATCGACGATACGATCTATCATTCCGACCCCTGCCCTCAGCCTTCACTCTCGGCCTCTATCGCCAACCAGGTGATCAGCAAATCGCTTCAGCATGCTTGGCGGGTTCATCCCAGGTCGCCTTTGTTCGCCGAGCACATTGTCGGCGCCGCAGCCGATCGCGGCAGCGCTGCCCACGCTCTGCTCTTCGGCGGAAAGCCGATTGAGGCAATCCCTGCGGATGACTATCGTACTGCGGCCGCACGCGAAGCGCGCGATACAGCGCGGAATACGGGCCGGATTCCCCTCTTGGCGCGGGAGATCGAAGGTCTACACGCGATGGTCGAGCCGGCGCGAGAGAGATTCTACCAGCTGCACGGCGGGCCTTTCCTGTGTGAACGCACGGCGATCTGGAGGGGCCAATCCAAGGAGAGCCCTGGTTGGCGACGGGCGAGGATCGACACGTTGTCGACCTCGCTTGCCGTGATTGTTGACTACAAGACCACCGAAGGCGCTGTGGACGCGTTGAGCTGCGAGCGGCGCATCGCCGATATGGGCTTGCAGATTCAGGCGGCCGCCTATGTTGAGGCGGTTGAAACGCTACAGCCGGAGTTACAAGGCCGGGTGAGGTTCTTGTTTCAATGGCAGGAACAGAAGCCACCCTATGCCCTCTCCCCTCCTATCGAGATGGGAGAAGCCTTTCTCAGCCTCGGCCGCGCGCAGTGGCGGGCCGCGGGCGAACTCTGGGACCACGCGTTGAGGCATAACGCTTTCCCAGGCTACTCCAGCCGCCCGCATCTGGCCTTCCCCCCGCCCTGGGAACTTGCGCGCTGGGAAGAACGAGCTGCACGCGAAGACCTCGTCTCGGGAGGCATGCAATGAGCCTACTTGACGAACGCCCTTACACATCTGCGTCCGCCGTCGCTGCATCCTCTGCGCAATCGGCGTCCCCCCTTCCGCCGCTCCCGGTCCGCCGGACATTCAGCGTGATCCCGGCGGTACGCGAGTCTGCCCCTCTTCTTCTTGGGCTCACCGGCCCTTCCGGCTCAGGCAAGACGTTCTCGGCCTTACGACTCGCAACTGGCATTGCGCGTGTGATCCCCGGCGGCATCGTCCTTATCGACACGGAGAACCGACGAGCCAAACACTACGCTAGCGAATTCAAGTTCAGTCACATC
>JANOKS010000126.1:0-32334 GCA_031419455.1 Alphaproteobacteria bacterium
ACCCAAGAAGGCAGCATCACAGGCGGTGACACCGGCCTGAGTGCGAACACGTGCCCAACTCTCAATTGTCATTCCGGCCGAAGCCCGACCTGCCTCCCGAAGCCAAAGGCGTAGGGAGGAGGGCGCAGAGCCGGAACCCAGAAGCGACACACACCGGCGCTCGCCGCCCTTGGGTTCCGGCTCGCGCTGACGCGCGTCCGGAATGACAGTGTTGAGACAGGCGGATCACATCGTCTATGCACAGCCTACCAGATCAACACGCGCTTCGCCGGCGGCAGATAGTTCAGATCGCTCTCCTTCACGCCGAACGCCTGATACCAGCTCTCCATGTTGCGCACCGGACCAATGGTGCGGAAGTACGCTGGCGAGTGTGAGTCCGTTGCGATCAGCACGCGCAGCGCCTCGTCGCGCACCAGGCCACGCCACACCTGCGCCCAGCCGAGGAAGAACCGCTGGTCGCCCGTGAAGCCGTCGAGAACGGGCGCTTCCTTCCCATCAAGCGAAAGCCGGTAAGCAGCATACGCCACCTGCAGCCCGCCATTGTCGCCGATGTTCTCGCCCAGCGTGAAACGCCCGTTCACGTTGAGCCCCGGCAGCGCCTCGAACGCGGAATATTGCTCCGCCAGCGTATCCGTCAGGCCCTTGAACCGCGCCACATCATCCGGCCCCCACCAGTCGCGCAGCACGCCCATGCCGTCGGACTTCGCGCCCTGATCATCGAACCCATGCCCCATCTCGTGCCCGATCACCGCGCCGATGCCGCCATAGTTCACGGCCGGATCGGCGTTGGGATCAAAGAACGGCGCCTGCAGGATCGCGGCCGGGAAGGTGATCTCGTTGAACACCGAATTGTAAGACGCATTCACCGTCTGCGGCGTCATTCCCCACTCGGTGCGATCGGTCTTCTGGCCCAGCCGCACCAGCCGCCGCTTCGCCTCGAACTCCGCCGCGCGCTGCGCATTGCCGAACGCATCGCCCTTCACGATGCTCATCGCCGAATAGTCGCGCCATTTGTCCGGATAACCGATCTTGGGCTTGAACAGCGCCAGCTTCTCGAGCGCGCGCTCCTTGGTGTCCGCGCTCATCCACGACAGCGCCTTGATCCGCTGGGCGTAGGCCACGCGCATGTTCTCGACGAGGTCGAGCATCTTGGCCTTGGAATCCGCCGGGAAATGCTTGGCCGCATAGACCTTGCCGACAGCCTCGCCCATCGCGCCGTTCAGCGCTGCAATCGCCCGCTTGTCACGCGCACGTTGCTCCGGCTGTCCGTTCAGCGTCTTGCCATAGAACGCAAACGCCTCGTCATCGAACGCCTTCGGCAGCACCTCCGCATGGCGCCGCAGCGAGTGATAGGTCGCATACGCCTTCAGCGTATCGATCGGCGTCTCGGCCCAGAGCTTCGCCAATGGCCCGATCGCATCCGGCGTCCGCACGATCGCTCGATCCGCCGCGCCCACCAGGCTTGCCTCTAACGCGGCCTCCCACGGATACGCCGGCGCCATCGCCTTCAGCTCTGCCCGCGTCTTGGGATTGTAAGTCTTGTCCCGCTCGCGCAGCTGTTCCGGCAGCCAGTGCTTGTCCGCGATCTTCATCTCGAGGTCGAGCACCGCCTCCGCCTTTGCCTCTGCGCCAGCAACGCCCGCCAGCGACAGCATCTTCGCGACATGCGCCTTGTAGGCGGCGATCTGTTCAGGCTTGGCCGTCTTGCCCACATAGAAAGTGCGGTTCGGCATGCCGAGCCCGCCATGGTTCACCGTCAGCACGTAGATGTCCGGATTTTTCTGGTCCGGCGCCACGCCCCAGCCGATCGGCGATGGAACCGGCGATCCCGGCCGCGCCGCGATCACCGCCAGCGCGGCTGCATCCTTCGCGCCATTGATCTCCGCCAGCAGCGGCCGGATCGGCGCCAGCCCCTTCGCCTCGATCGCCGCCGTGTCGACATATGCTGCATAGAAATCCGCAATGCGCTGCTCATCGGTTCCTTGCGCGCCGCCCTTCGCGGTCGTCGCCGCCACCAGCGCGATCACATCGACGTCGGCCTGTTCGCGCAATTCGTCGAACGAGCCCCAGCGCGTGCGATCGCCTGGGATCTTGGTCGTCGCCTGCCACGTCCCGCCTGCATACTTCGCAAAGTCGATCCCGGGCGAGGCCGCACGATCCATGCCCGCGATATCAAAACCCCATGTTCCGATCTGAGGCTTTGGGGCCATGACTGGCGCAGCGACAGGCGCTGCGGGCGCCTGCGCCACCGTCATGGGTGAATCGGCGACGGGGGCCGCCGCCGTGCTGCACGCTGCAACCAACGCAACGCTTGCTACGCCAAGCATGAATGTCCGACGAACCATGATGTCCTCGCTGAGAAGCTGATGGCGCCGCAGAGCTGCGGCAAGCCGAAACGGCATGCTAGGGGCACGCCCGTTCAAGGGCAACTCCGACCCTACCCGCTAAACTTTCTCGCTGATCCTGATCGCCAGCCGGCATCCCGTGCGAATGATCGCAGACAGAAGCGGATAGGCCGGCGCTTCGGCCGCGCCCTCGGAAGCCGCCAGCTCCTTGTGGGCGACTTCCTCCTCCTGGAACTTCGCCATCGTGTCGGCCAGCTCTACATCGCCAGCTTCGCGCAGCTCGACGACCTGATCGCCATAGTGTTCCTCGATGACGGTCTCGACCGCCTCGGTGCACGCATGAGCAGCCTTCTCGCCGAGCAAAGCCGTACCCACGCCAAGGGCAAAGCCCGCCGCATTCCACACCGGCGACATCGCCGTCGGCCGCACGCTACCTGCGCTCAGCATGCGGTCGAACGCGTCCAGATGCTCCTGCTCCTGCGACGCCATTTCCTTGAGCTGGCCGACGATACGCTCCCTGCCATGCTGCCGCTCGAACACGGCAAGCTGGCCCTTGTAGATCGCGACCGCGCCATACTCGCCGGCATGGTCGACGCGCAGGATCTCCTCACGGCGATTGCGGGTGATGCTCATGGCTGCCCGCTCATGGCTGAATTGGTTCATTTGCGGTATCGGCATGCATCGGCGGCTGGCTGGCTGAATAGAGGCTAAGCCCCGCGAGGATCATCGACCACACCGCGTTGAGCCCCGCCATCGAAAGACCCCACGGCTGTTCCGGCAGGCGCCACAGCGCCTCCTTGCACGAGGGGATCGCCTGCGGACGTGAGAGCAGCTCGCTCAGCGGAATGCCCTCGGGCAGGGCGCCGGCCGTCATCGCCGTGCATCCCTCAGGCCCCGGCGCCAAGTCCCACTCGAAAAGTGCATGCCAGGCCGCGATCACGAACCCGGCCATGAAGGTAAGCGCGAGCAGGATCGAGAAGGTGGTCATAAGCCGCGGCCCCGCCCCCCGCCATTTCAGCGCAATGGCGACCATCGCGATCGGTCCGGCGGCAAAATAGACATAGCGTTGCCACCAGCACATCTGGCAGGGGGCCTGGTTCAGAACCATCTCGAAGAAGTAGGCCACGCCCAGCGTCGCCGCAGACGCCAGCAGGGCGACCAGCGGCCACCTGATCCGGTCGAGCGGCAGCCTGTTCATGGTTCAAACGTATCCGGGGCGGCCAAGGCGACAATGCGACTAATAGGGCTGGGCGACCAAAGGGCCGGGCGACCAAAGGGTTGGTCCAGGCGGTACCATTGACCTTGCGTTGATCCGCCGCCGCTATCTTGCTGCCTTCCCGGGGTTATTTCCTGTGCTGCATATGCTAAGCGCGGAAAATCGACCTTAACCACCGAATCGCGGATCTCCGGCCACGCATGACCGACGTCACGACGATCACTCCCGCCGCCGCGCCCGCGCCGCGCCCGCCAAAGGCGAAAGGCCCGTTGGGCGGCATCTACAACTGGATGATGCGCCTCGCCGCCGGCAACAAGGCCGAGCCGGCGCTCTACACCATCTCGTTTGCGGAAAGCTCGTTCTTCCCCATCCCGCCAGATGTGATGCTGGCCCCCATGTGCTTCGCCCGCCCCGAACGCTGGGTGCGCTACGCCTTCGGCTGCACGCTGGCCTCCGTGTTCGGAGCGATGCTTGGTTACGCAATCGGCTTCTACCTCTTCGAGGCCGTGGGGTCTCACATTCTCAATTTCTTCGGCTATGGCGGCAAGGAAGCCGAGTTTCGCGCCACCTACGCCGCCGTCGGCGTCTGGATCATCCTGATCAAAGGCGTGACGCCGATCCCGTTCAAACTCGTGACGATCGTCTCGGGCGCTGCGGGCATGGATCCGCTGATCTTCATCGCATCCTGTCTGGTTACCCGGGCGGGACGGTTTTTCCTGGTCGCCTGGCTGTTCCAGAAGTTCGGCCCAACGTTGGCCCCGGTCATCGAAAAGCGCGTCGGGCTATTCATGCTGCTGTTCGTGGCGATCCTGGTCGCCGGCTTTGCAGCGGCGGCGCTGATCCACTGATGCATTCCAGAAAATTCGATCGAAATTTCTGGAATCCGTGAACCGGATGTTTGCTATCGCCATGCGAGAACCGGGATGAGCCGGCGGATGGTCTGCCTGCTCGCTGTCAGTTCCGGGTCGCTTCCATGGCCACGCTCCGCCGCATCCAGACCGCCTCCATGCGCGTCGCGCCGCACTGGTTCCTGTGCGTTTTCCTCGGCGCGTTCGTCGCGCTGCAGCTTGCAACGCCCTCCGCCCTCATCGGCTGAGCGCCGCTGGCCAACGTCACTTCATTGGGCTAATCAGTCCGCCCCGCGCGGGAGTGGCGGAATTGGCAGACGCAGTGGACTCAAAATCCACCGTCCTAACGGATTTGTGGGTTCGACCCCCACCTCCCGCACCAGGGTCTCGTCGTCAGGCGTCAGTCCCTGAACGCAATCATGGTCACTTCGGTTTTCGCGCCCGTCTCGGCATCGCTCAGCACCAAATCGGCGAATTCACCGGTGTCGGGAGCTTGCTCCATCAGGCGCGCCACTTCGGCGTCGTCAGCTGCGTATTGCGCCTCATTGCCAAGAACGAGCTGATCTGGCGCACGCGTCGCTGTGACGAGAAGGGCGCCGAGGCTGACTGCAGCGAGAAGGAAGGCGTTCATGGCATTGATCCTGTGTCAGGTACCTAACACATTCCAATTGCAGACGTTCCCGCATTAACCTGCGGCAAGCAGTTCCCCGGCGGCGCGCTCGCCGGCTTCCACGGCGCCTGTCATGGTTCCCATGCTGGACATGCTGGAATGCTCGCCCGCAAACACCAGGCGACCAGCGAGTTCCGGTCGCCTCGCAATCTCGGGATAGCGCGTGTACTGCCCGACCAGACAGGTCGCTCGGCTGCCGCGCGTGTGCGGATGGTTCCCCCAGAAAAGGCTCGTCCGGACCTTGGGGGTCAACGTCCGCGCCAGCTCCGGCGACAGCGCTGACAAGCCGGCCTGCAACCGATCGAGCGCCTGCGCCTCTTCGCCCTTCGCCGCATCGCCCGCGAAGCAGTTCGTCAGCACCGCGCCATTGCCTTGCTGGCCCGCGCTCGAATCCCACACAGTCTGGAAACCGCGGTCGGAAACAATCCTGCCATTTGCCGGCTTCGCATCAGCGGCGACGATCAGCTTGGCGGTCGCGCCGTAGCCGAGCTCATTGATCACCATCATCTTGTCGGCCGGCAGCGCCAGACCGCCCAGCCCCCTGATCTGGCGCAGCCGCGTGAAGGGCAGAGCCATCATCACATGCGCGAATGTTCTCTCGAACGGCGACCCGTCCACCGTGCGGAAGCTCAGCTTCAGCCCATCGCCATCGCGTGCGATGGCAGCCAGCTGATGCCGCCTGTGAATCGCCACACGCTGCATCAGTGGTTCGCTCGACAGACGCCGCTCCAGCGCCTCCGGCAGGCTCGATGATCCACCCGCAATCCGCATCGTGCCGTCGTGTTTGCCAAACAGGGCAAACGGCTTGGTCGTGTCGGTTCCGATGAGATCGACGAAGTTCAGCGACGATTGCTGGCTGACCGCCACACCGAATTCCATATGCCAGGCCAGCGCCAGCAGGTCGATCACCCACGGCTCCGTCGACGGTGCGAGACTCTTGAGATACGCCGACAGCGGCAGGTCATCGAGCTGCCTCGCCCGCTCCGTCCATTCGCCCGCCGCATCCAGCAGCGCCGCCTGGTCCGCAGCCACCCGTAGCGCAACGGCAAGGAACGGCCCGGCCGGTCCCGCGGGATCGAGCAGGTCGGCATCAGCCCACTGGAAGCCGCCGACGTCGTAGAGCGCGGGCTTGGCGCCCTCCGGCGCGATCGGTTCCACCCGAACGCCAAGCTCGCCGCAAACGCGCAGCAGTGCTTCGTCGCCGCTGTTGACGAACTCGCCACCCAGCTCGCAGAACTGGCCCTCCGGCGTGAAGTCGCGCAGCGTGTGCATGCGCCCGCCCAGCCGCCCGCTGGCCTCGAAGACATCCACGGTCGCGCCGGCAATCGCCAGCCGCCACGCCGCGACCAGCCCCGAAACTCCGCCGCCGACAACGGCCACGGAGCCGGCTTCGCCATTCAGTTCCGGTCCCGCCTGCGGCGTGCACGCAGCCGCCGCCAGCATGCCAAGCGCTGCCCGACGGCTCATTGCACGCGGCCCCACAACGCCCAGCTGCGCGCGCGCCTCGCCCATGCGTTCGTTGATCCAGCTGAGAAGCTGTGTCCGCGCCATCCCGCTCCCCGTCGCCACGGCGCGATGTAAGGACATACCCGGCCTGAAACACAAGCTGACCAAAAACAAGAAGGGCCGCGCGGCGTTCGCCGGCGGCCCTTCCCGTCATTGAGCGGGGCTTGAACCCCTGGAATTACTTCCGTCAGCGCGTCCGACGACCGGAGGTTGCTCCGAACGACAGACTGACCGACAGGGCTCCGCCCCGGCTCATAGTGACTGACATTGGATCACCTCCTTTCGCAAAGTTGACGATGGAGATGAGAATGGGGGCCATGCCCCCGTCGCGCAAGGGCAAACCACCGGCAGGCGCAGTTCAACCCGCGCGCACAACTTTCACGGGCATTTCCGTTCGCGCATCGACCAGCACAATCCGGCCGTCGACGCGGGCGTAGAACTGGCCCCTGGGCGCCGCCGGCAGCGCCAGCGCGGAAGGATCATGGATAACGAGCGCGGAGGTCGGCGACACGCGCCGCACGGGCACGCCCATGTCGGGCATCGGCCGCGGCCCTGCGGGAACATCCGCCGTGGGGTCGGTCGGCTGCACCGGCAGCACGCTGCTCACCAGCTCCGACGTCCGGTCCACCAGCACGAAGCGCCCGTCGACGCGCGCGTAGTATTGGCCGGGCGGGGCAGGCGGCAGGATGAAACTCTCGGGCGATATCACGACCGCGGTCGATGTCGCCGGCACGCGCTTGTTCAGCAGCGCCGCCTCGGCCAGCATCCGTTCGCGCGCCACGCTCTGGCGATCCTGCTCGGCCTTGAGCAGCAGCCGGTCGCGTTCGCGCCTGTAGTCCATGTCGCGCATCGCGCGTTCGGCGCCGGAGACGCCCGAACCGGGCAGGCTGCTGAGGTCCCGCTCGTGCTGGCGCGCGGATTCCAGCTGATCGAGCTGGCGCTGGTCTTCCATCTGGAACTGCCTGTCCAGCGCGTCGAAACGCGGCAGCGTCTCCAGCTGCGCATGCGCAGGCAGCGCGACGAACAACAGTCCCGCAAAGGGAAGCGCTTTCAGCATAGGCTCAATATAGCACGTCTGCCGGCGTTGCGCACGACCGTCCGTTCACGAGCGTATTACGATCCTGGGCTCACGAGCAGATCGGATAAGCCCCCATGTCGAGATGCAGGTGGTCGTGGTGCAGCGCGTTGTAATCCGGGCTTAGCGTCGTCGAGAACAGCCCGCACGCCTTGTCCCGCACGCGGCGCAGAAATGCGCCCTCGCGCGTCTGACTATTGAAGCCGCCTTTCACCATCACCTTTGTACCGTCCTCCAGCGTGAAGCCGCCAATGTCGATCGCCTCGCCATGCGCATGCTCGCTCCAGCGTCCGGTCTTGGCGTTATTCACGCGCCGGCACTGGTAGGCGCCCATCGTCTCGATGCGCTTCACGCCCTGTCCGAGCAGCTCCTGCGCTGCCGGCAGCACGACATGCCGCTCCCACATGTGCAGCGCCGCCGCGAGCCGGCAGCTCGTGGTGACTGTGCCCGAATAGGGCGTCAGCGACTGGTCAAGCGTCAGGCCATCTGCGATCCCGCATTCGGGATTGTCGCTCGTCTTGTCGAGCCGCGTGTACGTCACACCCACCTCGTCTAGCAGCGCGAAACACGCTGGCTTGTCGGCGCCAAGACTGTCCAGCTTGTAACCCGTCACCACCCCCGGCTTGAGGGTGAGGTCGAGCGGCTTGAACGGATTGTGCTGCGGCGGCGTGAAGAAGTTGAAGATCTGCCATCCCAGCAGCAACATCGCCATGGTGATGATCGCCTTGTAGAACAACCGGCGGACATGAACGCTGCGATGATACCAGTGCATGCCTGAGTAACGTTCCGTCCGGTCCAGCGTTTCTCGCCCTGTTCCGGCTCATCGGCTGACAGCGTGTCGATTTAGCGGCGGCTCGCGGTTGCCTTGCTCCGCTTGATGGCTTTTGCCACTTTTGCGCGTTCCCTCAGCCGGGCCTTCAGGCCCTCGATGAATGTCTGGAGGCCGAACTCGAAACCTTCCTCGCCTGTTCCCACAATGCCGGCGGCCGCGCCGCCGCCCTTGTTGGACTGTTCCTGCAACGCCGCGCCAATCGCATAGCGGCGCAGCGTCTGCATCGTCAGCCGGCATTCCATGTCGGCAAGACCGGACCGCATCAGCGTCTTCACATTGTCCTCGAACGAGACGCCGCCGTTGACCGACCGCGGCCGCGGCCGCGCCATCACATGTGCGCCATCGCGCCGCGAAAGCGCCGTGCGCCTGATCCGCCGCGCGCCCTCGCACAGCCATTCATCCCACACGAAGTCGGGCCCATCGACATTCGGCGGCAACAGCGCCTCGCCGAACATCACGCCCGACATCTCGTTGAGCAGCTCGTCCTTGTCCTTGAAATGCCAGTAGAGCGAGGCGCTCTTGATTCCCAGTTCACTGGCGAGCCTGCGTGTCGAAAGGCCATCGATGCCAACCTCATCGAGCAGCTGCAACGCCGTCTTCACGATCGCATCGCGATCGAGGCTCCGCTTTGCGGTAGCCGGTGCTGTCGCTGTCTGGGCGCGGCCCGATCGCTTCACCGTTGACTTCCCTATCATTGATAGTCTTACTCGCTACAACGGCGGAGAACAGCCGTCACGACATAATTCCCGGGAGAGACACCATGACCCTTCGCAAGGCGTTGAATCTGTCCGTGCTGGCTCTGGCCGGCGCGGTTGCCAGCTGCACCACGATGCAGCCCGCCGAACCTATCACCCTCGCAGGCCAGCCGTGCGTGCGCCCGCCCGTCATGAAATGCCCCGAGGCGAATTGCGGCGCGCTGGTGAACGAGCAGGGGCCCGTCGCGGGTCCCGCCGAAGGCCGCCGCTACTTCATCGACTATCCGTGTGATCTGAAGCCAGACGAGAAAGTCACCATCGTGCTGAGCCTTCATGGCGGCGGCTCCTATGGCAACTGGCAACGCCACTATTTCCCGATCCTCGACCAGGTCGACGCACAGCGCCTTGTCGTCATCACGCCCAACGCCCCGCCGCGCCGCTGGACGGCGGAAGCCGACGACGCCTACCTGCAGACGCTCGTAACGAACACGATCAACGAGATCGGCGCCAAGAACGTGAAGTCCTTCTGGCTCGCCGGCCACAGCCAGGGCGGAGCAACGTCGCGTCGCATCGTCTGCTCCGATTTCTTCAAGGACAAGGTCGACGGCTTCCTGTCGCTGTCCGGCGGACGGGTTGGAGGCGCGCCGCCACGTCCCGAAGGCGGCTTCGGTCCTGCCCCGCAGGCCGGCGCCGCTGCGCCAGCAACGCCCGCAGCTCCGCCCCCGCCGGCCACACCGGCGGCCGAGCCGACCTGCGACTTCAGCCACATCTACGCCACCGGCGAATACGAGATCGCGTCCCTACCAGACGTGTCCGCATGGGCTGCGAAATACGGCTGCGGCCCGCGCAATCGCAAAGAAATCGTCGATGTGAAAGCCGGCTACATCTACGACACGTCGCGCCAGAATCCGCCGACCAAGTCGTGGGGCCGCCCCGCGGCTCCAGGCAAGTCGGACGTCTTCGAGTACGCCGGCTGCAAGGATGGCCGCGTCGTCGCCGACGTCGTTCGCATCGACAAGGGCCACACCGAAGGCCTTGAGCCCGAGGTGACCGAAGCGATCGTCGCGCTGATGACCAAGGCAAAGGGCGGCAAGATCGCGAGCGCGGCCAGCTAAGTGCACGGCTTGTCATCCCGGAAGCCGCGAAGCGGCTATCCGGGACCCATTTCGCAAAGTACGGCGGCGTCGCAATGGGTCCCGGCTCTGCGCTTCGCTCCGGCCGGGACGACAAGTCCAAGCTCTAATCATTGGTTCGCAGAAATTCCGCCGCTTCCCTCCACGGCCCAATCGACCAGTAAGACGTCGCCAGTCCCGAAGGCGAGGGCAGCACGAACACGTCCGGCCCTTCGTGCATCACCTGCCGCCCGACGCTGATCCGCCCGGTTGTCTTGCCTAACCACAGCCCGGCCGCCGTCTTGCTCGTGAACGCCAAGGCGCCAGGCTTCAGCCGCTTCACCTTCCGCCTGAACCCCTCCACATCGAACGTCTCCCGCGCGATCTGCGCATCGACGCCCCAACTGGTCTTGCAGAAATCCGTCAGCCCCACGCCAAGGTCGAGCAACAGCGGATACTCATGCGGCGCAAACAGGCGCGGCGTGACGCCCGTCTCGTGCAACGAGCGCCAGAACCGATTGCCGGGATGCGCATAGTAGGCGCCCACCGCCGCCGACATCGGCCCCGCCGCCGTCCCGACGAACCAGAGCTTCAGCTTCGGCGCGATCCGGTCCGGCAGGATATGCGCAGACGCCGAAGCCCTCCGCGCCATCAGTTCGTCTCGCCCATGCTGCCGCCACGCCGCACATTGTCCGGCAGGGTCGCCAGCTGCTCCGGCGAAAGCGCTTCAAGCGGAACCACATACGTGTGGATCGCGAACACCGTCGCCGTCCCGGTCAGCCGCTTCAGTGTCTGTCGCTCAACGCGCACCCACGCTGGCCCTGCAGGATCAAACGCCCGCCGCTCATGCTCCAGCTTTGGCTGGTACAATTCCGGATCGTTGTAGCAGAGCACGTTCGCGCGCCACACCGCATTGTCCTGCTGCAGCACATCCATCACACGGTTCACCCGCTTGGCGAGATTGTCGTCATAGCGATGCACAGGCTCATGGATACGCAACATGTTCCGCCCGATCTTCTGGTGCAGCGACCAACTCGCCGGAAAACACAGCACCGCGGACGTCAGCACATGACCCTCGCCGGTCTGCTCCAGGATCAGGAAATCCTCCTGCGCCAACCGCGCCGCCACGATGATCGCCGAGTCCTCGCGTCCCGGATCAACCACCACGCCATCCGGCCGCCTGATCCCGCCCTCAACGCGCGCAAACCCCGGCAACGCCAGCACCGTGTCGGTCACCTGCTCCAGCAGCACCGCCTCGGCCGCGACCGGGCCCGCCGCACGCATGACGACCTCGTCGCGCCGCTCTTCCAGCAACCGATCCCGATACGCCATTTGCGCCGCATACGCGTCGTCCACCCGCAGCCAGTCGCCCTCGGCCACCGGCTGCAACCCCGGCAACCGCGCCGCCAGCGCATCCATCCACGGCGCGACGGGCAGGGTGGTCTGGCAGATGGCGTTGGGCGTGCTCACGCAGGTGAGTGAACGTGATGAAGAAGTTTAGTCAACAACGCACACAGGCGTTCGCGATTGCTCGCCCCTCTCCCCCTTGTGGGGAGAGGGTAGGGTGAGGGGGCGGTTCCGCGGGCGTGCTGGCGCAAAGATACTGACGTCTCGAAACGTTGAGAGGCCCCGCATCTCCTACCTCCTCCCCACGAGGGGGAGGAGTGCGCACCATTGCGCCGCCGGTGAAGTTGCTAAAATCTTTTGAACGCCTTCGGCGCCTGCGTCGCGCTGGCCTTCGCCACTAGCTTGCCGTCCGGATCGAACAGCTCCGCCTCGATGAAGCAGGTGGACTTGCCCCATTTCAGGATCCGCGCCTCCGCACTCGCCTTGCCGACGAACAGCGGGCGCAGGAAAGAGATTTTCATCTCCAGCGTCGGCGCATTCATGGTGACGTTGGAGGCGATGATCGCCGCCGTGCTCATCGCCTCGTCCAGCATCGCCGCGATGAAGCCTCCCTGGATCGCGCCGGTCGGATTGGCGAAGTCCTGCCGCGCCTCGAACTCGAAGCGCGAAACCATGCTCGCCTGATCGACACCCACCAGCCGCATGCCCAGCGTCTCGGTGCATGGCGGCCGCTTCTTCGAATTCTGGAACCGCGCAAGCATCTCCGCATCGGTCAGCCGAGGCGGTTCCGGCGTCTCGCTGCTGCTCACGGAATGTACTTCTACTTGCGACGAAATGCGTCGAGCGAAACAATGGTCGCCTCAGCCGAAGTCTCGACAGCGGCTGGCGCAGGCGAGCCGAACGCCGCCGGGCGTTTGGCCGGAATGATGGCCGGTATGCTGTCATCCGCGCGCGGATCCAGCGGCTCCATCTGCACGCCGAAATTTGTCGAGGGATCGAAGAACCGCGTCACGGCGCCGAACGGAACCCGCAACTGCTGCGGCCTGCCGCCGAACGCCAGCGTGATCTGGAACCAGTCGTCATGCACCTCGAACTTTTCGTACTGGTGCTGGATGACGATCGTCATCTCCTCGGGGAACTTGTCCTTCAGCCAGTCTTCCATCTGCACGCCCTGCTGGTGTGTACGGAAGGTGACATAGAAATGATGATCGCCCGGAAGCTGTCCAAGCGCTGCAGCCTTGTCGATCGCAGCGCGCGCAATGCCCCGATACGCCGCCTGCGTCATGGCGTGATAGCCGATGTAATCCTTGCCGGGTCCCGGTGACCGATCCAACAAACCCTCCATCGCCTGAGAACCAGAGCTAGGCCCTGATGAGAGACCGGTAAATTAGCTTCAAGCGCTAGGCGAGCCCGTGTCGCTCGCCTCGTACTGCGAGAACGATAACGTGCATGAGCCATGCACGCGCAAGACCCAAGCGCAACATTTGATTTCTCCACAGGCCGAACCGGCGTACCTTCCCCGACATGACACGCACGCCAAAGCCCTATCGCTCGCGCAAGATCGGCGACCGCGACCTTTCGCCCGAGACGCTGATGATGGGGTATGGCTACTCGCCTCATCTGTCCGAAGGCGCGCTGAAGCCGCCCCTGTTCCAGACCTCCACGTTCGTCTTCGGCAGCGCCGAGGAGGGGAAAGCGTCCTTTGAACTGGCCTACGGCCTGCGCGAAAAGAAGCGCGGCGAAGAGATGCATCTCATCTACTCGCGCATCAACAATCCCAACCTCGAAGTGCTGGAAGATCGCCTCGCCGTCTGGGATGCAGCGGAAAAGGCGCTCGCCTTCGCCTCCGGCATGGCCGCGATCTCCACCACGCTGATGACGTTCCTGCGCCCGGGTGACACATTCGTGTTCTCAGAGCCGGTCTATGGCGGCACCGAGTTCCTCGTCCACACCATCCTGCCCCAGTTCGGCGTCAACGGCGCGGGCTTCATGGCCGAAGCAGGCGCTGACGGGTTCCGCGAGGCCGCAAAAGCCGCAGCGGCGCAAGCGGCGCAGTCAGGCGGCAAGGTCGGCGTCATCTATGTCGAGACGCCCGCCAACCCCACCAATGGCCTCGTCGACATCACGCTCGCCCGTGAGATTTCCGAAAGCCTGAAAGGCTCTGCCGGACGCCCGCCAGTGATTGTCGACAATACCTTCCTCGGCCCCATCTGGCAGCAGCCGCTGAAACTCGGCGCGGATATCTCGGTCACCTCGCTCACCAAATATGTCGGCGGCCATTCGGATCTGATCGCCGGTTCCGCCTCGGGCGACGCCAGCTGGATCGGCCAGGTCGCCGTCTTCCGTACCATCCTCGGCACCATGACAGACCCGCACACCGCATGGCTGCTGCTGCGCTCGCTTGAAACGCTGAAAGTGCGCATGGACGCCGCCGAGCTTGGCGCGCGGAAAGTGGCCGCCTACCTGCGTGACCATCCCCGCGTGAAGTCCGTCTGGTATCTGCCCTTCCTGCCAAAAGACCATCCCGACCGCGCTCTCTTTGAAAGACAGTGCGTCACGGCTGGCTCCACCTTCTCTTTCGAGATCCAGGGCGGGGAGAAGGAAGCGTTCGCCTTCCTCGACAAGCTGCAGGTCATCAAGCTGGCCGTAAGCCTTGGCGGCACGGAGACGCTTGCCTCTCATCCGGCAGCGATGACGCACTCGGATGTGCCGCCTGATGCACGCCTTCGCCTCGGCATCACAGAATCCCTGGTCAGGCTTTCGATCGGCGTGGAGAATCCCGACGACCTGATCGCCGACATTGAACAGGCGCTCGGCCAGTAGCAGAGGGTCGGCCTAGCAGGTCGCCAGCTGGATTTCCTTCGCACTCTGGCCATGCTCCGATCCGGCCGTCTCGTTCAAAATCGAAACCGGCGCCCGCGGTTTTGCAGGCATACTCTGCGGCGGTGTGAACGGACCGCTCACACCCATCATGCCGTAGCCCATTTCCCTCGCCGCCATCTTGTGACCGCTCCAGATGCGCTGGAGGTCCGCCACTGAAATCTGGTCCATCCATCCATCGGGTTCACGGATCGGGTTGCGCGCCCTGGCCGATTCCGCCGTCATCACGCGCGGACTTTCAGGTTGGGGCAGGTGCAGAAAATCTCCCAGTTCGCGGACCAGGTCGAACGGCGTTTTCAGGACATCCTCGAACCTGCGCCGAAACAGCGGCATCGCCGACTGTTCCCACGCGCGATGATAACGGTCCCACCGTCCGCCCGTGTCGCAGCCTTCTGCAAAATGCGCCAGCGGCGGACACTCATCGTGCGTCGCCCCGTGCAGCTTCCACTGCGAGGTGATCGCCGCCGCGGGGTGCCGCACAAGCTGGACAGCCACTTCGCCGTCGATCGGATCAGATGGCGGGTTCTCATGTGTCTTGACGAAGAACCGGCTTGCGCTGCCAGCCAGCCTCTGCCGAACCTGCGGCGTCAGCAGGTCGCGGCACGGGCTCGCCAGCATCTGGCGCACCGGACCGCCTCTGTAGCGATAAGGCGTGAAGCCGATGATGTCGGAGGGGAGGATTGTGAATTCGTCGGGCCACGTGCTAGCCGCGTAAAGATTGGCCGTCGCATAGCCCAGTTCAAATGGATCGTGTCGCGCAGGACGGCGGAGCCGCAGCGGGGGTAGGTCGCCACATAAACCAGCATCACAAACCCTTTGAAGACGGCGCCCCCGTGCTTCACCCTCAATCAGCGACTGAACTTCGAAGACCTGACGGCGGAAATAAGTTTAGCTGGCCTTAGTTGCGAAAGTTCTACCGACAAGTTGAGGCATCAAAATCAAACGCTCATCCGCCGCGCAGGTTCCTGCCGGCCTGCATGTCGCGCGCGACGGCGATCCTCGACGCGTATCGGCCCCCATGCTAACCGCATCAGATGCCCGATACGCTGACCTCGCCGGATTTCATCCCGCAGACGGTCATCCCGCCTGAGAAGCCGCTGCCGCTCATCCGCGGCCTCAGACAGATGATCGCGAATCCGCTCCATGTCTGGCCGCGGGCGATGTACGAAAATCCCTACCATGGCGTGAAATGGATCGGCCGCACCTTCCACTATTTCCGCAAGCCCGAGCACATGAAGGCGGTCTTCCTCGACCACGCCGACATCTTCCGGAAATCGCAGTTCCAGAAAAAGCTCGTCGGGCCCGCTCTCGGCGACGGGCTGCTCACCTCGGAAGGCGATCACTGGAAATTCCAGCGCCGCGCCGCCTCGCCCGCCTTCCGCATCGACGCGCTGCGCGCGCTCGTGCCGGCCTTCTCGACATCTGCCGAAGCCACCATCGAGCGCATCCGCATGGCGCCCGCCGGCCAGACGATCGATATGCAGTCCGAAATGCAGCACGCCACGCTCGACGTCATCGTCGAGACGATCCTCGGCGGCGCCGATCCCGATTTCGGCTACGCCCGCATCGCCGGCACGGTCGAGGACTACATGCAGGTGATGGGCAAGCCCGACGTGCTCGACCTGTTCGGCACGCCCAACTGGGTGCC
The DNA here is from genome assembly GCA_031419455.1 of Alphaproteobacteria bacterium. GTDB lineage: Bacteria > Pseudomonadota > Alphaproteobacteria > Caulobacterales > Hyphomonadaceae > UBA7672. The sequence continues at coordinate 16,175 of JANOKS010000126.1, forward strand.
GCGTCCCTGGGGCGGAAAGGGACGCCGCGCCGCCGCCGCCCTGCGGGCGTCTGCCGTCAACGCAATCGCGCGCCGCCGCGCCTCGGGCGAGACGCGCAACGACCTGCTTGGCCTGCTGCTCGCCGCGCGCGATCCGGAAACCGGCCGCGGCTTCTCCGATGTCGAGCTCTGCGACAATGTCGTCACCTTCATCGGCGCCGGCCACGAGACCACCGCGCTGACGCTCGCCTTCACCCTGTACCTCATCGCCAACACGCTCGACGTGCAGGACCGCCTCCTGCGCGAAGTGCGCGATGTCTGCGGCGACAGGCCGATCGACGCCGCAATGGTCGAAGACCTCGTCTACCACGAGCAGGTCATCAAGGAATCGATGCGCCTCTATCCGCCGGTCTCGCTCATCGACCGCGTCGCCACGCAGGACATCGATCTTGGCGATGTGAAAGTGAAGAAGGGCGACTTCGCGTTCAACCTCATCTACGTGATGCACCGTCACCAGACGCTGTGGGAAAATCCGTCTCGCTTCGATCCCGAACGCTTCTCGCCCGAGAACGCAAAGCGCATCCACCGCTTCCAGTACATGCCCTTCGGAGCCGGTCCTCGTATCTGCATCGGAATGAAGTTCGCCTACATGGAAGCAGTCGCGATCCTTGCAACGCTCGTGCGCAGCTTGCGCTTCCTTCCGAATGCCGCGCACAAGGTAGAGCCGAACATCCGCATCACGCTCCGTCCCGAAGGCGGCATGCCGCTGTTCGTCGAGGTCCGGTAGGAGAAGCCGGCAGGAGTAGTTGCGTGTCGTCGCTTGCCCGCATCCCCGCCCCGAAGGACATGATGGGGTATGTGCAGGACCTGCTCTGGTCTTCGGGCGAACTCGGCCGCTGCATCTGCCGCCGCGGCTGGACGAAGCCCGAAGTCTGGGCGCTCGCGCCAGCTGATACGCCCGAAGCGCAGATCCTCACCGATACCGCCAGCCGCATCGCCCAGACCGACGACGCGAACGAATGGCTCGACGCCTGGATCATCGCGCAGAGCAAGGCCGCCCCGCAACTCTGCTTGGTCGCACACGATCCGCTCGCCCCGCCCATCGACGCCGACCAGGACATCTTCGACAGCCCCGGCCGCTGGGACACGCGCGGCGGCGAGAGCTATCTCGTCCTCCCGAAAGCCGCTCTGACTCCCGGCGTGGTGCAAAGCGCGACACGCCTGATGATCGGCGACCAGTACGTCCTCATCGTCATTGAAGCCGACTGGCCCTTCGGCGAGTCACGCGCACTCGACAGCCTCGCCTACAGCGTCCGCCACGTCATCGTCCCGATCACCGAAGGCGAAAGCTACGGTATCGTCTCGGGAGCGTGAGACGTCACGGCGTAGGGTGGATAGAGCGCAGCGAAATCCACCATCGCGCCACGCCCACCGAAAGGTGGATTTCGCGTCGCTCAATCCACCCTACGCTTCAAGCTTCGCATCCAGGGTGATCTCGATGGCGCCCAGCGCCTTCGACACCGGACATCCCGCCTTGGCCTTGTTCGCCAGCGCTACAAACTCCGCCTCGCTCATGCCCGGCACATTCCCCCGCAACGTCAGCGCGCTCTTCGAGATCGCCTGTCCGCCGCCATCCACCGGGGCGATATGCACGGCCGCCTCCGTCGTCAGCTTCGCAGCGGGATGCCCCGCCTCGGCGAGGAAGTGCGAGAGCTGCATCGTGAAGCAGCTCGCATGAGCCGCCGCGATCAGCTCTTCGGGATTGGTTGCAGACTTGCCGCTCTCGTCCTCGAATCGCGCCTTGAACGAGTAGGGGCTCTCCTTCAACGCGCCGCTCTGCAGCGAGATCGCGCCCTTGCCGTCCTTCAGTGCGCCTGACCAGACAGCCTGTGCGGTGCGTTTCATGGGAGGTCTCCTCGTTGCGAATGCGTGAGGAGAACATAGCGCGGTGCGCGTCGCCGGGGAGTAGGCAATAGGGAGTAGGCAGTCGGATTTCGGTCGCCGCTGATTCAGCGAACCCTACTGCCCAATGCCTATTCCCTACTGCCTCGCAGCAGCTCCAACCCCACCTACGATGTCTCGAAAATAAGTGGGGCGGCTTCTGTTGCCAGGCGCCGCCCCGAGCCCCGCCTTAGCTTGCTAGAGCTAAGGACTTAGGTTTGGAAAACACCAGCTGCTTACGCAGCGAGGCGCATTTCCGGAGCAAAGTTGTCATTGGCAACTATTGCGTAAAAGGCTTCTATCGGGGCCAAAGCGGGCAAAGTCTTCGCCTTTACACATCCGTCGATCCTGTGTCGGCCCCAGACAGTCCGGCCAATGCCCGGAGAGAAATCTGGTGGAGCCGCCGGGCACTGCCCCCGGGTCCGGTCTGCTTATTGCGCGAGGGTTTATCGCCATAGTCTTCGTGCGAAGACACAGCGAATATAGGGGGGAAAACCTTAATCGCAAACAACTGAAATCCGGGACGATCAGCCCCGCATCAGCCCCACATCCACGCCCATCACGGTCAGCAGCATCGCGCCCGCCGCCAGCAGCAGGAACACCGCCAGCGCGATCCGGAAAATCCAGGGAACGATATACATGCGCAAAGGCTCCGCTTCAGACTTACAACGCCTGAAGCCGCGCCCGTTGCAAGCACCTATGCAGCCGCCAGACCGCCAAAACGAAGCCCCGCCTTGAATCAGTGCCGGGTGATGCAGAATGCACTCAGCCTGTTGCCGTCCAGATCGCGGAAGCTCGCAGCGTAGAAACCACCACGCTCACAAGGCTCGGCCTCCGGCGCGCCCCCCTGTTCGATCGCCAGATCGAAAAGCCGCTGCACCTGTTCCCGGTCCGCCGCTTCCAGCGCCACAGCCGCCAAAGGTCCCGGCGAATGGCCGTTCGCCACAATGCTGATACTCGCCGGTCCGCCCGGAATCCCCCAGGCGACGCATTCGGCGTCCTCCATGGACCGCCGCGCGCCTAGTTCGCGCGCCAGCCGGTCGTAGAACTTCACGGCCCGTCCCAGGTCCCGCGTATCCAGCGTCACATACCCGTCCATCGCGCGCCTCCGCTCCCGAATCGATCGTGAGAACATAACTAGAACGTTCTTGATGTGTTCGCAAGTCCTCATCTGCCCATGGCGTGGCGCCGCCGAACCCGGATAGATTAGGCACAGTCCGGGGAGGGACACTCATGAAGAAGCTCATCACCAAGAAGCTCATCGCCGAGTTCATCGGCACGGCCACGCTCGTATTCTTCGGCTGCGGCTCCGCCGTGCTTGCTGGCGGGGAGGTCGGCCAGCTCGGCATCTCCTTCGCCTTCGGCCTCGCCATCGTCGCCATGGCCTATGGCATCGGCCCGATCTCGGGCTGCCATGTGAATCCCGCGGTTTCCTTCGGCGCCTTCCTCGCCGGCCGCATGAGCGCCGCCGAGATGGTGCAGTACTGGGTCGCGCAATTCCTCGGCGCGCTCGCCGGCGCCGGCATCCTCTACGTGATCGCCACCGGCAATCCGCTCTTCATCATGCCTGAGTGGGGCCTTGGCTCCAACGGCTATGGCCAGGGCTATCTCGGCGGCTACGAACTCACCGCCGCGCTGGTGTTCGAGATCGTTGCGACCTTCCTCTTCCTCGTCGTGATCCTGGGCGTCACCCAGAAAGGCTCGCCCGCCATGCTCGCCGGCCTCGCCATCGGCCTCACGCTCGTGGTCATCCACATCGTCGGCATCCAGGTCACCGGCGTGTCGGTAAACCCCGCGCGCTCGTTCGGGCCCGCTGTCTTCGCGCAGGGTATGGCGCTGCAGCAGCTCTGGCTCTTCATCGTTGCGCCCCTGATCGGCGCGGGCCTCGCGGGCCTGTTGTTCCGCGTGAAACTCCTCGAAGCCGACGGCCCCGTCGCCCCCGCAGAAGAGTCCGTCGAGATGACAGAGCAGGCGGCGCATCTCGCAAAAAAATAGCCATCTCGCATCCGCACAACACAGCCTCCGTCGCCAACACGACGGAGGCTGAACTGCGTCGTCAGCAAACCTCATCGACCACGCAACAACAAACCTCCGCGACGCCGTTCAAATGCCCGAAACCCGCCCCCATATGTGCGTGCAGGAAACATGTCGTGCCGGAGGGCGTTTCTCGACGCCCTTTCGTTTCAGGCATGTGAGCGTTGACGGAGTTGCTGGATGATCGAGACAGGCCAACCCGAAGACGTGCGCCGCTCCTCCGAATCGAACAGGGACGCTTACACGCTCATCGAACGTCTGGTGGACCGTCAGGGCCTCAGCCGCGACGAAGCCGTGCGAACGGTCGGCGATTACCAGAATGGCAAACGTGTCGAGATCGATCCGGCCCTGATGGAAGGCCTCGATTCGATCTGAGCGTCAGCCGCCGCCGAGTTGCGACAGCAGCCGTGCGGCATCCTCGATCAGTCCCGACACCTGCTCGTACTGCAGCCTGGCCTGCACCCGTTCGACGATGCTGCCCGCGCTTTCGGACAGGCGCTGCTGCAGCTCGTCCAGCTGTTCGCTGTAGCTTTGAATAGACGATTTCAGGAAGACGACCGCGTCTGACTTGTCCCCACACATCATGCCCTGCCGCGGACCCGATGGCCCACCGTTAACGGTATCATGTTTCGTTCAAGAAACGTGCCGCGCCTTCGGCTCCCGCCACATCGCCTCCAGTGGCGGTGCGCCCGGCCCCGGCGCGAACACCTTCACCCGCCCGCATCCTTGCCTCGCGCGCGGGCTCCCGCCGGGCGGCCGACGCATCGCGCAATCCAGGCTTCAATCTCCGGCGTCTGGCTCAGCGCAGACGGAAAGAAGCGCAGGAGGCTGGCGTAGACGATATCCACCGTGGAAAACGTGTCCCAGAGCAGGTAGGGCGCATGCGCAAGCGCATCTTCAAACCGTTTGTCCATCCATGCGCGTGAATGGCGCTGGCGTTCACTCAGCGGCGTTCCGTTCATTGCGGCGACGGCCAGCGGCTCGAACACACAGGTATTCAGCCCCATCCAGCCCATGTATCCGGCACGTTTCGGATGCCCGATCGGTGGGGCCATGTTCGCCTGCGGATAAAGGTCCGACAGGTGCAGCCAGATCGCGAGCGATTCCACGATCACCTCGCCATCGTGGACAATGCACGGAACCTGCTTCAGCGGATGGGGATTGCGCGGGGCAGGTCCATCGTCCGGCCTGTCTGCCCGCGCGATCGTAACGGGAGCGATCGCATAGTCCGCCCCCAGCTCCTCGAGCAGCCAGAGCACGCGCGTCGAGCGCGACATCGTCGCATTGTACGTCGTCAGCATCGTGAGCCTCATCGGGCCAAAGCATGCGCACGCCAGCGCGCGGAACAAGCCCGCGCAAACGCAGCTTCGCGGCCTCCATCTGGAGTTGGATCGGTTTCAGGATTGGCGTGAGGGTACGTTGCTAGCGATTACCCGGCAGGGGAAGCAAGAAGAATCTAGGCTGATCGAGGAGATTCCCTCGCTACCCCTGAACCACACGCGGCTCCCGCCACATCGCCTCCAGCGGCGGTCCGCCCGGTCCGGCCGCGAACACCTTCATCTGCTCGAAGCCATGGCTGCGATAGAATCCCGTATTCGCAGGGTTCGAGTTCTCGAGATAGCAGGGCAGGCCGTCCCGATCCGCCGCCGCCAGCACAGGCGCCATCAGCCGCTTGCCCAGCCCCTTGCCGCGCGCCGCCTTCCGCGTGCCGATGGTAAAGAGATAGAGATGCGGCGCCGACGGATGCTCGCGCACCATCGTTTCCGCCGCCGCCATCCCGCGCTTCGCCGCCCCCTTCGTGCCCTTGCGCATTATGCTCGACACAAGACCCAGCATCGCCAGAGCGCCCGGCTCACGATTGGCCGACGAATGGCTCCACATCGTCGCCCCCTCATCGCCGCTGACATGACAGAACCCGCGCGGCAGGTAGACGCTCCGCGCCAGCGTCCCGAACACATCCGCCATCGGCCCCGTATTTCCGAAGATCCACAGATTCACCGGATCCTCCGCAAACGCCTCCGCCGTGATCGCGCCCAGCTGTCGCCAGTCACGCTGCGAGGCGGCGCGAATGCCGTCAGGAAGCGAGATCTCGGGAACGCTGCTCATGCTTCAGTCCGCCAGCACGTCATCGTTGGTCAGCTTGCTCCAGATGGCGTCGCCGATCTCCGCGAAGATGCGGACGTTCTCCTTCACATTCTCCCGCATGATCCCGCCATCGAAGATCACATAGCGCGAAATCTTCAGCTCATCGTCCGAACGGTAGACCTTCATGAACGCATAGCTGATCGCGTTCATCACCACATGCATGTCCGCATCGGTGTCCAGCGTGAATGAGCCGACAGCGTTCAGACCCATGCAATCCTTCTGCGGATCCGTATCGTCGCAACTGGCGCCGTAGAGATAGAACAACAGCCCCGTGTCGGACTCGACCTCGAAATAGTAGTCCCCGTCCTCGTCGACGCCTTCGTCGATCAGGTCAAAGTCCAGCTCCGTCACGATGGCGCGCAGCTCCTCGAACGCCAGCGCAGGCATCAGCTTGTCGCCCTGCTGCGCCAGCGCGGGCGCTCCAAGGCAGGCGAACAACATCGCGAAAAGTCCAGCCAGGAGTCTCATGATCATCCCCGAACGCGACCTCGACCGGGCTAACACGGAGCAGGGCGCGGTTCCATGGCCGTTGAGAAAATGCCCCAACGCCCTACCTAAGCATGACTCAGCAGGACGAACCCATGCGCGAACCCTTTCCCGAATTCACCGCCGCCGAACTGGCCGAAGTGCAGGGCATGAACCGCCGCCTGCGCTGGGCGCCGCGCTTCAAGGCGCCGACGCCGCTCGGCCGCATGATGATCCAGACCATGCTCGGCGCGCAGGCGATCGTGCCGATCGGCACACGCGGCGTAGTCGTCTCCACCCGCCGCATCACGCACAACGGCCACACCTTCTCCCTGCGCATCCTCCGTCCGCGTAACGTTCAGCCCCGCGCCGTCTACATCGACTATCATGGCGGGGGCTGGTCGATCGGCACGGCGTCGATGGATGATGCCGTCAACGCCGCCATCGCGCGCGAAGGCATCGCCGTCGTCAGCGTCGACTACACCACGCTCCCCGACATCACCTTCGAGAACCAGATCGCGCAGTGCCACGCCGCCGCCGACTGGGTGTTCGAGCATGCGCAGGCCGAATTCGGCGCGCACGATCTCTTCATCGGCGGCGAGTCCGCCGGCGCACATCTTGCTGCCTGTTCGCTGCTCCTGCTGCGCGACACACGGAAAGACTTCGCCCGCCTGCGCGGCGCCGTCCTGTTCTACGGTCCCTACGATCTTGGCGCGACGCCCAGCGTCCGCGACGCTGGCCGCGAAACGCTCGTGCTCGATGGTCCCGCCATGCTGCCCGGCATCGCAAGGCTTCTGCCAAACCGGGATGAAGCGGGCAGGCGCCAGCCCGACGTATCACCGCTCTACGCGGACCTCGCGCGCCTGCCGCCCGCACTTTTCCTCGTCGGCGCCATCGACCCGCTGCGCGATGACAGCCGCCTGATGTCCGAACGCTGGCAGGCGAACAACGGCAACGCCCGCCTGATCCTCGTCCCCGAAAGCCCCCACGCCTTCAACCGCTTCCCCACCCGCCTCGCATCCCGCACCAACGCCTGGGTCCGCAGCTGGCTAGGCCGGCGCCTGGCAGCGGCGCAGGCGAAAGCTGCGGAGTAGCGCCCTACGTGCTGAACCCCAGCCCCTTCGCCTTCATCGCTGCCTTCAGTGTCGCCATCGCATTCGGCCCCATGCCGTGCAGCGCGGCAACATCCGCCTCGCGCCACTTCGCCACCTGCGCAAGGCTCCCAAGCCCCGCCCCGGTTAACGCCCGCAGCGCCGGCGCCGCCAGCTTCGGCAGGTCATTCCCCGTCGGTCTGGTCGTCATAAGCCCGGCCCTCCAACTTCTCCACAACCCGCCGCCCCGGCCCCGCCTTGTCAACCGGCGTCCCGGCCTCCTAACTCAGGCCGACCGACCGGAACCGACTCATGCGCCAGTATCTCGATCTCCTGAAAGACATCCTCGACACCGGCGTCGACCGCGGCGACCGCACCGGCACGGGCACGCGCGGCGTCTTCGGCCGCCAGATGCGCTTCGACCTTGGCGACGGCTTCCCCATGCTCACCACCAAGAAGCTCCACCTCCGCTCCATCATTGTCGAGCTGCTCTGGTTCCTGCGCGGCGAGACCAATGTGAAATGGCTGCAGGAGCGGGGCGTCTCCATCTGGAATGAATGGGCCGACCCCGACGGCGAACTCGGCCCCGTCTACGGCAAGCAATGGCGTTCTTGGGCAACGCCTGACGGCCGCACCATCGACCAGATCGCATGGGTGAAGAACGAGATCATCCAGAACCCCAACTCCCGGCGCCTCGTCGTCTCGGCGTGGAACCCCGCCGACGTCGACCGCATGGCCCTGCCGCCGTGCCACTGCCTGTTCCAGTTCTTCGTGGCGAATGGAAAGTTGTCCTGCCAGCTCTACCAGCGCTCGGCCGACGTCTTTCTTGGGGTGCCGTTCAACATCGCGTCCTACGCGCTGCTCACCATCCTGATGGCGAAAGCGACGAAGCTCGCGCCCGGCGAGTTCGTTCACAGCTTCGGCGACGTCCACCTGTATGCGAATCACTTCGACCAGGCTCGCCTCCAGCTGCAGCGCCAGCCCGGGCCGCTGCCCCAGCTGGAACTCAATCCAGCCAAATCCGACCTGTTCGGGTGGGATTACGAAGATTTCACGTTAACCAATTACGTCGCCGGCGCCCACATCAAGGCGCCTGTCGCTGTCTGAGCGGCAAGCGCCCGTTTGCAGCCGCAACCAGCCATCCGCCCGACAGTCCAATGGATTCAAGGCGTTTCGTTAGCGAGCCAAATTTTCGTTGCCACACTGCACACGCGCCCATAATCGCGCCGCCAGGACCTCCGGCGTGCTCCGTTAACGACCGCGCCCGAAGCTGACTGAAACCTAATCCATCAACATCTTGTGCTTTTGCGCGCGCCATAACAAACACAGTCGCCGCCCGGTCATTCATCCCCCGAGGCGGGTGTGATCCGTCGGAGGGATCTATCCAATGTCGTTCAAACTGATCGTTATCGCCGCGGTTTCGACCGCTGCCCTCGTTGCTTGCGCCCCGGCCGCCGAAACTCCGGCTGCCGAAACCACCACCACCACCACCGTCGAAACCCCCGCCGCCCCGGCTGCGGAAGTGACGACGACCACCACGGTTGTGGACCCAGCTGCCCCGGTTGTCCCGGCTGCTACCCCGGCCGACCCGGCCGCCACCACGACCACGACGACCCCGGCGCCGCACTAAGCTTTTCTCGGCGTAGGCTGTAAACAAGACTCGCAAGAGTCGCGAAAGGGCGGTCCTGTCGGGCCGCCTTTTTTGTTGGTCCACGCGCGTCTCACGCCGCCGCCGGATCGACCTCGCCGCTCTTCTCGCGCTGCCGGATCATCCACGACACCACAACCGCGCCAACCATCTTGCCGAGGATGAAGAAGATCCAGTTGGCCAGGTTGAACAACGTGCCCGCTGGTTCGCCCTGCGCCGCCTGCACCGCGAGGTCTGCGCCAAACAGAAACACAGTCGTGTCGATCGGCGCCGCCAGCGCGCTCGACAACAGGATGCGCGTCGATAGCCGGTACTTGGTGAAGGTGAACAGCAGCCAGTCCACCGTCTCCGAGATCGCGAACGCAATGCCCGATGCGATCGCGATCACCGGCCACGAATAGTAGAATGACCATCCAATCGCGAGGGCCATCAGCACCAGCACCCGATGCCCCATCTCGCGCTGCACGAAGTCGCGGATCACGAACACAAGGCCGGTCACCACTGTGAGCGGGTTGATCAGGATGGTGTGCGCCGTGCCGAACAGCCAGCCGAGCTGATCGGTCATGTCAACGCCGCTGATTTTTCCAAAACTCCAGTTCAGGAACGGGATCAGCGCGACATAGACATACGCCCACGCGCGCCCCTTCAGCCGCCAGATCAGCAGGCCGGTCGCGATCAGCCCCGCCAGCACAAAAGGCAGGTGCGCCGGATCGCGCGAGGCGACGATCGCCACAAACTCTTGTCCGACAACATCCATGCCTGACCCACTCCCGCCACTTGCGCTGTTCGCCAAAGCCGGTTCACTGCGCATCCGTCGCGGCAGTCATTACAGAGTTCCCCGTGCCATCGTCCACCTTTCCCGCCACAGCCGATGCAATCGGCGTTCGGATCGTCGCCGCGATCGGCAGGCGAGGGGAGCTTGGCCGCGGCAATCGCCTCCTGTTCAGGCTAAAGGCCGACATGGCCAACTTCCGGCGTGTGACCGCAAAGACCCCGCTGGTGATGGGCCGCAAGACCTGGGAAAGCCTGCCGAAGCGCCCCATGCCCGGCCGCCCCAACATCGTCGCCACCCGCAATCTCGATTTCCTGGCCCCCGGCGCCTTCGTCTATTCCAGCCTGCCACCCGCGCTCGCTGCCGCCCGCGCGATGGCCGCAAGCTCAGGCGCCACCGAAGTCTCCATCCTCGGCGGCGTCGCCATCTTCGAAGCGGCGCTGGAAGTCGCGACCCACATCACCCTCACCGAAGTCGACGCCGAAGCCGAAGCCGACGTTTTCTTTCCCCCCTTCAATCGCTCCCTCTGGCGCGAAACATCCTCCGTGCACGTCGAAGCCGACGCCGACAACGAAGCCAGCTTCACGATCCGCGAACTGGAACGGCGGTAAGCTGGGACCGCCGGGCGCCTGCCCGGCAGCGCGTCGCGCAGCGAGGCGGCGACCTCGCCCGAACCACCACCGTTCGCTGCTCCGCAGCGACTGCCGGGCAGGCGCCCGGCGGTCCCGGATCGGCGCCGAGTTTGGGGGAAAGTCGTTGTAGAGATTTGGGGGAAACTCAGAAATCTTCTCCCGCAATCTCAACCACTTGCCTGAAAAATTTGGGGGAAACAGAGGCACAGGATCGGCGGGGGTAAATGCGGGCGTATAATCGGCCGCATGAAGCCTGGAAGAACCCCCTTGTGGCTCCTGCGCGATCTACCGGCCCTGGCCGGCATCGTGCTGAGTTTCTGGCCGTTGATGATCATGGTGATCAGCGACGGTCGCCGCGCCATGCGCGGCGAGAAGATGCGCCCGGGCGTCTATCAGCGCCTGATGCAGATGCTCCCCGTCGCCGAAGCCATGCTGCGTTTCGCCCTCCACCGTCAGGCCTATCGCGTGCTTGGCTGGAACCCGCGCGTCCTCCGGATCGAGCGCCCCGAGCCCGTCACAAGCTGGTCCGATTTCGCCCAGCGCTTCGAGGCCTATCGCGTCTCGATGATGGACCTGCACGCCGTCGCCGCCTTCTTCACCAACGAACACCGCCGCCGCCACCGCATCCGCACCCGTGCCGATGCGAACGCGGTGCGCGCGGCCCATGCTTCGACGGATGCGCTTCGCGCTGCTCAGCATGAGCTGGCGGGCGCGGCTGCAACCTCATGCCAGAGCTCTCTCATAGCGCTCATGCTGAGCAGCGCACGCAGTGCGCGTCCGTCGAAGCACGAGCGCGGGCTCACCACAGCCCGCGGCCCGCCTCGACCCTACTGCCTATTGCCCACTCCCCACTCACCCCGAAAGCGCCAGCTTCCGGGATCGCGCCCCCATGCCCCTTTCCCCACGCCGCAAACGCAGTCTAGGTTCCCGCGACCACGGAGAGCCTCATGCGTACCCGCCCCGCGCTTCTTGCGCTCATGACGATCACCGCCTGCGCCACCGGCCCCGCCGTGGTTACGCCGATCGCCTCGCTGGCGCCGCCAACGCAGAGCGCCGCCGAAACGCTTCTCGCGCTGAATGCCCTGTGCTCCGCCGAAGCCCTGGGCGCGGACGGGTTCGCGCCTGACATCAAGCTCGCGGGCGGCATGGGCTCGGGCGGCTTCAAGGTCGATAGCAGCGTCCCCGCCGCGCAGGACTGGTTCGACTACGGCCTCGCCCTCAGCCACGCCTTCTACCATCAGGACGCCAAGGCCGCGATGAAGAAGGCGGTCGCCGCCGACCCGGCCTGTTCGATCTGCGCATGGGGCGAGGCCTGGGCGCTCGGACCAACACTCAACTACGGCATCAACGAGGATGACCGAAAGAAAGCCCTCGCCGCCGCCGAGCGCGCGAAGTCACTCGCAAAGCCAAGCGACCAGCTCGCCATCCGCCTGACTGACGCAATGGTGGCGCGCTATGCGCCCGAAGCTGCGGTCGGTGGCGCGAAGAACATCCTCGGCGGGGCGCGAGCAGGGCAGGCCAAGACCGAACCTGCCTTCGGCCAGGCGCTGGCTGCGATCGCCGCCGACTATCCGGGCGAGCCCGAACTCACCGTGCTCGCCGCCCACAGCCTGATGATGCCCGTGCGCGGCGGCGACGAGACCACGCTGAAGCAGGCGCTCGCGCTGATCGAGTCCGTGCTGAAGGCCGATCCCGACGACACCGGCGCAATCCACTACTACATCCACGGCACGGAGTTCGACGATCGCGCCGAGGATGCGATCCCCTACGCCAACAAGCTCGGCAAGCTCGCGCCGCTGGCCAGCCACCTCGTCCATATGCCGGCGCATACTTTCTTTCATGCCGGCCGCTATCAGGACGCCGCCGTCGTCAACGCACAGGCGATCGAGGCCGACACGAAATGGATGGACCTCGGCGGAGACCCGCGCCCGCCGATGGACGGCCAGTTCATCCTGCCGATGTACTACGCCCACAATCTCTCATTTGGTCTTGCCGGCGCGATGATGTCCGGCGATGGCGAGCTTGCGCTGCGCTATGCCGAGCACGCGACAAAGGCGTATCCCGCCGCCGGTCCCGAGCAACGCTGGGATCCGACGCCGCGCACATGGGTCGCGCTCGCTCGCTACGCTCCTGACAAGATGCTCGCGGTGCCAGCCGTGACGCGCGACGATCCGGAATTCCGTGCTTATCGCGCCTACGCCCGCGGCGAGGCGATGCTGCAGAAGGGCGACGCCGCCGGCGCCCGCCGCGAACTCGCGCTCCTCCGCAAGGAGACCGCCGGAGAAGAAGAACAGCAGGTCGCGCTCGCCGTGCTCGAAGGCCGTCTCGCCATGGCCGAGGGCAATACCCGCCGCGCCCTCGAACGATTCGCCCATGGCGCGAAAATCCAGGACGCGGAGATGGCCGGCTACATGGACCCGCCGGCCTGGTGGTATCCGGTGCGCCGCTCCGTTGCCGCGGTTCACTTGCGGAACGGCGATTTCGCCAGGGCCGAATCGGAAGCCCTCGCCTCGCTCAAGGCCTGGAAGCACGATCCGCTCGCCCTCTGGGTGCTCGGCAAGGCGCAGGAAGGGCAGGGCCGCCCCGAAGACGCTGCGGCAACGCTCGATCGCGCCCGCACGCTCTGGCGGGGCGATTTTGCCAGCATCACGGCGGAAGCGATCTGACCGGCTTTGCCGCGCTACGGAAACTGGCGCTCGACCGGGCAAACCCGCCCCTTACGTTCGCGGAAGTGAAAATATTTCGGACGTGATGCAGACCTGCAATGCGCTGCGCCGCAACAGTTTCGGACTTGACAGTATCAAGTAATTGCCTCGAAATTTCAAGGCACTGTCAGACTTCCCTAGCGGATATCACAGAAAATCACGCGCGCGTTACAAAGTACCGCGACGACATTCCGCGCACGGCATATCTTGCTGCGATGCACTCATGGGCGCCGATCACCGCAGGGTGCCGTAGCTGCCCCGTTCCGTTGCGGCGCCGTTGACGCACAGAGGGCCTCCCTCTCTGATCATATCTGCGCGAGCCCAAGGAAATCGGGAGGCAAGCGCAGGCGTCACACAGACATCAAGGGACGCTTCGGGAGGATCGCTGCCAGGGAGGACGCGTCGCATGGCGCATTTTAATCGTCTATCAATCGTGAGCTTGCTTGCGCTTGGACTGGCAATGCCAGCCATGGCGCAGAACACGGAGACGGGGCCACAAACGGCGCCCCAACCCTCTGAGGATCAGGAACGGGATCGCGACCGGGACGTCGTGATCATCACCGCCAACAAGCGGGAAGAGTCGGTCCAGGACATCGCGGTGGCCGTCACCGCCATCACGTCCGAATTGCGTGACGAGATCGGCCTGACCACGGTGCAGGACTACACCAACTTCGCACCGGGCCTCAGCTACTCGACTGCAAGCGACCGCCTCGGCATGCGCGGCGTCACACGCACGTCGAACAATTTCGGCATCCGTTCGGGCATCTCGAACTATGTCGACGGGGTCTACTACTCGTCCGCCATTCCGGCCGCCCGTGAACCGATCTTCGTCGACCGCGTCGAGATCGTCCGCGGCCCTCAGGGCACACTCTACGGACGCGACTCCATCGGCGGCGCGCTCAACCTGGTCTCGCATCGCCCGACCGAAGAACTCTCTGGCCAGTTCAATCTTGGCATTGGCGACTACAGCACAATGAAGGCCGAGGCGTCTGTCTCCGGTCCGATCACCGACTGGCTGCGCTACAAAATCGCCGGCGCCCGCAACTTCCAGGGTGAAGGCTTCCTCACAAACGTCGCCACAGGCGATACGGAAGCCGGCCGCAAGGACGACACCTACATCGAAGCCCAGCTTGAAGCGGACATTGGCGATCGCATCGACCTGTGGGCCAAGTACGGCTCGCTCTCTTGGACGCGCGTCGGTCCTCCTGGCGGACGTACGGCGGCCGGCAGCTCAGAACCCTATGACACGCGGCTATTCGGCCCCCCCGGCGGAGCAAACATCAACAGCTTCTTTGGTTTCAGCCCCGTCGCGGGAAACGTCGTGATGACGGGTAATCAGACAACCAACCCGAATGCTGGCCAAAGCGAGCAGCGGCTGTTCAACGCAGACTTCCAGCAATTCACCGACCTTTATCCGACGACGGAGACCGCGCTCGAGGCGATCTACCATGCCGACGATTTCGATATCAAATATCTCGGCGGCTATGTCTGGTATCACTACAACCTGCAGATCGATAACGATGGCGGACCGGTGTCGCGTTTCAGCGTGCCTTTCACCCTGGGCGGGCTGCCGGCGGGCACACCGCTCTCAGTCGATCGTCGGACGGACTACAACGAAAACCGCGCGTGGTTCTCCAACGAGATCAACATTGTCTCGACGAACGAAGGCCCGCTGCAATGGATCACGGGTCTCTACGCCTACCAGGAAAACTACAGCCAGCCGATCTATGTCGAGTCATTCCCGGCGATTAAGGGAACTCCCGGCGCCACGATCCTCAGGTTCCCGACCTTCCTGCCGGCGGCTCAGGATCTTCCGCGGAACGGCCGCAGCGATTATTCTGGCGGGCCGCTGGGGGGTGATCTCTGGTACTTCTCGAACAACAAGGGCAACAACAACGCCTACGGTGCCTTCCTGCAGACGGACTACCAGCTCAACGACCAGTTGAAGTTGACGGCCGGTATACGCTGGTCGACCGACATCATGCGGGGCGCTGACCAGGTTCGATACATCTCCCACTACGCGCTCGGTGCTCCGCGTGTTGACGGCACGACGGCATTCTTCGGCGGTCCGGATCCATCTACGGTCACGGCGCCAACGGGGACCAAGCCCTGCGGTTCGGCTGGGGAAGGCGTCGTGAATACCAACGAAACGGCGGCCAACGGAGCCGCTGCTCAATGTCCGGGGGGGCGGTCGCCTGACCTGTCCCGCTACGGCATCTACGTCAATCCGACCACCGGCAACGCCACGCGGGAACTTGCAGCCGAGTGGGAAGAAGTGACCGGCGTGCTCGGCGTCGATTGGACGCCGGACGACGACACGCTCGTTTACGGCAAGTACAACCGCGGCTACAAACCAGGCGGTCTTGGTTGCGCCGACACCAACTGCAACCTGACGGTTACGCCGTACACGGACAAAGAGCTGGTCGACGCCTTCGAGCTCGGCTTCAAGCGCGAGTGGTCGGACTGGAACCTGACCACGAACGCAACCCTGTTCTACTACGATTACCAAGGGTATCAGGTTTCGAATACAATTGTGCCTGAGCCCGATTCGACCGGCTTCCGTCCGCCAGCTTACGTCGCCTACGTGAACCTGCCTCAGGTCTCAACCACAGGCTTCGAACTCGAGACGATTTGGTATCCGACGGACAACCTGCGGTTCCTGTTCAACTACGGATATACGAATCCCGAGATCGGCGACACGCAGTCGCTGGTCAACGGCCTCGACCCGTTCGGCTTCGATCCGGGAGC
>JANOKS010000127.1:0-9725 GCA_031419455.1 Alphaproteobacteria bacterium
GATGCGAGACGCCCAGGAGCGATCCTTCGATGCTTGCTGGTCTCGCGTCGGCCAGTTGCTCTCCTGCTTCACAAAACAGGAATGCGCCAACTACCTCGCCAACTCAGGATACGCTTCCACCTAAAGCGATCACGCTCTAGTCCGCCTCCGCCTGCATCTCTCCTGCGCGCGACGCCCAGATCACGCCGACAAACAGCCCCTTCATGCGCGGCAGCAGGAACAGGGTCAGTCCCACCACAAGCGACGCGATCAGGATGAATGCCATCCAGCTCGCCCGGGCATCCTGCGTCGCGAACAGGAAGAAGGCCGGCGAGATCAGATGGCCGACGAGCAGGATGGTCGCCCAGGCCGGCGCATCGTCCGCGCGCACCTCGCCCGTCGGCTCGCCGCATGCCGTGCACGCGTCAGCCGGGCTCAGATAGCCACGCAGCAGCTTGCCATGCCCGCAGGCCGGACAGCGCAGGCGCAGGCCGCGGCGAACCGCTAGCCATGTGTCGCGGGGAGGCGGTGATTGCTCCATCCAGTCACTTGGCGCTCGCGCGGTGCGTCCGTCCACCAGCCGCAAGGTCGCATCCGGCTCAGGTCTTGACGAACTGAAGGCCTGCGGCGCCGCGCGTCTGCCAGATCACGTAGGCCCAGGTCTTCAACCGCAGGGTCGGCTCTGACAGCAGCACCCGGTCGGGAAGCTGGATGTCGCGCATGAACTCGATCCGGGCGCCGGTGTCGCTGACGTTCTTGACCACGACATCCACCCGCTCACCCGTGATGAAGGACAATGAGGCGGCCTTGAAGGTGGGCTTGCGATCGGAACGCTTTTCACTCGGCGCGACGGAAGAGTAGGTCACTTCCTCCACCGGCACGTCCGTTATCTTGCGCATGCGCTGCGCAAGTGGATCGGGCTTATCGGGCGTCTTCTTGAACATCGCGCACTGTTCGAATCCCACCCCTGCAGCATGATGGGCGATATCATTTAGCAAAAGCTTGCTACTTGTTGGTACGCTAACACACGGGCGAAAGTAGGAAACATAGGTTAAGTCGCCCGGTTTTATCGTGGCAACCGCGTCAGTCTGGCGTCAGGTTCCGTCAACCGACGGTCACGGAAGTTCCGCCATCCACCGGCAGGATTGCACCGGTGATGAAGCGCGCTTCGTCCGAACAGAGGAAAAGCGCGGCGAAGGCCGTATCCCAGCCCGATCCCATCCGGCCCATCGGGACCCGCGCGTTGCGCTCGGCCCGCAGCGTCTCGGGTGATTTGCCGCTGGCTGCGGCGATGCCGGTGATCGCCATCGGCGTGTCCATCAGGCCCGGCATGATCACGTTGCAGCGGACATTGTGCTTCGCGTTGCCGGCGGCGACCACCGTGGTCAATCGGTTCACCGCCATCTTCGAGACCTCGTAGGTCACCATGTGATGCCCCGCGATCGCGGCCAGCGAGGAGATATTGCAGATCGCGCCGGACTTCTGCTGGCGCATCACGGGCAGGACATGGCGGATCGTCATCGCCATCGATTTGAGGTTCACGTCCATGATGCGGTCCCACGCGTCTTCCTCGATCGCATGGGGCGGGGCGTCGCCGCGGCCGGTGCCGACATTGTTGACGAGGATGTCGATCCGCCCGAGCCGGGCGACAGCCTCGCGCGCGATGGCGGCGCAGTCGGCGCTGCGGGTGACGTCGGCCTGGAAGGCGAAAGCTTCCCCGGCTTGCGCGCCGCCTTCCGCGATGATCATGCGGACGGTTTCCTCCGCGCTGTCGAAGCGTTGATCGACGCACATCACCTGGGCGCCCTCGCGGGCGAACAGGATCGCCATCGCGCGGCCGTTGCCGATGGTCTCGCCTGGCGTTTGCCCCGCGCCGACGATGATCGCCGTCTTGCCCTCCAGCCGGCCGGTCATCAGAACGCTTTCAGGTCGGGATCGACTGTTTGCCCGTCTTCGACCTGGATGCCGAACGAATTGAGGATCATCGAGACCTGCGTGTACTGGCCGACCGTGAAGACGAGGTCCATGCACTGTCGCTCGCTGTAGTGCGTCGACAACTCGGCCCAGGACGGGTTGGAGACGAAGTGATCGCGGTTCAGATCATCCACCGCTGTCAGCAATGCTCGCTCCGAAGCCGTCCACCCTTCTGCACCGGCGCCCGTCTTGATGCGCGCGATCTCCGCTGCATCGAGGCCCGACTGCAGGCCAATGCGATGATGCTGCGTCCACTCATAGCCGGACTTGCACAGACAGCCGACGCGCAGGATGGCGATCTCGCGGTCCCGCGGCGTGAGCGAATTCCGCGACATGATGTAACCGCCCCACCATGAGAAGGCGCGGAATGCATCCGGCGCGCGCACCAGCGTGCGGAAGATGTTGAGGATCGACCCGTCCTTCTGCCGCGATTTCGACAGGCGCTCGACCTGCTCGGGCGTGAACTCGGAATCCTTCAGCGGCGCAATGCGGGGTTTGGCGAGGCGCATGTGGTCTCCTTAGTTTGGCGCGGGTGTTGTCGGCGCGGGCGCGGGCTGGCGAAGCGGCAGAAGTTCGAGCACGTAGCCGTCCGGATCCTTCGCGAAGCCGACAATGGCGCCGCCGACCTGTGCGCTTGGCTGCGGCTCGCACGTGACTTCATATCCGGCCGCCTTGATCTTCGCGGCCAGCGCGACGGGGTCCTTCACGCGCGTGACGATCTTGATCGGCAGGTCCTTGTAGGTGCGCGCCGAGCCGTCGGTCCAATGCATCAGCACGAGGTAGCTTTCGCCGTCGGGGTAGCGGAGGATTTCCTCGTCCATGTAGTCGATCTTGATGGAGCGGATTTTCTCCATCCCCATCACGTTGACGTAGAAGTCGGTCGATTTCGCGAGGTCGCTGACGCCGATGCCAACGGCGGAGAGCAGCGGATCCTTCTGCGGCGGCGCAGCTGTGGTCTCCGGAGCAGGCGCCGGCGCGGGTGTGGTTGGCGGCTCGCCACTGCAAGCGGCAAGCGCAAGCACGGCTGCTGCGATCAGGATACGTTTCAAAGGTCTCACCCGTTTCTGGCCTGGCGTCAGGTCTAACGCGGCCAGAAGCGGGAGGCTATCCAGCTTTTCGGTCCGCGCCGCTGGCTAGGTTTGCCGGTCGTCCCGCCAGATACAGGAAACCATCCTGGTCGAGATGGCCTGCATCGCAGGTCGCGATGAAGCCCTGCGCGTCGCGGCGCGCCTGCCGCGCCTCGCCGCCGAGTTCGCACTCCAGCGTGCGGGGCGTGCGCGCCCAGATCTCGCCAATCACGCCGGCAGGCAGGCGCTGGCCGTACGCGTCGCGGATTTCCACTGCGGCGCCACGGACGGGGCGGCCGCAGCTGCCCCGTTTTGCCGCGAAGGATTCCGCTGGAAGCGTTGCAATATAGCCCGCCTGCGCTGACCCGTAGGCCTCGCTGACGACCGGGCCGAAGACATCGATCAGCCACGCCTTGAGCATCCATGGCGCGGCGGCGCCGCCGATCGTCACGTCCTTGAGAGAGGAGGTATCGGCGGCGCCAATCTGGTCCGCATGCCGCCTCAGCTCGATGAAGGTTTCTGGGAATGCGCACCAGTGCGTGATGCGGCGCGTGCGGATCACGTCGAGTGCATCGGCCGCGTTGAACGCGCGCATCAAGACAACCTGGCGGCCGGCGGTCAGTGCAGCCCAGAACTGTGTGCCGCCCCAGCTGCGATGCATGGGCACGGTGATGAGCGATGCGCCTTCCTCGGGAACGGGCGCGCGCGAGATCGAGGCAGGGGCGGCGCGGCGACGCGGCAGGGACACATAGCTGCCCACAGCGCCGGGCGTCCACGCCATCAGCGAGGGCTGCACCCGGCCGAAGCGCGGCTGAGCCACGGGTGGAAACAGATCCCAGAAATTGTAGAAGCCGGGATAGGTCGCATCCATGCTGGCCCGCAGGCGCAGGCTCAGCCCATCAAGCGCCGCAGCGATCCTTACCGGCGCCATGTCGCCGACGATGATGGCGGAGACGCCGCTGGCGATCAGCTGCTGGCGGATCGTGGCTGCGGGCAAATCAGGATCGAGTGTCAACAGGCGCGCATCGATCTTGGCGCACGCCAGCGCGATGACGGCCCACTCGACACGATTGCGGCAACGCACGGCGATCACGTCGTCAACACCGAGGCCGCGCCCGGCGAAAGCATCGGCCAGCAGGTCGGCATACTCGTTCCATTCGCGATAGGTCAGCGACGACCGGCCCTCGTGCAGGGCAGGCTCGTCGCCACGCACGGCGGCCCAGTATTCGAGACTGCGCGCCGCAGGTTCGTTCATGCCTTGAGCGCGTTCCGCACGTTCGTCGCCAGGCTGTCGCGCATACGCGACAGGGAAACGTGATCGGGATTGATAAGCCACTGGAACAGAACTCCTCGCAGTGCAGCGACGATTAAAGATGCTTCGGTCCGTGCGCGCACGTCCCGCCGGACTTCGCCCAGCTGGCGTGCATCACGGATCAGGCCGGCAATGTCTTCCACCGCCTGTTGTGTGATACGCGCGCCGAGCGGGCGCAGATCGGCCCGGGTAAGGCCCGCGCCGAGCAACGCCTGGTAAACCCGCACAGTCGTCGGATCGCGTTCGGCGTCGTCTGCGCAGAAAACGATCACGTCGATCAGGCGCTGGAGCCCGTGGCTTGCGATCGGGCCAGATCGCACGCGTTCGGAATATTGGGCGACGATGTAGTCGGCCAGCGCGTGAAGCATCGCGCTCTTGGTGCCGAAATAGTGCGCGGGCAGGGCGCGGGAATAGCCGGCCGCCTCGCCAGCTTCGTTCAGGGTCAACTCGTCGAGACCACGCTCGGCGACGATCGTCTTCGCCGCTTCGAGAATCGCACGCTCCGCCGTCTCGCGCCGCGCCGCCTGTGTCTGGCGGTCGGCCGCAGCGAGCGTGTCGCCCTGGCTGAGATTGCTTCGCAATGACATGACGCAATGCAACATACTAGTTTGCCAACAAGCAAGTATGTGACGCTAGGGCAAGCTCCTGACCAAGTGTCGCAGACGTGGTGCGTCTCGATGGGATCTCCCCGCTGAGTTGACGACGGGCTGCCACCACGGCACGGAATCACCCGCTCCTGCACGCCGCCAGCTTAGGACCTCACCCCATGACCGCATCCCTCGCCGCCCCCGCCGCTCCTGCCGATGAAATCTCCGCCTACATCGCGTCGGCCGCCAAGGCTGCGTGGGAGGTGAAGGGCCTGCCGGCGGGCACGCCGCTGAAGCCGATCGCCAAGGTGGGCGTCATCGGCGCGGGTACGATGGGCGGCGGCATCTCGATGAACTTCGCCAATGTCGGTATTCCCGTGGTGATGGTCGAAGTGCAGCAGGCGGCGCTCGACCGCGGTCTCGGCGTCATCCGCAAGAACTACCAGGCCTCCGCCGACAAGGGCCGCTTCCCGCAGGAAGAAGTAGGCGTGCGGATGGGGCTGCTGTCCGGCTCCCTCAATCGCGAGGCGCTCGCCGACTGCGACCTCATCATCGAGGCGGTGTTCGAGGACATGAGCGTGAAGAAAGAAATCTTCGCCGACCTCGACCGCATCTGCAAACCCGGCGCAATCCTGGCCACCAACACATCCGCGCTCGACATCAACGAAATCGCGTCTGTCGTGAAACGCCCGCAGGACGTGATCGGGCTGCACTTCTTCTCCCCGGCCAATGTGATGAAGCTGCTGGAGATCGTGCGCGCGAAGCACACGTCGGACACGGTGGTCGCAACCTCGATGGACCTCGCGAAAAAGATCAACAAGGTGGCCGCGCTCGCCGGTGTCTGCCCCGGCTTCATCGGCAACCGCATGCTCTACAAGCGCGGCCAGCCCGCTGGCGCGCTGCTGAAAGCCGGCGCGATGCCGTGGGACATCGATGCGGCGTTCAATACATTCGGCTTCAAGATGGGCCCATACCAGATGAGCGACCTCGCCGGTCTCGACATCGGCTGGAAGCCGGGCGCTGCGACGGCAAACCCGCTGCGCGACATGATCTGCGAGCGCACGCCGCGTCGCGGCCAGAAATCCGGCGCTGGGTATTACGACTACGACGAAAACCGCGTCGGCCGTCCGTCGCCGGAAGTGGAAGCGATCGTGAAGGAGTTCGCAGCGCAGTCAGGCTTCGCCTCAAGAAAAGTGACACAGGAAGAAATCCTCGAAGAGTGCATCTTCCCGATGATCAACGAGGGCGCAGCGATCCTGGAAGAGGGCATGGCGCAGCGCCCCGGCGACATCGATGTCACATGGCTCAACGGCTATGGCTGGCCGCAGGATAAGGGCGGTCCGATGTTCCTCGGCGACAAGGTCGGGCTGCAGCGCGTGGTCGATGTGGTCGAGCGCGTGTCGAAGACCGTGCCGGACATCAAGGTGTCCAGCCTGCTGCGCGCTATGGCGAAAGACGGCCGCAAGTTCGCCGATCTGCCGGCGCAGCCGCTGAAGGTCTAGGTCGCGTTCGCGAAGCTGGGTGTCGGCTTGTGGAGCACGCCCAAGACTGTTGCGCCCAGAATCGCCGGGATGACCGCCAGCCATGGCAGGCCGTGCGCGCCGAGGCCTGCTGCACCCGCGATGCTGATCGCGACGAAAGCCTGGCCGAGGCCGGACATCAGTGAGCCCTTTGCGCGCCGCCGCACGAAGTCGCGGCGGGAGCCGGGCGCGCGCCGCCACAAGCCGATCAATGCGGCGGAGGTGGACGCGCACAGAACTCCGGCCGCGGTCCACGCGCCGGCCCATGGCTCGCGCCAGAGCAGGATCGCAACCGGAATTGTCATCAGCGCCAGCACGGGCAACACCGCCGACATGAGCTTGGCGCGGTCGATCGTCTTCGGCCGGATCGGCGCCGAGGCGAGCAGGTCCGGCGCGTCCTCCGCCGAAACGGTGATCCAGGTCAGGCTGCCCGCCAGCGCGCTGGACAACAGGGTCAGCGCAGGCGCGAAGGCCGCCTCGCTCAACACCAGTCCGCGGTCTGGGCGGAACAGAACGAACACCAACGGTATGAAATAGATCAGCTGCAGGCCGACCTGCGACAGCAGAAGCGGATCGCGCAAGAGGAGACGAACTTCCTTGCGCATCACCGACTTCATCACCCCGCCGCGCACGCTGGCGACACGTGCGTCCGTCGCGCGCTTGCGCCGGCCCATGGTCGAGGCTGCCGCGGCGTCCGCCACGAACCGCCGGCTGAAGACGTAGACGCCGAGCGGAAAGAGAATGCCAACCGCAGCCAGCCACAGCAGCGTCGATGGAATGTCGCCCGTGAACGCGCGGGACGGGAACAGCCACCACGCCTGCGGATCGAGATCGAGCTGGTTGATCATCTCGACCATATCCTGCTGGTCCATGCGTTCGTCGCCGCGCGTGTTGATGTTGAACAGCTGGAAAGCGAGAAACACCGCCGCCCCCGCCAACGCGCTGATCACCTGCGCCAGCACGCGCGTGCGCCGCGGCCCGATCAGGCGGAACAGACCCGTGACGATCAGCAATGCGATCCCAGTCGCCGCAAACGCCAACGACGCCAGCACAACCAGCGCCGACAGCCAGAGCGGCGAGGAGAACACCGCCATCCACAACAGCGGCGGCCCAAGCATCCCGGCATAAAGCGGCAGCGCGCCGATCGCGATGGCGGATGACCGCACCACCAGTACGCGCCAGGGCGAGATCGGCGATGACAGCAGGAGATCAAGATCGTTGCGCGTGTAGATCGCCTCCACCGCCGCGAGGATCGCGCCCGATGTCATTACCGACCCGATGAAACCGATGGCGATCCCGATGACGGTAAGCGCGAGGCCGTCTGCCGGGTCATCCAGAAAGGGCGGCGGCGGGATCAGCGGGCCGATGCTGCGAAGCATGAAGAAGCTGAGCGCCAGCCACGCCGCGAGCACGAGCCCGATGATGATCAGGCCGCTGCGCGAGTTCATCTTGCCGCGCCGCCAGAACAGCCGCAGCTCGTGCGCCATCAGCCAGCGTATCCCGCCCGGCTTGCTCATTGCGCCGCCACGGGGTTGGGCGCAGCCGCTGGCGAGGCCGTAAGCGACAGGAACACGTCCTCCAGCGACTGCCCCTGCGCGCCGGCCTGCGTGCGCAACTCCTCGAGCGAACCCTCGATCAGCAGCTTGCCATCCTTGATGATGCCGATGCGGTCGGCCATGCGCTCGGCGACTTCGAGAATGTGCGTCGTCAGGATCACGCCCGCGCCCTGGTCCACGCGCTCGCGGATCATGTCCTTCACCAGCCGGCTCGCGGCGGCGTCGAGGCCGGTGAGCGGCTCGTCCAGCATCAGCAACTTCGGTTGGTGCAACAACGCGCCGGCCAGCACGGCCTTCTGCTTCATCCCGCGCGAGAACGTCTCGCACCGGTCATTGCGATTGTCCCACAGCGTGAGAATCTTGAGCAGGCGCTCCGCCTCCGCCCGCGCGCTCGCCGGCGGCACGCCCCACAGGCCGGCGACGAATTCCAGATACTCCCACGCTGTCAGCTTGTCATACAGCAGCGGCTCGTCCGGCAGCCACGCGATCAACTGCTTCGCCGCCAGCGGGTCGGCGCGCGCATCGACATCGAACACGCTGATCGAACCTGCGTCCGCCGCCAGCAGGCCGGCCACCATGCGCAGCGTCGTGGTCTTTCCCGCGCCATTGGGGCCGAGCAGGGCGTAGAGCTCACCGGCCCGCACGTCGAAGCTGATGCCATCGACCGCCCGCTTGCCGCCATAGCTCTTGGCGAGGTCTGTCACGCGAAGGGCGGTGGACATTGGCTTGGGACGCTCCATCTCAACAGGGTGGGCGCTTTCTAGCCGACTGAATCTGATCCGTCAGCAACAGAGCCGCGTAGAGGCAGCGTGAACATGTTCGCGCCCTTTCTTGCAAGTCTCATTGGCATGGCCGTGGTCATGCTCCTGGCGTGGCTGTTCCAGCGCATTGTGCGCAATGGCGGCTGGGTCGACGTGTTCTGGACGTTCGGCACGGGCGCCGCCTGCCTCATGGCCGCGCTATGGCCGGAGCCTGCGGCCAATGCCAACCGCCAGCTGCTGGTGGCAGCCCTGGCCGCTATCTGGGCGCTGAGGCTGGGCGTCTATATCGGCCATCGCGTGGCGACCGGGCCGGAAGATGCGCGCTATTCCGACTTCCGGAAGGAATGGGGCGCCAACTTCCAGCGCAACATGATGATCCTCGTCCTGCCGCAAGCGCCGGCGACGGCGATCCTCTCCCTCTCGGTCTTCGCCGCAGCGCATGGCGGCGGGCCGGAACTTGGGCTGCGCGATTTCCTGGGCGTTGCGATCCTGCTTGTCGCCATCATCGGCGAGGGGCTGGCCGACGAACAGATGCGCCGCTTCCGCAGCCAGGGCCTTCGCGGCGCGATCATGGACAAGGGTTTGTGGGGCTGGTCGCGCCATCCGAACTATTTCTTTGAATGGCTGGGCTGGCTCGCTTATCCCGCCATCGCCTTCGATCCCGCCCAGCTGTGGACGTGGGTCACGTGGATCGCGCCGATCGTGATGTTCATCCTGCTGCGCTTCGCGACGGGCGTGCCCGCCACCGAGAAATCCATGCTCGCAAGCCGCGGGGAAAAGTTCCGCGACTATCAGAGGCGGGTCAGCGCCTTCTTCCCGCTTCCTCCGAAAGGCAAGACGTCATGAGCCTCGTCGCCCGCGCGATCATCGCCTTCGAATCCGCGCCGCTGCCCGACAGCGTGCGCAAGGGTGCGGTGTCATTCCTCGTTGGCCGCGTGAAGCACCAGATGAAATCCGTGCCGGAGAACG
>JANOKS010000128.1:0-44854 GCA_031419455.1 Alphaproteobacteria bacterium
CGAAGGTGAAGGTCTACGCGCGGGCGCATTCCGATGCGGAGGTGGAGCATCTGCGCGGGCTGGGCGCTGACCTGATCGTGTCGGGCGAGCAGGAGATTGCGGACGCGATGATCGAAAAGGCGACGGCCTTCATTCCGCGTAAAGTGGTGCAGCGGGCCTAGAGCAGCGTCGCGAGGACGCCGAGCATCTTCTGCCAGGCGTCGCGCGAGCGGTCCACGAAGTCGGCCCATTCGGGCGCCATCTCGTGTGAAAGACGCAGAGAGCAGCCATCGGCTGTTGGCGTGATGTCAATCGTGACGGCGGAGGGGTCGCGGTCGTTCTCCGCGTCGATGGTCCAGGTGAAGACGATGCGCCTTGGAGGATCTAGTTCGAGAAACCTGCCGACGTGGTCGATCTCTGAATTGCCGCGGCGGACCTTGTAGGAGAAGGCGCCGCCGATCCTTGGCTCATTGCGGATGTGGAGGATTTCCTCCTCGCGCAGGAGCGGGCCAAACATGAAGCGTGCGATCATCGCGGGGTCGAGGATGGCGTCGTAGACGCGCTGTGGCGGCACGTTGAACGTCTGGACGGCGAGGGCTGTGGGCTTCGGGGTCATGCTACATCGCCTCTGGCCATTTTGTGGTTTCGGCAAGCGGTTGGCCGGTCTCAAGCATGGACTTGAGGCTGGACATCAGCGACGGCCAGCCTTGCGAGACGGCGTCGATGAGTTTCGAGTCCGGCTGCGCCATTTCGTGCGTGAGCGTCAGCTTGACGGAGCTGGGCATCTGTTCGAGCTCATAAGTGAGCGTGGAGTGGCCTTCTGCCTTGAGCTCGGGGAGGAACTGGTTCTCCCAAGTGAGGACGAGTTTGCGGGGCTTGTCGGCGAGGACGATCTTCCCGCTGTCGGCCACGCGGCCATCGGGGATCATGGCGCGCCAGTCGCTGCCGGGCGTCCAGTCGGATTCCTGCCACGTCTCGCACCAGTAGCGCTTCGTGAATTCGGGTTGGGTGAGCGCATTCCACAGCTTTTCCGGCGTGGTGGCGATGTGGATGACGTAGACGAATTTCGACCCGGTCATTCTGACTCCAGTCTTCGTTTGAGGTCGATCAGCGCATCGACCTTGTGGCGTTCAAACTTCCTGATCCAGCGGCTGGCGATCTGGCCGATCGGGACCGGGTTCAGGTAGTGCAGTTTCTCGCGGCCGCGTCTCACGGTCGCGACGAGGTTGGCCTCCTCGAGGATGGCCAGATGTTTCGAGACGGCCTGACGCGACATGGCCAGATGTCCTTGGGCGAGGCCGGCGCACAGTTCATTCAAGGTCTGGCCGCTGGAGGCGCAGAGGCTGTCGAGCAGGGCTCGGCGGCTTTCGTCGGCTAGCGCCCGGAAAACCAGATCCATGAATTTCAATAGGCAACTATAAGGTTGCCTGTCAACCGCTGATTTGCAGAAGAGGAGAAAGCGATGGCGGGCCAGAGGGGTCGCGATGTGCTTGTCAGCATTGGCGACGGCGATACGCCCGAGGCGTTCTTCGTCGTCGCCGGCCTCCGCGCGAAGACGATCAGCCTGACGGCGGGACTAGTGGAGGCGACGACGGCGCAAAGCCCGAATGCATGGCGTGAGGTGATCTCAGGCGCGGGCGTGAAGCGGGCAGAAATTGCTGGGAGCGGCGTGTTCAAGGACGCGATATCGGATGCTCTGATACGCGCTGCATACTTTGCGGGCGATGCGTCGACCTTCGAGATGATCATTCCGGATTTCGGCGTGCTGACCGGACCGTTTGTGATCACGGAACTCAGCTATGGCGGCGCGCATGACGACGAGGCGACGTTCTCGATCAGGCTGTCGTCGGCTGGGCAGGTCGCGTTCGATGCACATGGAGGCGCGTGATGGCGGATGAGCGGGACGAGGCCGCGCGCGCGGCTGGCGATGCGCTGGAGGCGGCGTTGCTGAAGGCGACGCAGACGGTGGAGCGCGAGTTGGCGCGGATCGTGAAGTCGGGTGAGGATGATCTTGATCGGCTGGCGCGACGCATTGCCGAGACGCTGGCGCAGCTGGCGCTGGATGGGCTGCTGAGCGGAAGTGCGGAGGCATCGCGTCCGGCGGCGGATTCAGGTGTTTCGTCGGTGAACCAGATTGCAGGCGCGCTGGCCAAGGCGGCGCGGCGCGGGATGCGGTTCACATGAGCGCGTTTCATGAGGTGAGCCTGCCGCTTGCGCTGGCGATCGGAGCGAGCGGCGGACCGGAGCGGATAACAGATGTCGTCAGGCTGGCGTCTGGCGCGGAGAGCCGGAACACGCGCTGGTCGCAGTCGCGACGGCGCTGGGAGGTGGGCGGCGCGGCGATGCGCGCGGCTGTTGCGCACGAGTTGATCGCCTTCTTCGAGGCGCGGCGCGGGCGCGCGCATGGCTTCCGGTTTCGCGATCCGGTGGACTGGAAGAGTTGTGCGCCTGGACAGGCAATTGCAGCGACGGATCAGCCGCTGGGGATGGGAGATGGCGAGACGACCGTGTTCCAGCTGGTGAAGCGGTATGCGAGCGGGGGCGCATGGGCGGAGCGTGTGGTTGCAAAGCCGGTGAGCGACTCGGTTACGATCGCGGTTGACGGTGTCTTGGCTACGGGCGTCGCGATCGATCACACGACCGGACTGGTGACGTTTGCTGTGGCGCCTGCGGACGCGGCCGTGCTGACAGCTGGGTTCGCGTTCGATGTGCCGGTGCGGTTCGACACGGACCGGCTGGAGATGGCGCTGGTGGGACATGAAGCGGTGCGCGTGTTGCGCGCGCCGCTGGTCGAGGTGGCGGGATAGGACATGAGACAGATCGACGAGACGTTCGCCGCCAGGCTGGCGGCGGACGAGACGACGCTTTGCGCCTGCTGGCGCTTCGAGCGGACGGACGGTGCGGTGTTCGGCGCGACGGACCACGACCGCGCGATTGTTCTGGATGGGGTGAGTTACGCGCCCTCTGCTGGCATGGAAGGGACGGTTCTGGAGTCCTCGCGCGGCCTGGCGCCGGGACAGGCAGCGGCGCGCGGGGCGCTGTCGTTGGCTTTCCTGGATGGAGCCGATGTGGACGCAGGATTGTGGGACCGCGCGCGAGTGGATGTGTGGCGCGTCGATTGGCGTGCGCCGGAGCATCGCGTTTGCGTGTGGTCGGGCAGACTGTCGGAGATCACGCGGCAGGGCGAGGCGTTTTCTGCCGAGCTGGTGAGCCTGAAGGCCGATCTGGAGTGGATGATCGGGCGCGTCTACGCGCGGACCTGCGATGCGGAGGTTGGGGACGCACGATGTGGTGTCGATCTTGGTGATCCGGCATTGGGTGGCGATGGCGTCGTCACTGCTGTCGTCGCCGAGCGACGATTTCTGGCCAGCGGGCTGGATGGATTTGCAAGCAGCTGGTTCTCGGCTGCCATGCTGACCTGGATTTCCGGCGCGAATGCGGGTCGCGTGATGCGCGTCGCGCGTCACGCAGGAGCCGAGATCGAGCTGGTGCGGACGCCGCGGTTCGTGATTGCGGCGGACGATGCATTCACCGTAAGCGCGGGTTGCGACAAGAGCTTCGCGATGTGCGGCGCGCGGTTTGGCAATCGCGAAAGCTTCCGAGGCTTTCCGCACATGCCCGGGCCTGAGGCGGTGCTTGCGGGACCGTCGTCCGACAGGCCAAACGATGGCGGGAGGCGCGGATGAACGCGACGCGAGAGGCGATCGTCGCCGAAGCGCGGCGCTGGATCGGCACGCCCTATCGGCACCAGGCAAGTCTGATCAATGTCGGCGCGGATTGTCTGGGTCTGGTGCGCGGCGTTTGGCGAGGCGTGGTGGGGCCGGAGCCGGAGAAGCCGCCGCCGTATACGCCGGACTGGGCGGAGTCGCGTGGCGCCGATCGGCTGATGGAGGCGGCGCGGCGCTGGCTCAACGAGATTCCCGTTGGGGATGCGTGCGCCGGTGATGTGCTGCTGTTTCGCATGGGGTTGGGAGCGCCAGCCAAACACGTGGCGATTGTCAGCGGGCAGAGCGCGATCATTCACGCCTACTGGGGCCGGTCGGTCTGCGAGACGCGGCTTGTGCCGTGGTGGCGCAGGCGGATTGCGGCTGCGTTTTCATTTCCGGAGTTGAACGTCGATGGCTGAACTTGTTCTGAGCAGGCTCGGCGCTGCAGCGGGAGAAGCGCTGCTGCCGAAAGCGCTGGCCTTCCTGGGGGCTGCGGCTGGACGTGCTGCTGGCGCTGCAATCGATCGCTCCCTGCTCACGCCGCCGGTGGAAGGTCCGCGCGTGCAGGACTTTCATCTGACGGAGGGGCGGGAAGGCGCCGGGATTCCGATCGTCTACGGACGATGCCGCGTTGGCGCGCAGCTGATCTGGGCGGCGGAATTCAAGGAGCGTCGTGATGTCGAGGGGGGCAAGGGCGGTCCGCGGGTGGCGGAGTATTCGTACTCGCTCAGTTTTGCGGTCGGGCTTTGCGAGGGCGAGGTGGCGCGGGTGTCACGGTGCTGGGCGAATGGCGAGCCGTTCGACCTTTCACGGGTGACGTGGCGGCTCTATCGCGGGACGGAGGACCAGGCGCCTGATCCGCTGATCGAGGCGATTGAAGGAGATGCGCCGGCCTATCGTGGGCTTGCCTATATCGTGTTCGAGGACATGCCGGTCGATCAATTCGGCGCGCGGATGCCGCAGTTGTCGTTTGAGGTGGTGAGGCCGGCGGGCGGCGGGGATGGACGGCTGGAGTCGGTGGTCCGTGCGGTCAACATCATCCCGGGGTCGGGCGAGTTCTCGCTGGCGACGGACATTGTGAAGCGGCGCACGGGGCCGGGGCGCGAGACCGCCGAGAATCTGCATGGGCCGGAGCTGAAGAGCGATTTCGAGGCGTCGCTTGATCAGCTCGAGGCTGAGCTTCCGAACGTGACGCAGGTGAACCTTGTTGTGGGGTGGTTCGGGAACGACCTGCGGTGCGGTGAATGCCTGATCCGGCCGGGGGTGGAGATTGCGGCGAAGGTGACTGTTCCGCAGGCGTGGAGCGTTGCGGGCGTGACGCGAGCGGGCGCGCATCTCGTGTCAGCCACGGATGGCCGCGCCAATTATGGGGGCACACCGTCAGACGAGAGCGTGCGCCAGGCGATCGCGATGCTGAGGGCTCGGGGATTCCATGTGACGTTGTATCCGTTCCTGCTGATGGACGTGCCGCCGGGCAATGGACTGCCCGATCCGTATGGTGGGGAAGAGCAGGCGGCGTTTCCATGGCGCGGACGGATCACGCCTGTGGGCGGCGATGTGGATGGAGAGGTTGAGGCGTTCTTCGATCGCTATGCGCTGTTCGTGCTTCACTACGCGGATATGGCGGCTGAGACAGGCGCGGAAGGCGTGCTGATCGGGTCGGAGCTGATCGGGCTGACGCGCGCGATGGAGAGTGGCGCCTATCCGGCTGTGGAGCGGCTGTGTGAGTTGGCGGCGGATGTGCGGGCGGTAGTGGGCCCCGATGTCGAGGTCAGCTATGCGGCGGACTGGACGGAGTATGGCGCGCACGTTGCCGGAGACGATGTGCGGTTTCCGCTCGATGCGTTGTGGGCGCATGAGGCCATCAGCCATGTCGGGCTGGATTGGTATCCGCCGATGGGGGACTGGCGGGATGACGTGGCGCATGCCGACGCGGCTTTCGGCGATGGACGGTCGCTGACGTATCTCGCGGTCAATGTCGCGGGTGGAGAGGCGTTCGACTGGTACTACGCGGATGCCGAGGGGCGGCTGGCGCAGGAGCGGTTGCCGATTACGGATGGCGCGCATGGCGAGCCGTGGGTGTTTCGCCAGAAGGACATTCGCAGCTGGTGGGAGAATACGCACCACGTGCGCGTTGGCGGCGTGCGATCTGCGAGTTCCACAGATTGGACGCCCGGCATGAAGCCGGTGCGCTTTGTCGAGATGGGCGTGCCGGGCGTGGACAAGGGGGCCAACCAGCCGAACGTGTTCTACGATCCGAAGAGTTCGGAAAGTGCGCTGCCGCATTTCTCGGACGGCTCGCGCGATGACGTGATCCAGCGGCGCGCGATTGAGGCGTTTCATGCGCACTGGAGCAATCCGGCGAACAATCCTGAAGCGACCGCGTATGCGGGGCGCATGGTCGATGATGAGAGGATCGCAGTGTGGGCCTGGGATGCGCGGCCCTATCCGGCGTTCCCGGGGCGCGCCGATGTCTGGAGCGATGCCGACAACTGGCGCCTTGGGCACTGGCTGAACGGGCGGGCCGGAGCCGCACTGCTTTCCGACGTGGTTGGCGACGTGTGTGCAAAAGCCCGCGTTGGGTGCGAGGTCGGCGAACTCACCGGCGTGGTTTCGGGCTACGCGCTGTCTGGCCCTGTGCGGGCGCGTGGCGTGCTTGAGCCGCTGATGCAGGCGCATGGTGTCGATGCGACAGAGCGGGATAGCGTGATCGTGTTCCGCATGGCGGGCGCTGATGCGGTGACGCTCGCTGGCGGGCGATTGGTCGAGGATGACGGCCCGGCTCTGACGTTCACGCGCGAAGGACTTGAGCAGGGCGAAACGTCTGTGCGGCTGCGCTTCACGGATACGGACGCAGACTATCAGCCGGGGATGGTGCGGTCGCTCGGAGATGCGCTGGCGAAGGCTGTCGATGTTGAACTGCCGTTAGCGATGGATCGCCTGCAGGCGGCGGACCTCGCGAACGATCTCGCGACCGAGGTGCAGTTTGGGCGCGAGCAGGTGCTGTTAGCGATGGTTGCGGATGGCGTCGCGCTGGAGCCTGGCGACGTGATGCAGCTTGAAGGACAGGCTTGGCGGATCGACACTATTGCGGATGGCAAGACGATTTCGTTCAGGGCATCGAGGGCTGGCGAGCCGGCGGCATTGAGGCTAGTGCCTGCGGCGCCGTCGCCGTCGCCGCCGCCGGTGGTCGGGGCGCCGGTTGAGCCGGAGATCGTCATTGTGGATGGTCCGGCACTGCCGGGCGAGGAAGACGATTTGCGACCGATCGGGTTTGCGTTTCCCGAGCCGTGGGTTGGGCCGGTGATCTTTCGTGCAGGCGCCGATGCCGACCAGCTAACGGAGCGCGGCCGGATCGAGCGGCCGTGTGCGATCGGACGTCTTGTGACCGCACTGTTTCCTCACGTGTCCGGTCGTTGGCAGGAGACGGCTGTGTGGGTGACGGTTGCAGGCGGCGCGCTTTCGTCAGCGACGGAGGCCGCGGTGCTGAATGGCGCCAACCGGGCGCTGGTCGAGACAGGCGATGGATGGGAGCTGATCCAGTTCCAGGAGGCTGAGCTTGTCGATGTCGAGACCTACAAGCTGTCACGGCTGCTTCGCGGGCAGCAGGGATCGGAAGAGGCCATGTCGGCAGGCGCTGCGGTAGGCGCGCGCGTTGTGCTGCTGACGGGCGCTGAGCGGCGGATGGAGGTTGCTGGCTGGGAGCGCGGGCTGGAGCTGGTGTGGCAGGCTGGTGCGTGGGACGGCGTGTTTGTTCATGACGCGCGAGCCGCGCAGCCCTGGTCGCCCGCGCACCTGGAGGCGGCGTGGTCGGGTGGGGACGTCGCGCTGTCCTGGATACGCCGTGCACGGAAGGATGGGGATGGCTGGGGCGCCGGCAATCCGCCTGTCGAGGGCGCGGAAGCGTATCGGGTGCGGGTTTCGGGCGGCGTTTCGATTCGCGAATGGGAGGTCGTTTCGACCAGCGCGAGTTATCGGGCGGCTGAGCAGGTCACAGATTTTCCAGCCGGCGGCCTGGCGCTTGTGGAAACGGCGCAAATCGGGCCGAATGGCGAACCTGGCGCATGGACGGGGGTCCATGTGACAATTCCCGCGCCATAATCGGGGGAAACATTCAGATTTGCCTCAATATCCCCATCTTCCGGCTTGTCTTGCAGGGGTATGACGTCCCACGCTAGGGCAAGGTTTTTCGGCAAGGATCAACAGTTGAGCTGGGATCCCTACGCTGCGCTTGGAGTGCCCAGGGCCTCCACCGCGGAAGAGATCAGGAAGGCATACCGCAAGCTCGCCAAGGAGCTGCACCCGGACGTGCGCCCGAACGACAGCGCTTCTGAGGAGCGGTTCAAGCGGACGACGGCTGCCTTCAACCTGCTGACAGACGAGACCTTGCGGGGTCGTTTCGATCGCGGCGAGATCGATGCCGAAGGAAACGAGCGTCCGCAGTTCCAGCCAGGCACGGGTTTCGCCGGTGGATTTGCTGGAGCCGCCGCCGGATCGCGTGCACGCGGGCAGCGCGGCGATGTCTTCGAGGACCTGTTCGACGGCCTGTTCAGCCGGGGCGGCGGCGGCCGGGGTTTCGGCCAACAACGCGGCGAAGATGTTCGCTATCGCATGGAGGTCGATTTCCTCGACGCGGTGAATGGCGGCAAGCGGCGCGTGACCATGTCGGACGGGCGCACGCTGGACCTTGCGATTCCCGCCGGGCTCACGTCTGGCCAGACGTTGAGGCTCAAGAGCCAAGGCCTGCCGGGCGCCGGGAACGGTCCGGCTGGCGATGCGCTGGTGGAGATAAAGGTTGGCGATCATCCGGTGTTTCGCCGCGAGGGCGATGACATACGCATGGATCTCAAAATCTCGCTGGCGGAAGCGGTTGAAGGCGGCAAGGTGCCAGTGAGCACGCCTTCGGGCATGGTAACCATGTCAGTGCCTGCCGGCGCCAGTTCGGGCGATCTGCTGAAGTTGCGCGGCAAGGGCGTGCAGACGCGGCCGACGCCGGGCGACCTGCTGGTGCGGCTGATGATCGTGCTGCCGCGCAAGGAAGATACCGAGCTCAAGGAATTCATCCGCAACTGGTCTGGCCGCAAGACAGACGTGCAGCGATGAAAGCTGATGTTTCACGCAAATTGCAGTGGAAACTGCGTCGTTTTGGCGTGTCTTGCAGCCGTTCAGACGGGGTTCACGGTGTCGGGCTTAATCATGCTCCCATGTTGCGAAGAACCCTGATTCCCTTGATGGCTGCCGTGCTGATGGCAAGCGCGGCGATTTCGCCCGCCCACGCCCAGCGTGGCCGTGATCGCGATCAGCCGTTCGACAATCCTTTCCAGCGTGGCGACTCATGGGATCGTCCGCGTGACGATCGCGGTGAGCGACAGCGCGAGGTGTCGCTGAGCGATGTGCTTCGCGATCTTCGTTCAAAGTATGGCGGTCAGCATCTCGATGCGCGGAAGTCCGGCGGGTACTACATCATTGCGTGGATGACGGAAGATGGTCGTCGCCTCAACTTGCGCGTTAATGCGTCGACAGGGCGAGAAGAGTAGAGGCTGGATCCAACGATGAGAGTTCTTGTTGTCGAAGACGATCCCGATCTGGGCCGGCAGCTGAGTGAAGCGCTGTCGCAGGCGGGCTATGCCGTTGACCTGGCGCCGGACGGCGAGGAAGGACACTTCCTCGGCGAGACGGAGCCTTATGACGCGGCCGTGCTTGACCTCGGCTTGCCGAAGATGGACGGCGTGCGCGTGCTCGAGAAATGGCGGACAAGCGGCAAGGACATGCCAGTGCTGATCCTCACCGCGCGCGATCGCTGGAGCGAGAAGGTGGCGGGGTTCGACGCCGGCGCCGACGACTATCTGACCAAGCCGTTTGTCACGGAAGAACTCTTGGCCCGCCTGCGTGCACTGATGCGGCGTGCGGCTGGCCATGCCAGTGCGGCGCTGGAATGCGGCGACCTGCGTGTGGATACGCGCGCCGCCCGCGCGTCGGTCAATGGTGAGCCGATCAAGCTGACGGCGCACGAGTATCGCGTGCTGTCCTACCTGATGCACCATCAGGGGCGCGTCGTGCCGCGGACGGAGCTGGTGGAACACATCTACGACCAGGACTTCGACCGCGATTCGAACACCATAGAGGTGTTCGTCGGCCGCCTGCGCCGGAAGATCGGGTCGAACCGCATCTTGACGGAACGCGGGCTCGGGTATCGGTTGATCGACCCGGTAGCGGAAAAGATCGTCGACTAGCATGACTGACACGGCAGGGGCCGAGAGCGACGGAGCGCGTGTGCGCGGCTCGATCGCACGGCGCATGCTTGTTGCTGCCGCTATCTGGAGCGCGGTGGTGTTGCTGATCGCGGGCTGGTCGTTGCAGGCGTTTTATCGCACTGAGACGGATCAGCAGCTGGATGTTTCGCTGAATGATACGCTGACGACGCTCGCCGCGGCTGTGAATTTCGAATCCGGCGCCGTGAAAATCGATGATGTGAAGCTGCCGCGCGACGAGCGGTTCAGCCGTGCGCTGTCCGGGCGGTACTGGGCGTTTCTCGACCTGGATGCGCAGAACGAGATTGTCAGCCGTCGCGAGTCCGAGAGTTTCTTCGACGAAGACGCTATCGCAACGCCAGCCGTTCGCGCTGACGCGCTGAAGCAGCCGGGCGCGATTTTGCATCTTGATGCGCCGGGGCCGGACGACAGACAGATGCGCACCGCAATTCAGGCCGTCAGCTTCCCCGACAAGGCGCAGCCTATCCTGCTCTACGCTGCGATCGACCGGACGAGCGCCGATGCGTCCGTCGGCAGTTTCACGCTGCGGCTCGGCATCGCGCTTGGCGTGCTGGCGGTTGGTTTGATTGGCGGCGTGCTGGTGCTGATCCGTTATGGTCTCCGGCCGCTGCACGAGATCGAGGACAAGCTGGGCGATGTGCGAGCTGGCCGTCGCGACCGGCTGGATGGCGAGTACCCTAGCGAGCTGTCGCCGCTGGTAAGGGAGATCAACACGCTGATCACCCACAACCGAAACGTGGTCGATCGGGCGCGGACGCACGTCGGGAACCTGGCGCATGCGCTCAAGACGCCTCTGGCGGTGCTGAAGAACGAGGCCAAGGGGAGCGACAAGCTGTCCGACCTCGTCCGTCGCCAGACCGAGGCGATGACCAGCAACGTAAACAGCTACCTGAAGCGGGCGCAGGCTGCGGCGCAGGCTGAAGTGCTGGGCGTTCGCACGGAGGTGAAGGAGCCGGTCGAAGGCATTGCCCGGATGCTGGAGCGACTGCACCGCGACAAGGGTGTAGCGATCGACGTGGATGTCGATCCCAAGGCGGTGTTCCGGGGCGAGCGGGGCGACTTCGATGAACTTGTCGGGAACCTGTTGGAGAACGCGGCCAAATGGTGCAAGTCGCGGGTCAATGTGACGGTGACGCGGAGCGACGATGGCATGGAAGTGAAGGTGGACGATGATGGTCCGGGCCTTCCTGCCGAGCATCGCGCCAAGGCGCTGGAACGCGGCAAGCGGCTGGATGAATCCGAGCCGGGAACGGGTCTGGGATTGTCGATCGTGAGCGAACTCGCTGACATCTACGGCGGACGACTCCACCTGGAGGACAGCCCCATTGGCGGGCTGCGCGCGCGGCTCGTGCTTCCGGCGGCGCCGCTTTGATCTGGCTTGTCCTCGTTGCTGTCGTGTTCGTGGCGGGAGGGACGTGGCTTGTCGCCAAGTCAATGCCGACCCGGCTTGCCGTGCTGGCATTGGGTGTGGCGGGCGTGGGAGCGTACTGGTTTATCGGCCAGCCTGGCATGAGTGACCGGCCGCTCGAAGTTCGGCTCGCCGAGATCGAGCAGATGATACGGACCTCGCCTGAGCGACTGAATGAGAACGAGGCGATCGCGATTGCGGAGCGCCGCGCGCGCGAAGAGCCGACCGATCCGACGCCGCACCTCATGATCGCGCGCATGTATGAGAGCCTTGCCCAGAAGGCACAGGCGGAAGGCATGCGGCTGGTGCAAGGCGGCGATGAGCAGGCCGCTGCGGCGCAGGCGGCGGTCATGCAGGAGAGCCTGCTCAAGGCTGAGGAGGCCTTCACTGAATCTCTGCGCCGCGATGACACTAATCCCGAAGTGATCGCCGAACTGGCGGACCTCCGTTTCAAGACGACGGGCGAGGTCGATGCGCGCACGACGCGACTTTACCAGGCGGCTTTCCAGGCCAACCCCGATCGATTCCGCTATGGCTATCTCGCCGGGATCGGGCTCTGGCTGCAGGGTCAGAAGGCCGAGGCTGAGGCGCTCTGGGCTGATATCGACAAGCGTGCGCCGGCCGAGGGCCCCGAGCGCGGGATGTTTGCTGCGTTGCGGCAGATGTTTGGCATCGATCCCCCAATAGCCCCACAGCCAACCCCCTGAATTCCCCCACAGAAGTGACCATATCTCGCGCCATCGTGTCGCTGGCGCGATGACACGCTGGCTCATATAGTCTGCGGGCTCGTCGGCTGGGGCCAGTCGATCAGGAGACGTCTTACATGCGCAAGCGTTCACAGAGGCTCTGGCTCATCGGAGCGGCCGCTGTTCTGGTCACGGGCGCCATTGGGCTCGCGGTCGTCGGGCTCCAGGGCGCGGTGGCGTTCTTCCAGTCGCCGTCTGACATTGCCGAGAAGGGCCCCTCGTCCTTCAAGCAAGCCCTCCGCGTTGGCGGGCTGATCGAGGTGGGAAGCCAGAGGCATGAGGAAGGTGGCAAGCTGCTGACCTTCACGATCACCGATGGCAAGCACACCGTGCCGGTGCAGTTCGAGGGCATCCCGCCCGACATGGTGGTGGAAGGCAAGGGCGTCGTCGCCGAGGGCAAGTTCAACGCGAACGGCGTTCTGGTAGCCGACCGCGTGCTGGCCAAGCACGACGAGAACTACATGCCGAAAGAAGCCTACGACGCGCTGAAGCGCGCTTCGGATTCTGAGGGCAAGTCCACCTACGCCAAAGAGCCGACCACTTGATCGCCGAACTCGGTCATCTTCTTGCTTTCCTTGCGCTCGCGGCCGCGGTCGGACAGAGCGCTCTCGGACTGACGACGGGGGGAGAGGCGCCGCGGCGGCTCGCGTTTGCGAGCGGAATTTTCTCCGTGCTGGCGATGCTGACGCTCATCATCAGCTTCGTGCGGCTGGATTTCTCGGTCGCACTGGTGGCCGAGAACTCCCACACTCTGAAGCCGCTGATCTACCGGATTGCGGGCGCGTGGGGAAACCATGAGGGCTCCATGCTGCTGTGGTGCATGGTGATGGGCGGGTACGGCGCGGCTGCGGCGGTGTTCATGCGCGCGGGACCGCTGCGCGACAAGGCGCTGGGCGTGCAGGGGCTGCTGACAGCTGGCTCGTTTGCTTATCTCTTGTTCGCGTCCAGCCCATTCACGCGGCTGATCGATCCGCCGTTTGACGGCGGCGGCATGAACCCGTTGTTGCAGGATCCGGCGGTCGCGCTGCATCCACCGGCGCTGTATCTCGGCTATGTCGGCATGTCGTTCGTGTTCTCGATGGCGGCGGCCGGGCTCATCAACGGGCAGATCGATCGTGAATGGGCGCGGCGCGTGCGGCCGTGGGCGCTGTTCGCGTGGAGCTCGCTGACGATCGGAATCGCGCTGGGCGCCATCTGGGCCTATTACGAACTTGGCTGGGGCGGCTGGTGGTTCTGGGATCCGGTTGAGAATGCGTCCTTCATGCCGTGGCTGGTCGGCGCGGCGCTGATCCACTCGCTGATCGTCACGGAGAAGCGTGGCGGCATGGCCTCGTGGACGGTGTTTCTGTCGGTGTTGACCTTCATCCTGGCGCTGCTCGGCACATTCCTCGTTCGCTCGGGCGTTATGACGTCAGTGCATGCGTTCGCGACCGATCCAACGCGCGGCCTCGTCCTGCTGTTCGGGCTCAGTATTGCGGGCGGCGCTGCGCTGGCGCTGTTTGCGTGGCGGGCGCCGACGCTGAAGGCAGGACCGGAGTTCGACCCGGTCAGCCGCGAAGGCGCGCTGGTGTTGAACAATCTGTTCCTCGCGGTTGCTGCGGCGCTTGTGCTGGTCGGCACGGTGACGCCGATGATCCTGCAATGGCTCGGCGAGTCGGGCGTCATCTCGCGCGAGGCGTCGTCGCTTTCGATCGGCGAGCCATACTTCCAGCTTACGCTTGCGCCGATGATGGCGATGCTGCTGCTGTTCATGCCGCTGGCCCAGGCCGCGCCATGGCGCAAGGCCGACCTCAATCCCATTTTCAAATGGCTGATGCCCGCCGCCGCCATTGCCGTCGTTGCTGCGATCATTGCGCTGGCGATGGGTGGCTGGGGTATCTGGCTTGGGTTCGGTGTTCTGGTTGGCGTGTGGGTCGTCGTCGGCGTCGGCATGGACGTTGTCCGCCGTGTTGGACCCGGAGGGTTCGGTCGCGTTTTCCGTCTGCCGCTGACGGTCTGGGGCATGGCAATCGCGCACATCGGCATGGGCCTGTTCGTCATCGGCGCCACCGTGGAAACGGCAACGCGAACGGAGCAGACTTTTCCGCTGCGTCCGGGCGAGGTCGCCGAGATGGCCGGGTGGACGTTCCAGTTTCAGAACCTAGAGGAGGTCGAGGGTCCCAACTATTCCGCGCTGCGCGCGAACATACTTGTGACGCACGATGGCAAGACGGAAATCATCCAGCCTGAGACGCGCACGTTCCAGGTCGCGCGGACCAGTACGACCGAAGTGGCGATCCGCAAGACGCTGGGCGGCGACGTGTACGTGGCGCTTGGCGACCAGCTGCGTGAAGATCCGTCGGCCTGGCGCATAAGGATCGCCTATCATCCGATGATCGACTGGGTTTTTGGCGGCGCCGGGCTGATCGCCATTGGCGGCTTCCTGTCGCTGGCGGCCCGTGTACGACGGCGTGCTCCGGCGGCTGCGCCGGAAACGGATACCGCGGTCGAATCACCGCCGGAGCCGGCGAGTGTTCCGGCATGATTGCGCCGCTGATCGCGTTGATCCTGCAGGCGGCGCAGCCGGCTGAGGCGCCGTTGCCCGACCCGGCGCTGGAGGCGCGGGCCCAGGGCCTGATGCGCGAACTGCGCTGCACGGTCTGCGAGAACGAGCCGGTTTCGCAATCCACAGCCGACATGGCTGTCGATGCGCGCAGGCGCATTCGCGAGGAGATCGCCAAGGGGGCGAGCGACACGCAGGTGCGGGAATTCTTCGTGTCTCGCTTCGGGCAGTACGTTTCTTTCCGGCCTCCGGCCGAAGGCTGGACTCTTCTTCTGTGGGGGTTTCCGTTCGCGCTGCTCGCCGGTGTGGGGATTTTCATGGGAATGCGCGCCTTTGGCCAACGCAAGCGGGATCTGACGCCGTTGCCGGATGATCGGAGCGACGGTCCAACCTGAATCAGGCAAAATCCGCTTGATCGAGATGCCGATTGCACTGTTTGGCCACTGGCATCGCCGCATGATTGCCTTAAACTAGGGCAAAATCGACCATCGTCTCCGGGTGCACCGAAGGGCATTCGCGCCGGGCGGCGCGGGCCGTGAAACAGGTCTTTGCAGTTGCGGAGCCTCTGCAGTTGCGAACAGTGGGTCTGTCTCTAGTTTCAATATCGGACGTCGCGCGGGCGAACGCAGTGAGAGAGAGCGAATGATGAAGGTTGCAATGGCACGGACGCCTCGCCGGGGCCCCCGCATGGGCATTGCGGCCGGGCTTATCGCCGTGCTGGCGGGCAGCGTATCGCTGGCGCCTATCGCCGCCGCGCAGAACGGAAAGCCCATCGCGGTGACACCGCCGGGCGGCGCGCCGATGAGCTTTGCAGACCTGATCGAACGCGTGTCGCCGGCGGTGGTCAGCGTGTCCGTCACGACGGAGATCAAGGCGGCGGACCGCAACAGTGCGTTCAACCCTTTCCGTGGCCTTCCCGGCTTCGACGAGTACGAGGACGAGTTTGGCGAAGAGGAAGAGCGGAGCCCCGATGAAGGCCGCGAGGGCGAAGCGCTCGGTTCCGGCTTCTTCATTTCGGGCCAGGGCTATATCGTCACGAACCATCACGTGGTGGAAAACGCGCGCGAAGTGGTCGTCACACTGAAGAATGGCGACCAGCTTGAGGCGGAGATCATCGGTTCGGACGAGCAGACGGATCTTGCCGTGCTCAAGGTGAAGAAGAGCGGCGCGTATCCGTTCGTGGAATTCGCAACCAAGGCCAAGCCGCGTGTCGGCGACTGGGTGGTCGCGGTCGGCAACCCGTTCGGTCTTGGCGGCACGGCGACGGCGGGCATCGTCTCGGCCGATGGCCGCGAGCTGCTCGGCGGCAACTACAACGACTTCATCCAGATCGACGCGCCGATCAACCGCGGCAACTCAGGTGGGCCGACATTCAACCTCAACGGCGAAGTGATCGGCGTGAATACGGCGATCTTCTCCGACACGGGCGGCGGCAGCGTGGGTATCGGCTTCGCGATCGAGGCCAAGGCGGTCAAGCAGATTGCAGAGACGCTGATCCGGGATGGCAAGGTCGTGCGCGGCTGGCTGGGTGTCGAAATCCAGAGCATGAACCAGCGGCTGGCGGACGCGTGGAGCCTGAAGACCCCCAACGGCGCCATCGTGCGTTCGGTGACGACGGGCGGTCCTGCTGAAGCCAGCGGCATCAAGCGCGGCGACATCATCCTCTCCGTCAACGGCGAAGAGGTGAAGGACAACCGGCAGCTGACACAGCGCGTTGGCAGCCTGCTCGCAGGCTCTACCAACAACTTTCGCGTCATCCGCGACGGCAAGGAGCAGACGATCCGCGTCACTGTGCGCGCGCGCGATGATCGCGCGCTCGCCACCACGGATCTCGACCCTGCACGCGCGGACATGAAACCCCCGCGTGCGGGAGCCGACGATGTGGCGGTGGCCGGCGGGACGATCCGCGCGCTCACCGCGGAAGAGGTCAAGAAGTTCGATGTCGGCGCTGCCGGCGCCGGCCTGATCGTCGTGACGGTGGAGCCCCGGGGCTCGCTGGCGCGCTCGGACATCTTTCCCGGTGATGCAATCCTCGAGATCAACAACAAGGCCGTGAAATCGCCGAAGGATTATCAGGACGCTGTGGCCGCAGCGCTCGCTTCAGGCAAGCGCGATGTAATCGCTCGCGTGGGTTGCGGCAACCAGGAACGCTGCGGCGACCTGACGGTGCTGCGTCCGATTGAAATTGCCTCGGCGGGATAGTCCATGAAGGTTCTTGTGATCGAGGATGACGCCGACGCGGCCGCCTTCGTCAAAGGCGTGCTCAGCGAGGCTGGCCATTTTGTCGATGTATGCGGCGATGGCGATAGCGGGCTGAAGCAAGCTAAAGGCAACGAGTATGACGCACTCGTCGTCGACCGGATGCTGCCCGGCCTGGACGGTATTCAGTTGATGAAGGGCTACCGGGATTCCGGGGGGCGTGCGCCTGCGCTGTTTCTGTCTGCGCTTGGTGAAGTGGATCACCGCGTAGAAGGCTTTCGGGCCGGCGGCGACGACTATCTGGTGAAGCCATACGCGCCGAGCGAACTGGTTGCCCGTGTCGAAGCGTTGGGCCGGCGTGCGACGGGCGACATTCCGACGACCAAGCTGGCCGTCGGGGGGCTGGAGATGGACTTGCTGGGCCGAACCGTGCATCGCGATGGTCAGAAGATCGACCTGCAGCCGCGCGAATTCCGCCTGCTTGAATTCCTTATGCGCCATGCCGGCCAGGTGGTGACGCGCACCATGCTGCTGGAAAAGGTGTGGGACTATCACTTCGACCCCCAGACCAATGTGATCGACGTTCACGTCTCGCGCCTGCGCGGGAAGATCGACAAGGATTTCGAGCGGCCTCTGCTGCACACCGTGCGCGGCGCGGGATACCGGCTCGAAGCTTAAGCGATGAGGATCGGCAGCCTGCCGGCGCTGGTCCGGACGACAACGTTCCGGCTGGCGCTGCTGCACGCGTCGATCTTCATCCTCTTTTCGGCATCGCTGCTGGCATACCTCTATTACGAAACCGCGGGCCATATGGGCCGGCAGGCGGAGACGGAGCTCAACGCTGAGTTCCAGGAACTTTCCGCCGCTTATCGCGGTGGGATTGACCGCCTGAACCAGGCCGTGACGGAACGGTCGGTCGCGCGGGGCAAGTTCTTCTATCTGCTGCTCGACGGAAACGGCCAGAAGCTGTCCGGTGATTTCGACGTGCTTCCGGCGGCGGCGCCTGCGGGGCAGGTGGTCGATGTGCAGTTCGAGTACGATGCCCGCACGCCAGATGGCTCGCCCAGCCGCCGCTCGGCCGAGGGGCGCATCTCGCGCCTGTCGGAGGGCGGCGTGCTGATGGTGGCGTATGATGTTGGCCAGCTCGGCGAAATGAACCGGCGGGTGAGCGAAGTGGTGTGGCGTTCGGCGGCCGTTGGCTTTGTGCTGTCGCTTATCGGCGGGGTGGTGATCTCGCGCTCTGCCGCCCAGCGCGCGGAACAGCTGGCGCGCACGACCGAGGGCGTGATGGCTGGCGACCTGACGCGCCGCGCGCCTGTGCTGGGATCGGGCGACGAGTTCGACAAGCTTTCCGAACAGCTCAATGCGATGCTTGCGAAGCTGGAACGGCTGGTGATCTCGTCCCGGTCGGCGGGGGATTCGATCGCGCACGATCTGCGCTCGCCGCTGACGCGCCTGCGTAACCGGCTCGAGGCGGGGTTGAAGGACAACGCAGACGAGGGGCCGCGCGAGGCGCTGGTGAAGTCGATCGATGATGTCGACAGCTTGCTCGAGACGTTCAATGCGGTTCTGCGGCTGTCGCGCGTGCAGGCCGGCGCGACGGGCTCGTTCCGCCGCACCGACCTGAGAGGGATGGTCGATGAACTCGCGGAGCTGTACCAGCCCGTGTGCGAAGAGAAGGAACTGGCCTGGGTCTACGAGGCGAGGGGCGAACTGTTCGTTCTCGCTGACAGCCATCTCATCGCGCAGGCGCTCTCCAATCTTCTCGACAACGCCGTGAAGTATACGCCTGCCGGCGGCGCGGTGCGGATGTCGGCCCTCCACAATGCCGAGGGCGATGTTGTGATTTCCGTCGTTGATTCCGGTCCCGGCATTCCCCCGCAGGACCGCGAGCGCGTGATCGAGCGCTTTGTGCGCCTGGAACAATCGCGCAGCGAGCCCGGCAGCGGGCTCGGGCTCAGCCTCGCGTCCGCCGTGGCGGAGGCGCATTCCGGCAAGCTGGTGCTGGCGGACGGCATTGGCGCGCCGGCTCGACCCGGGCTCAAGGCCAGCATCGTGCTTCCTGCCGCATGATGCGCCAACTATGGGCGTGATTTTGCGCCCGGGATGGCTAGTTTCCCCCCATGACTGACCGACTCGCAATCTCCGGCATCCGCCCGATCGTTGCTGATCCGTCCGACCTGCTCGGCGCGCTCACGATTGCGTCGCGTCACTCGGATCATATTGCGCGCATGGTGAGGCGGCGCG
The DNA here is from genome assembly GCA_031419455.1 of Alphaproteobacteria bacterium. Classification (GTDB taxonomy): domain Bacteria; phylum Pseudomonadota; class Alphaproteobacteria; order Caulobacterales; family Hyphomonadaceae; genus UBA7672. Next base: position 19,101 of record JANOKS010000128.1, read on the forward strand.
GCGACGTACTGGTGATGCTGGTTGGCGGGCCGGATGCCGCGATGTCGGCCGCGCTGCAACAGATGCAGCAGGCAGGCGCACACGCAAGCATCGCCGATGTGATGCGCGACATGCGGCGCGCCAAGGAGGCGGCCCAGCTCGCGATCTCCGCCGCGGACCTTTCCGGCGCCTGGATATCGGATCGCGTGACGCAGGAACTGACGCATCTTGCCGACGCCGCCGTGCAGACCGCGCTGCGTGTATCCGTCCGCGAAGGGTGGGCGCAGGGGTGGTTCGACGACAAGCGAGAGAGCGACGCGTTGCCGGGCCTTTTTGCGCTCGCCATGGGCAAGATGGGCGCGGGCGAACTCAACTATTCCAGCGACATCGATCTTATCCTGCTCTTCGATCTCGACGTGCTGCCGATCAAGGGCCTGCGCGTGAAGGAAGCGATGAGCCGCGTCGCGCGCAGCCTCGTCCGATGTCTCGATGAGCGGACAGTCGATGGCTATGTCTTCCGCACCGACCTCCGTCTTCGTCCCGATCCTGCCTCCACCGCTCCCGCCGTCTCCACCCAGTTCGCGCTCGGGTATTATGAGAGCGTCGGCCAGAACTGGGAGCGGATGGCCCACGTCAAGGCCCGCGTGTGCGCGGGCGATGTGACGACAGGCAAGGCATATCTCGACGAACTCTCCCCCTATGTCTGGCGCCGCCACCTCGACTACTCGGCGATTGCGGATGTCCATTCGATCAAGCGCCAGATCCACGCTCATGGCGGCCATGCCGACCTTGCTTCGCCGGATTTCGACGTGAAGCTGGGCCGTGGCGGCATCCGCGAGATCGAGTTTTTCGCCCAGGTGCAGCAGCTGATCCTGGGCGGCCGCATACCGGCGCTGCGTGCGTCGCGCACGAAGGACGCGCTCGCCGCCATGGCGGCCGCGAATGTGGTGGCGGCGGATGTCGCGGCTGATCTCTGCGCGTCATACGATTTCCTGCGCGGCGTCGAGCACAGGATCCAGATGCTCAATGACGAGCAGACCCACCAGCTTCCCAACGCTCCCGAACGCCGCGAAGCAGTACGCGTCCTCTCGGGCTATAACGATGCAGCTTCGTTCGAGCACGACATCGCGTCCGTTCGCCGCCGTGTCCATGGCGTCTACTCCGACCTTTTCGCAGCGGAGGAGCGAATCTCGGGCGAGGCCGGCAACCTCGTCTTCACCGGCGTCGATGATGACCCCGGCACGGTCGAGACCTTGAGCCGCATGGGTTTCAGCGATCCCTCCCACATCATCCACGTCTTTCAGCAATGGCACCGCGGAAGCATACCTGCGACACGCTCGGCGCGATCCCAGCAACTGCTGACCTCGCTCGGCCCGCGACTGCTCGAAGCCATGTCCAAGGCGGGCGAGCCGGACGCGGCATTCCAGCGCTTTCTCGAATTCTTCTCAGCGCTGAAATCGGGCGTGCAGGTGATGTCCCTCATGCTGGCCGAGCCGGGGCTCACGCGCGAGATCATCCGCACCATGACGTTCGCGCCGAAACTTGCGGCTGACCTTGCACGCCGCCCCGCCCTGATCGACGCCATGCTGGAGCCCTCCTTCCGTGCGCCCGCCAACGCTGATCGATCAGGCGAACGTGAGAAGCGGCTTCGCGCGCAGCTGGACCGGTCAGCCGATTTCGAGGCGAAGCTCAACGCCGCGCGCCGCTTTCACCGGGAAGAGGCCTTCCGCATCGGCTACCAGCTCCTGCAGGGCGCAATCACCGCCCCCGATGCCGGGCTTGCCTATGCCGACCTTGCGGATGCATGCGTCAGCGCGCTTGCGCCGGTCTGCGAGGCGGATGTTCTTTCGCGCTTTCCGGGCGCCATTGGCCGCTGGTCGATCTGCGCGCTGGGCAAGTTCGGAGGCCGCGAGCTCACCGCCACATCCGATCTCGATCTCATCCTCATCTACCAGCCGGACGACGAGACAGGCGGCAGTCTCGCCGCCCGCTTTGTCCAGCGCCTGGTCGCCGCCCTGTCAGCGCCGACCGAAGAGGGAACCCTCTACGAAGTCGATCTCCAGCTCCGTCCCTCTGGCAAGTCGGGGCCGGTTGCCGTGCGCCTCTCCTCCTATGAACGCTACTATCGCGAAGAAGCGTGGACATGGGAGTTCATGGCGCTCACGCGCATCCGCCCCGTGGCCGGAGACGCCGACCTCGGCCGCAAGATCGTGGAACTGGCGCGCGATGCGTTGCGCTACAAGAGCGCCGACCCGAAGATCACCGAGGATGTCGCCGACATGCGCCGCCGCATGGCGCGGGAGCGCAAGGCGCGGTCCATCTGGGATGTGAAGCTGGCGCCCGGCGGGCTCGTCGATATCGAATTCGTGATCCAGCACGCCATTCTGCTCTCGGCCAGCGATGCGCCGGGGACAGTCCAGCCCACCTCGCTGGACGCCGCGAAGGCGCTGGCTGCGGCGGGCCGGCTCGCCCCCGCCGAGGCCGCAACGCTTGTCGAAGGACTGACCTTTCAGCTTCACCTCCAGCAGGCGCTCCGGATCGCAACAGGCGACCAGTTCGATCCCGAATCGGCCTCGTCGGGTCTCAAGACGTGGCTCGCCAATCATCTGGGGCTAAAGGAATTTTCGGCCCTTGAGCGCAGGCTGATCGAGGTGCAGGGCGCCGTGGCAGACCTCCGCGCCAACAAACTGGGTCCGCTCACGACGGAACAGGACATGCCGCCCGTTTGAGGCTTGTTGCACCGCAGGGCATTTCCGGCGCAGGCGTTGACGGCGCCGTGAGCAGGAAACACTCGGCAAACACGGTCGCACGATGCATAACGTGGAGAGCGGTTTGTTGCAGACCATTCTGCCGTTCGTAACGGCGCGCCGCGTCGCGGAGTTGGCTGTCAAGCCAAGCGGGTGTCAGGCCATGCGGGACCCAGACGAGGACCTCGTTCGACGTGTCGGCGCCGGCGACAGGCGCGCGGCCGCGGAGATCGTTCGACGCCACCTTCCGCGCATGGTCGGCCTCGCCCGCCGGATGCTCGGCGATGCCGCCGAAGCCGAGGATGTTGCGCAGGAAGTCTTTCTCCGCGTCTGGAAGCACGCCGCCGCCTGGAAACCGGGCGCGGCCAAGTTTGAAACGTGGATGCACCGGGTGGCGATCAACCTCTGCCTCGACCGGTTGCGCCGCGCCGGCCGCCATGGCGGCGACGTTCCGCCCGAAACGGTGGATGGCCGCGCCTCCGCAACGCGGGCGCTGGATGACCGGCAGCGGCGAGAACGTGTGCGCGACGCCCTGCAGAAGCTGCCCGAGCGGCAGAGGGCGGCTCTGGTGCTCTGTTATTATCAGGACAGGACGAACATCGAAGCGGCGGAAATCATCGGCGTCAGCGTTGATGCTCTTGAGAGCCTGCTCTCGCGGGCGCGACGGACGCTGAAATCGGCGCTCGCGGCCGAGCGGGCGGACCTGCTCAGCGGTCTGGAAACGGGTTGAGGACGCAATGAACGAAGCACGTTTCATGGAATTGCTCGGCGTCTACGGCGCCGACCTGGTCCGCTGGCCGGAGGAAGATCGCGGATCCGCCGCCGCCTTCCTCGAGGTTGCGCCGCACCGCATCAAGGATATCTGGGAAAGCGAGCGGACCTTCGATCATCTTCTCGCGCTGGAGAAGGACAGCCCGGCATCGATCTCTCTGGAAACGCAGATTCTCTCCACCGTGCCCGCGCGTCGCTCGCTGATCGGCGCTTCAGGGGGCCGGAGCCTGTGGACCTTGCCCAAATGGGCGACCGGAGGCGCGCTGGCGGCCTCGCTCGCGCTGGGCTTCGCCGTTGGCTATGCGGGCGAACCGTCGCGCAGCGCTGAGACAGATTATGCCAGCATGCTCACCATTTCGGACGGCGGGGCGGGGTCGATGTACCTCACCGCCATGAACGATGGCGGACGTTGACGCCCCGATGATGTCGAAGATGTCCATAGCCCTGGTGGCGTCCCTCGTCGCGAATGCCGTGCTCATCGGCATTGTCGGCGGGCGGCTGCTCAGTCCGCCACAACCCGGCGAGCCCACAGTCCAGATGCAGCTCGAGCGCTACGGCCCGGCGTCCGATGTCGTGAACGCGGCGTGGAAGCAGCTTCCGGAGGAGGACCGCACAGCGCTTCGCCAGGAGCTGCGCGAAAGGTGGGTCGCCATGAACGACGAGCGACAGCGGCTGAGCGAAGCCGGCAAGCGCGTCTATGATGCAGCTTTTGAAGAGCCCTTCGACGAGACGAAGCTGCGCGACGCCGTCGCCCTCTTCCAGCTGCGCGAAAACAGGATGCAGCAGACCGCCGAAGACATCCTGATCCGCCATCTCGGCAAGATGCCGCGCGAGGCGCGCGCCACGGCGGCCGTGGGCCTGCTGACGCCGTTCAACGCGCGCATGCAACGTGCGGACAATCAGGAACGAAAAAAGGGATCCCCGGTCGAAGGCGCGCCGGGTTCGCCGCCACACGCCACGGGCGCTGCGCCGCCCCCCTCCAACTGATCAGCTTGCCGCTCAGGCCGTCTCGCGCGACCGCGCGCGCGGAGGCGTAACGCCAGCGGCCGGCTGCGCCTTGGCGACCGGCAGGAAGATCGACACCTCCGTGCCTTCGCCCAGCTCGCTCTCGATCTTCATTCGGCCGCCATGCAGCTCGGCGAAAGATTTGGTCAGCGCGAGGCCGAGGCCTGTGCCGCGAATGTTGCGTAGTTTCGATTCGTGCGAGTCGACCTGTTCAAACGGTTGGGCCAGGCGGGGCAGATCATCAGGCGCGATGCCGATGCCGTTGTCCTTCACCCGGATCACGACCCACGCATCCTCCTCGGTTACGGTCACGCGTATTTCGCCGCCCGGATCGGTGAACTTGATCGAGTTGGTGATCAGGTTGAACGTCATCTGCTTGATGGCGCGGTGATCGCCAGTGATGTCCGGCACGTCATCGTCGGGATCGAACACCAGCGCCACTTCGCGGTCCGCCGCGCGCCGCCGCGACAGCTTCACGGCGCCGTCGACCGCATCGACCGGATCGATCCGGACCGCCGAAAGGCGCATCTTGCCAGCTTCGAATTTCGACATGTCGAGGATGTCGTTGATCATCTCTTCGAGATGCTTGGCCGCCTGCATGATGACTTCGGCGTATTCATTGTAGCGCGCGCTGCCGAGCGGACCGTAGATCTCGTTGGCCATCATCTCGGCAAAGCCGTGGATGTGATTCAGTGGCGTGCGCAGCTCGTGTCCCATATTGCCCAGGAATACGCTCTTGGCCTGGCTTGCACGCTCGGCGCGGGTCTTGGATTCGGCGTACTTTTCCGCCAGCTCCTGCGCCTGTCCCTTCGCGCGCTGCAGCTCCTCCACCATTGAGCGCAGGCGGCGCTCGCTGCGCTGCAGGTTGGCTTCCTGCCGCTTGAGGGCGCTGATATCGACGCCGACGGTGATCAGCCCGTCGGACGACGTGCGGCGATCAACCAGGCGGATCCAGCTGTCCGAGAGCAGCAGCATCTCGCGCGCATTGGCATCGTCGCCGAGCGGCCGCTCGACGCGGACGAACTTCGCAAGCTCCGCCATGACAAGGTCGTATGACGCGCCAGACTGCGCGACGTCCTTGTCGAGGTTGAAGACGCGCGCGAAGGCGGCGTTCCAGTGCGTCAGGCGCTTGCGGCTGTCCCACAACGCGAACGGGCCGGGGTGCGCATCGAGCGCCGTGCGCGCCAGCGCATCGGCGCGGCGCGAAACGAGGTGCGCCTGCACGCGGTCAGTCACATTGAGAATGGCGCCGGAGAACTCGCCATCGGCGACGCCGCCCATCAACTCGAAATGGCGACCGGCCGCGCGACCGACGCCCTGGAAGGTCACGCTCACCTGCCGGCTGCCGCCCGGAGCTTCCAGCGCGTCGCGAACGCGGCGGCGCGCGTCCTCGTTTACGACCGAAGAGAACTCGTCGAGCGTCATCGCGCCATCATGATTGGCCCCGACCAGTGCACAGGCCTCAGGCCCGATCGTCAGCAGCTGCGTCGCCGGGTCCCAACGCCACAGGCCGAACACGCCCGCGACTTCAAAGCTTCGCCATTCATCCGCTGCCGAGCGGGACGGGGCTGCCGCGAGTCTGGCTTCAGCGTCCTGCTTCTCTCGCTCGACGCGCCGGATCACACTGACCAGCCCGAAGACGGCCAGCAGCGGCGCCGTTAGCAGCAGCCCGTAGATGACCAGCCGGTTGAGGTCGCCCAGCCCGAACAGCGGCGACGGCCTGAAGACGCATGCCGCGATGCCCGCATTCTGGATGGCAGCACAGGCAACCACAGAGCGCTCGAAGTCCACCGTCTCAAACCGCGCCGCCATCGGAATGCTCTCGGTCGGCACAAGGTGAAAAGTCCGGCCATCGAGCGCTTCGGGAACAACCGAGTCCTTCGTGCGCAGGCCAGAGACCCAGCGCCCCTGCGTGTTCTTCGCAAACACGCGCACGCCGCTCTTGTCGGCCAGCTGGGCCCATCCGCCCTCCGGAGGCTCGCGCTCGGCAACCGCCTCGAAATCCACCCCCCGCCGTACCGCTTCCAGCGATGCGCCAGTCTGCAGAAGGCCTTCCATGTGCGCGCGGGAAGCGATGAGTTCGGCGCGAACATGCCCGGCCAGCGCCTCGGCTTCGCGCGCCTGTTGCGTCAGGACGGCGCCATCGGCAAACTGCCGTTCCTCGAAAGCTTTCAGCGCAAGCGATCCGCCAAACGCAAGCATCAACAGACTGAGCATGCCGAGGGGAACCGCGCTGCGCGGTTTCTTCGGAGGCGCGGCAACGCGCGCCTGGATGCCCCTCCTGGGCTTCGTCGCCACCTTCTGCCCCGCGAACGACTGTTGGACTCACCAGTTCTGGAGTCGAAACGCTGCGAAAGGGTTAACGCGGGATTAACTGTGAGCCATCCGGCGCTAGGCCGCTGGCTCGACTTCGCCCGGAAGCGTGGCTGCGGCTCTTGGTCCGAACAGGCTTTCGCGGCGCTCTTCCCCGCCATAGCTGTCATTCTTGCGACGCCGCCGGTCGGGACCGAAATAGACCGACGTCCGGATGAACGAGCGGGGCGTGTTGATCACGGCGCAGACTTTTTTGTAGAGCTCCGTTGCGGTCACCGGCTTGGCGCAGAATTCCGTGACGCCTGCGTCGCGCGCAGCCTCCACTTTCGAGCGCTCGGCATAGGCTGTCAGCATGATGATCGGCGCGAACTGATGGGTGCTGTCACTGGCGGTTCGGATCAGGCGCGTCAAATGGCAGCCATCCACGGGCTCGATCGCATAGTCCACGATTATCAGGTCGACGGGTTGCGTCCGCAACAGGTTGAAAGCGTCGTTGGCGTTATGGGCCTCGAACAGATCCTTGACGTCGAAGCCGCGCAGGATCGTCTTCACGATGTTGGTCATGTGCTGGTTGTCATCGACGACCAAGATTTTCAGCTTGGCGAGAGAGCGATCCATTTCCGGCGCCTATGCCGCGCTGCGCAGCGCCCGTGGGCCGCGCGCAAAGAAGGTGTCGTCGATGATCGGGCGACCGTAGAGATAGCCCTGTGCGTACATCACGCCTGCCTCGATCAGCAGCCGGCGGTCCGACTCCGTCTCAATGCGCTCGCCGACCGAACTGATGCCCAGTTCAGCGCACATCCGGGCCACATTGCGCATCAGGGCGAGGCCGCGCTTGTTGGTCTCTGTCGCCTGCAGGAAGCTACCGTCAAATTTCAGGCCATCGACGTCCAGCGCACGAAGGTAGCCGAACGAGGCGGACCCTGCGCCAAAATCATCCAGCGACACGCCGACGCCGATGCTGCGCAGCAGGCTCACCGCCCGCGCCGCCGTTTCGATGTCGCTGATGTGCGCGGATTCCGTGACCTCGACGATCAGCCGGCTGCGATCGAATGTGTGACCGGAGATCACCGCGCAGAGTTCGCGAATGACATCCAGTCGTTGCAGCGACTCGCCCGAAATGTTCACCGCCAGACGATAGGCGGGGTCTGCTTTCGCTTCCAGTTGCGCTGCCGCCGCGCTCACCATGATGTAGTCGAGGTGTGCAATCTGGCCGCTCTTTTCAGCCGCCATGATCATGCCGACCGGCGAGTCCTCGCCGTTGAAGCGCGCCAGGACTTCGTAGTGGCTCACTGCGCCGGTTCGGGTCTCGACGACAGGTTGGCGCGCCGCCATCAGCCGCCCGTTCATGACCGCGTCGCGGAAGCGCTCGGCCAGGATCTCGTCCGCGCGCTCCGCCCTGATGCGGGTGGAGTTCGGCATGCGCGATATGGTGAAGCTGAAACTGTTGGGAGAGATCGTGCTGCGCTGTACGACGATGCGCCGGCCGCCCTCCATCGAGGTTGGGTCTTCCCACGAGACACGGCGGCCCGGCCCGAGCGCCCAGAGTTCCTCGCGCAAGCGGCTGCCCTCGGCGCCGCTGATCAGTTCGATCGCATTGCGGCCGATCAGCCTGTCCGTCGACGGATGGTGCAGCAGGGTGGCGTCGCCCTCGGCGTCGATGATGCGGCCGCCAGCATCCGCCGCGACCAGAAGGTCAGCTGCAGCAAACGCGAAATCGCGAAACCTGGTCCCGTTTTCCGTTGTCGCCGACATTCCCGCCCGCCAGTCGCATCAAGGCAGGTTGAACGCTAGGCGCGGTGCGTTAGCCATCGGTTAACGTTAATCCCCGACGGCCCGATTCCGGGAAAAACCGATTCTCGCCAGCGACTTAGGCCTGTTCGGCGAGCGCGCGCCCGACGATGTCCAGCGCGTTGCGCGACAGACCGGCTTCCGAAAGTCGCTTCAGTTCCGCGTGGGCGTGGGCGCGGCGGTCCGCGCTGAACGAGCGCCAGCTTTCAAACGCGGTCGACAGGCGGGCCGACAGGGCGGGATTGAGCGGATCGATCCTGAGGATCAGGTCGGCAAGGAAGCGATATCCCCAACCGTCCGCTGCGTGGAACGCCACCGGGTTGCTCATCGCGAACGAGGCGGCCAACGCGCGAACGCGGTTCGGATTGCGCAGGTCGAAGTCAGCGCGCGCCATAAGCTTCTGCATCCGGTCGCGCAGGTCGGCCCGAACCGACATGCCCTGGATACCGAACCATTTGTCCATCACCAGCGGGGATGCCGACCACTTGGTCTCGAAGCTCGCCAGCGCCCGGTCGAAGGCAGTCGTCTCGATGTTTGACAGCGCAGTCAGCGCCGCCAGACACTCCGTCATCGTGGACGCCGCCTGGTAGGCCCGCGTCACCAGCATCTCATGCCGGTCACCCAGCGTTGAGAGCAGCGACAACGCCGAGGCCCGCAGCGCGCGCCGCCCGGCAGCCGCAGCCGACGGATCGAACGTCGCCGGCTCAATCTTCGCCAGCACATCCAGCAGGAGCCCTTCCAGCGCGGTGGCGATCGCCACACGCACGGCCACGCGAACCTCATGGATGGCGCCCGGGTCTGCTTCGCGCACATCCATCACAAGCTCGCCCACCGTCGGCAGGTAGAGCAGCAGCGCCGCGTAGGCGGGGTCACCGGCGGCGGCGCGCCGCACGGAATTGCCAAGCGAGGTGACAAACGCATCGAGCCTTTGCCGACCCGGCGTGTGGCTGCCTGCACGCACGGCGTCGAGGATCAGCGGCCGCGCGATCGACTGCAGCGCTTCCCATTGTGCGAATGGATCGTCGTCCACGCCAGCCAGCGCCGCGCGATCACTTTCGGACAGATCATCTGACAGCCGCACCGGCGCCGAGAATCCGCGGTTGAGCGACGGGCGTGGCGGCGAGGCGACATCTGAGAACACGAATGTGCCGGCAGCCTTTTCCAGCAACACGACATGCTCATGCGACGCCGCCCCGCCGTCGAGGCGCGTCTCCAGCTTCGCGCCATTGTCATCGAACAGCGCCACACGCATCGGCATGCGCACCGGCGTTTTGTCGGGCTGGCCAGGCGTCGGCGACACCGTCTGAGTCAGCGTCAGGCGGTATTGTTTGCCAGCCGCATCGTACACGCCTTTCGCATTCACCGCAGGCGTGCCCGCCTGTGCATACCAACGTGAGAACGCCTGCAGGTCATGCGGCGTGTGCGGCTGGAAGGATGCGACGAAATCCTCGATCGTGGCGGCCGTGCCGTCCATCGTGTCGAAATACTGGGTCATGCCCGCGAAGAACGCCGTGTCGCCGATCATCAGGCGCAGCATCCGGATCAGCTCAGCGCCCTTCTCGTAGACCGTCGCCGTGTAGAGATTGTCGATCCGCGCATAGCTGTCAGGCCTCACCGAATGCGCCAGCGGGCCGGCGTCTTCCGGGAACTGTCGCGTGCGCAGGCGGATCACTTCCTTGATCCGCGCCACGGCGGGCGAGCGCATCGCCTTGGTGAACTCCTGATCGCGATAGACCGTGAGGCCTTCCTTCAGGCACAGCTGGAACCAGTCGCGGCAGGTGATCCGGTTGCCGGTCCAGTTGTGGAAATACTCGTGCGCCACGATGCTCTCGATGGCTTCAAAGTCCGCATCCGTCGCCGTCTTGCCGTCGGCCAGCACGTAGGACGAGTTGAAGATGTTGAGGCCCTTGTTCTCCATCGCGCCGAAGTTGAAGTCGCGCACGGCGACGATCTGGAACACGTCGAGATCATACTCGCGGCCGAACACCTCCTCGTCCCACTTCATCGACTCCTTCAGCGAGCGCATGGCGTAGACCGCACGCGGCGCGTCGCCCGTCTCGACAAAGATCGACAGTTTTACAGGTCGCCCGGACATCGTCGTGAAATCATCGCTCAGCACATCGAACGCACCGCCCACCAGCGCGAACAGGTAGGAGGGTTTGGGATGAGGATCGGTCCATTCCGCAAAGTGCCGGCCGCCGTCGAAATCGCCCTTGCCCGTCGGATTGCCGTTCGAGAGCAGGTAGGGATACTTCGCCTTGTCCGCCTCGATGCGCACGAAGAACGGCGCCAGCACATCCGGCCGGTCGGGATAGTAGGTGATCCGCCGAAAACCCTCCGCCTCGCACTGCGTGCAGAACCGCCCGCTCGACACATACAGCCCAGAAAGCTCGGTGTTGGTCTCCGGTGAGATGCCGGTTTCGATCTCCAGCCTGAACGCGTCGCCCGGCCTGAAAACCGTCAGGCTCTCCTCGTCCGTCGCGTAGTCGTCGATGCCCAGCGCCACGCCATCCAGCTTGATGGATTTCAGCGCCAGCTTCTCGCCGTCCAGCCGCAGCGGCGCATCCTTCGCGCCGGTCCGCTGTACCTTCAGTTCCGTCACCACGCGCGTGTCGGAGGGATGAAGGCGGAACAACATCCGCACGCCTTCGATCCTGAACGGGAAGGGCTGGTAGTCCGCAAGCCTAACCGGAGGCGGCGTTTCGGTGCGCATGGTTCAGCTGCCCGGCAAGTCACGCCGCATGGAAAGCTGCGGCCCGGGAATGCCTACAGGGTTTGCGCCCAAGATAAAGGGGCGCCGGCAGGGACCCCACTGTGGCGCCGAACTATTCCGCCGCCTGCGCCGGCGCGGGCATCTCGCCAGCGCGGTCGTGGACCTGGCGCAGCAGCATCGTGGCCTTCTTGGACAGGTCGAGCAACTCGGCCGGCATGTCGTCGGAATAGTGGTGCCCGAATTTGGCCAGCGTCTGCGCGATGCGCAACAGGTGCGGTGACGACTGGATGATGCGCGCCTGGAACTCGATGCGCTCCGGGTCGCGGTCGTATTCGGCGCTCGGAACGCGCCAGCCGCCCCAGTTCTTGTCATCGGTCGTCACCACCGGGAAAGTGCCGGGATAGGGGTGGGCCGTCGTGTCTTCGGTATCTTTCCAGCGGTTGCGCGCGCGATTGATCCGCCAGTTATCGAGCGACGCCACATCGTCCATCGGCGCGCCCGACTTGTCGGCGACCAGCTCGCTCGCCGAGAACTCGCGGCCGAGTCCCACATCATAGTGGACCTTCAGCGGCTCCTCGAGCCCCTTCACCCATTGCGGCAAGACCTGCTCGACAACGGCCCATGTGCCGACTGGCTTCACGAACACTTTCTGGTTCTTGTGGAATGAAGCCTTGGCCATCGGACAGAATCCTCCCGTAACGGGAAGAATTCTAGCATCGATAGGTTAGGTCTCGATGAATCAACCGGCGCGTGTCGGAGCGCGCCGGCCATTTCAGCTTTACGAACGATTAGTGGCAGCCCTGATCGTAGGGGAAGAGCTGTTCTTCCGGCGCCGCAAACTTAACCTCTTCGGCAGGCCGGCCGGTTTTGCTTGTCGGGTCGAAATACTGGTAGGTCATTGTCGCGTATCCGATCTCGACCATCTCCATCGGCTTGTTGCTGTTCATCGGGTCGGGGCTGATGTTGATGCTGCGCACTTCGGCGCCATCCAGTATCCAGCGCGACGTCACGGCTTGCGTGGCGTCGTCCGTGAACGTGATCTCGATGCGGCCGAGCGGCATGCCCTCGACGGCATAGGATGTCAGCTTGGGCGAGGCACGGTCCGGCGACTTCGAGATGAAGATCGGCGACACCGACGTGGTGCGAATGGTGTCGCCCAGGCCGCTGGGATCAGGCGTGGTCCAGCTTGAAACGCTCATTGTGGCGCCGCTCAGTTCGATCTGGCCCTCGAAACCGCGTTGCACGGCGCCGCCCTGAAGCGATGTGACTTTAAGAAAGACATCGGCGTTCGCAGCGCCGGCCCCGGCCAGCGCAATGGCTGACAGAATGCTGAAACGCGCGACGTTACGGATGCTCATGGTTCCCTCCAGGCCGCGCGCCGTTCCGGAAATCGGATGGTGTTGGCGGCCGACTCGCGGGTTCGTGTTCCCGCTTGTGTGTGGTTGTGAAAGTCGGCGGCGTTCGCCGTATGGCGGCCGTTCTGTTTGATTGCGGCAAAGGTGACGGGACTGCGGCGGAGCTCCAGAACCCCGGCAAACCGCTGTTTTGCGAATACTTAAGCCTGCCTTGCTAGCTTCAAGCGGATTTCAGGACCGGCGATCGGCATGACACTGGAACGTCAGGATAACGGTAGAGCGGCCTGGCTCTCGGGCTGGGCGCTGGCTGCCATCGTGCTCATCGCCGGCGCCGGGATGGCCGCGATCAGCCAGGATTTCGCCGAGCCCGACAACGCCATGCGCCTCGTGCGCATCCGCGACATGCTCGCGGGGCAAGGCTGGTTCGACAACGTGCAGCATCGCCTCAACCCGCCGGACGGCACGCCGATGCATTGGGCGCAATGGATCGACGCGATGATTGCGGCGCCCATCGCGCTGCTTGCTATGGTCGTGGGGCAGGTGAATGCCGAAATCGCGATGGCCTTCGCCTGGCCGCTCGGCCTGCTCGGCGCTTTCATGTTCCTTGCCGTCCGCATCGGCGGCGAACTCGGCGCCGCTGACGGCCTGAAGCGAGAGACGCAATGGGCCGCGGCCATCGTTGCTGCACTCGCCTTCCCCGCCACCGAAAAATTCGCTCCCGGTTCATTCGACCATCACAACGTCATTCTCGTGCTCATGCTCGCCAGCGTGTGGGGCCTGATCCGCATGCGCGAGAAGCCGCTTGCGGGTCTGTGGACCGGCGCAGCGATGGGCCTCGCCACGGCGACAGCGGCAGAGGCTGTGCCACTGATGATGGCCGGCCTCGTCATCGCCGGTCTTCTCTGGCTGCTTGATCCGCAACACTACAGCGCCGGCTTCGCCCGCATCGGCGTCGGCCTCTCGGCCACGTCCCTCATGGTCTTCTTCGCACTCGTCCCACCAACCAACTGGGGCGCACAGGTCTGCGACGCCATGGGCGCGCCGTTTCTCGGTCTCGGACTGATCGCCGGCGGCATCGCTTTCGCACTCACCCGCATGCCTGCTCTAGCCATCGATAACCTCTGGCGCCGCATCGCCGCTGCGTCGGCGCTGGGCATGCTCGGCGCCTTCGCGCTCATGCATCTTTTTCCGCTCTGCCTCGGCGGCGGCTATTCCGCGCTCGGCGATGACATGAACACGCTCTGGATGGCGCAGATTTCCGAGACGCGCTCCCTCGGCGCGCTGCTCGCCGACGATCCGGGCATGCTGTTGTCCATCGCCGGCGCAGCCTTTGCGGGGCTCATCGCCGCTGCGGCCTATCTTCGCCGCCACTGGCGCCAGCCGACGGGCTGGATCGCGCTGGGCTTCCTGCTGATGGGCTGGGCCATCCTCGGCTGGCAGATCCGCGGCACAGTCTTCGCCACCGCATTCGCGATACCCTTCGGCGCATGGGCCGTCGCCATCGCACGCCGCGAATACCGCGTGAAAGCCTCAGCCCTGCGCGCGCTCGCCTTCGCCGGTATCGCTGCCGGATCGGCCGCCGCCGCTTGGGCCAGCGCGGGAGAAGCGCTGCAGGCGCGCCTCACCGCGCAATCCGTCATGCAGGACTACCAGTCCCGCGTCGCCGGCTCGAAAGCCTGCGCATCACCCGAAGCCTTCCGCACGCTCGCGGCCGCGCCGACAGGCGTGATGCTCAACCAGTTCGCGCTCGGCGCCGGCGTTCTCGTGTGGACCGACCACAGCGTCCTGTCCGGCCCCTACCACCGCAACGTCTCCGGAACGATGACCGCGATCGACGCACTGCGCTCCGCCCCCCAGCGCGCCCGCGAGATCGTCACGGCCTCGGTCGCCGACTACGTGTTGGTGTGCGAAGCGGCGCCCGAAACGGGTTTCTACGCCAACAACGGCGCCGATGGCGTCCAGCCCGCAGAGACGCTGTCTGCAATCCTCGGACGTGGCGAACATCCCGACTGGCTCACACCTGTCGATCTCGGCGCATCGCCGCTCAGCCTCTATCGCGTGGCTCGCTAGACCGCATCGCCCCGACCCACGGCGTTTGCGCCGGCTGCACTTGTCGGCGCGATCGTAGGCGACAGGTCCGCTGCCGCCTCCGCCGCCCCCTGACCCCGTCCGCGCAGCGTGATCACGGGGATGAACAGGATCGCCACGAACGCCACGGCTACGATCACGAGGCTGCCGAGAAAGATGTAGCTCATCGCATCCGAAATCGCCGTGGCGATGAACCCCTGCATTCCCTCCGGCAGCGCCGCGCCGCTCTCCGACGCCATCAGCGCCATGCGCTGCATCTCGCCCAGGTCGATCTGTGCGCCGGGCATCAGCTTCCCGATCGAGCCTGAAATGTGCCCCAACAGAAGCGCGCCGAAGATCGACACGCCGATCATGCCGCCGCACTGGCGCAGGAACATCGTGGTCGATGTCGCCACGCCGATCTGCCGCATCGGGGCTGCGCTCTGCGAGACCATGTTGAACAGGCTCTGCGACGGCCCAAGCCCCACGCCGAGCACGAACAACCGCCAGATCACGTCCCACTCCTGCGCCTCCGGCCCCAGCTGCGACATCAGCAGGATGCCGATGAACTGCAGCACCGCGCCGCCAATCATCATGCTCTTGTACTTGCCGGTCTTCGTCACATAACGGCCCGACAAGGTCGCCGCGATGATCAGCCCCGCCATCAGCGGCAGCAGCAGCAGCCCGCTATTGGTCGCCTGGAAGCCCAGCCCCAGCTGCAGGTAGAGCGGCAGATAGATGACCGTTCCCATGAACGCCATTGCGATCACGAAGGAGGCGATCGTCGTTGTCGAGAACGCGCGTATCCTGAACAGCGCCAGCGGCAGGATAGGCTCCGAAACCTTGCTCTCGATCCAGATGAAGACCGCGCCCGTCGCAATCGACATTGCGAACAGCGTCAGCACATCGGGGTGCAGCCAGCCGCGCTCATTGCCCATCGTCAGCGCCAGCATCAGCGCGCCGATCGCAATCACCACGAACACGCCGCCGAACCAGTCGATCTTGCCGCCGCCCGTGTGGCCCAGGTTCGGCATCTTGTACCAGATCATCGCCAGCGCGATTAGCGACGTCGGCAGGTTGATGTAGAAACACCACCGCCAGCCCGCGATTTCGACGCCCGCAAGGGTGGTCGTGCCATGATCGGTGAAGTACCCGCCCACGATCGGCCCCACCACGCTGGCCAGGCCGAACACCGCCCCGAACATCCCGGCATACTTGCCCCGCTCGCGCGGCGGGAACAGGTCGCCAATGGTTGCGAACGCCGTGGTGAACAGCGCGCCGCCGCCAATACCCTGGATGCCGCGGAAGATGATCAGCTGCATCATCCCGTCGCCGAACAGCGGCAGGTCGCCAAACTCCCCCGCCAGCCCGCACAGCGCCGAGCCGCCAATGAAGATCACGATCCCGATCAGCAGGATCAGCTTGCGTCCATACAGGTCGCCCAGCTTCCCCCAGATCGGCACCATCACGGTCGATGTAAGCAGGTAGCTCGTCGTCACCCACGCATAGAGCTCCAGCCCGTTGAGCTGCTGGATGATGGTCGGCATCGCGGTCGACACGATTGTCTGGTCCAGCGCGCTCAGCAGGAACACGATCATCAGCGCCCAGAAGGTCAGGCGCTTCTCGTCAGCCGTCGGTTCGCGGCGATGAGAGGGGTCATAGGTCGCGGTCGCGTCCATGCGGAGGGCTCCGTCCTGAGGCGAAACTCGCCAGTTTCCAGCCTTCATAGACAGGTCGTATGCGACTCGCCAGTGGGCCGGATTGTCGCTTTTCGCAAAATTCCACGTAACGGCAAGCATTTGAAACGGCCGCGCGCCCGTCTAGGGTGGCGAAATGATCCAGAAGGACGCCGCATGCTCGCGCTGATTGCACGGGTCAAGAACCTGCTGCTGACGCCGGGGCCCGAGTGGGAGGCGATCGACCGCGAGGAGGCGGCCCCCCGCCGGCTGACGCTTCGCTACGTCGCCCCGCTAGCCGCCATCCCGGCCATCGCGATCATTGTCGCCCTGTCCGTCGTCGGCGTCTATGCCGGCGGGGAGTGGCGCCGCGCGCCGATCATCAGCGTGCTGCTCTCCGCTTTGATCTTCTTCGTCCTCACCATCGCTGCCGTTTTCATTTTCGCCCACATCATCAACTGGCTCGCGCTGCGCTTTGGCGCCGAGCGCAGCTACCGGCAAGCCTTCAAGGTCTCGGCCTATTCCATCACCGCCGCCATGGTCGCAGGCGTCCTCGCAGCATGGCCCGCGCTTCAGATATTTGCGTTGCTCGGCGCAAGCTACAGCCTGTACCTGCTGTTTCTCGGCGTCCCCCGCGTGATGCACCCGCCGCCGAAGTCAGCGGTCAACTATTCGATCGTCGCCATCTTCGCCGCGATCGCCGTGGCGCTGGTCGTCGGCATGACGGCAATGCTGGTCGCAGGCCCCACCGGCAATCCCTTCCCGCAATTCCCGCGCCTGTCATTTCTCGAACAGTCTGACGCGCCGGTGCTCCGCGGCCCCGACGCAGCCCGTCCCGATTCCGCCGGCGTGCTACGGCCGGGCGGCGGCGGGCAGGTCAGCAATGGCGATCTCCGCGGCGCCGCCCCCGCGCAGCTCGCAGGCCTCAACCGCGTCGCCGCCGGTGTCGAGCGCACTGGACAGCCCGGCCAGCGCACCGTCCGCCTCGAAGCCGAATACCGCGGCGGCGCGACAAGCCTCTCCCTCCAGATCGTCTATTCGCCATCCATCGCGCAAGTTATCGGCTTCGGCGGCGTCTCGACGTCGGAGTTCGACCGCGAAACCGCCGACGGCTACTCCCGCCGCCGCCGCGCGGGCGACGCCATCATCGTTGAAGACTGGAACGAAGCGTCCCAGTCCGGCAGCTATGGCCGCCTCGTCGAGGACCGCTTCTACGTCCGCGCCACAGGCCGCGGCGTCAGCCCCGCCGAACTTCAAGCAGCAGTAGAAGTCTTCGGCCACGAGACTCTGGCGCAGTTCGCTGCCGGGAGCTAAGCCAGCGCCATGAGTAAAGCGATCGTTCGCCCCGCCACCCGCAACGACCTCGAGAATCTCGCGGCGATGATCGCGCGCGTCGACCTGGGCATGCTCACCATGCCGGCCTCGCGCGACGCGATGGCCGCGCGCATCGAGCGCTCGCTCACCGCTTTCGCGCGTCCGTCGATTGCGCCGCAGAATGAGTGCTATTTCCTGGTGATGGAGGAGGATGGCGAACTGCTCGGCACGGCAAGCATCTTCACCAATCTCGGCGTCGAACGCCCGTTCTACTCCTACCGCATTTCGCGCGACGCCAAGGTCTCGCCTGAGCTCGGCGTAAAGGTCGAACTCGATCTGCTCTTCCTCGTCAACGACTACCACGGCGACAGTGAACTCGGCACGCTCTTCATCGAACGCAAGGCGCGTGGCGGGGGGCGCGGCCGGCTCCTGTCCTTCGCGCGCCTCATGCTCATCGCCGCGGATCCGATCCGCTTCGGTCCGAAGGCCATGGCCGAAATCCGTGGCTTCACCGATGCAGAGGGCAAGTCCCCGTTCTGGGACGCCGTCGGCTCCAAGTTCTTCCACATGGAATATCGCAAGGCCGACACGCTCAGCGCCCGCGACCATCGCTTCATCGCCGACCTGATGCCGCGTTATCCCATCTACGTCTCGCTGCTGCCTGACGCCGCCCGCAACGTCATCGCCCGCCCGCACCCGGACGCGGAACCCGCGCTCGCCATGCTGAAGTCGCAGGGCTTCCGCTACAACGATGTGGTCGACATCTTCGACGCCGGCCCAACCGTCGAAGCTTTCGTCGATCACCTCGACACCGTGCGCGAAGCGCGCCGGATGAAAGGATCCGAGTTCGTCTCCAGCCTGCGCCCACCCCTCGGCCTGATCGCCAACCCAACCCTCGGACAGTTCTCCGTCACCCAGTTCGCCCGCGAGGACGACCCCGCGGAAATACTTGGCCGCATCGGCGCAGGCGCAGGCGACGACGTGCTGGTCTACCGGCTGAAAGGCTCGCGCGCATGAGCCTGCCATCCTTCACCGGTGAATGTTTCATCGCCGGCCGCTGGCAGATGGGCGGCCGCCAAGTGTTTACGTCGATCTCGCCCGCTGACGGATCTGAATCGTGGAAGGGAAACGAAGCGAGCCACGACGACGTCAATGCCGCCGTCGCTGCCGCCAATGCCGCACTACCTGCCTGGCGCCGCCGCCCGATTGTCGAACGGATCGCCATCGTCCGCGCTTTCGCGAAACTGGTCGATGCGCGCAAGGCGGACATGGCAGCCGTCATCTCTCGCGCCACCGGAAAGCCCTTGTGGGACGCCGCCACCGAAGCCTCCGCGATGGTCGGCAAGGCGGAACTTTCAATGAAAGCCTACGAAGAACGCACGCCCACGAAGGAAGCCCCGGCCGGCGCCTTCACCGCGCGCATCAGCCACCATCCGCACGGCGTGATGGCGGTGCTCGGCCCGTTCAACTTCCCTGGTCATCTGCCCAACGGCCACATCATGCCAGCGCTGATCGCGGGCAACACCATCATCTTCAAACCTTCCGAGCAGACACCCGAAGTCGCCGAGTTCACCCTCCGTCTCTGGGAAGAGGCAGGCATACCGCCGGGCGTTATCAACCTCCTGCAAGGCGCCCGCGCGCCGGCGGAGCAGCTTGTCGCACATGACAACGTCCACGGCATCCTCTTCACCGGTGGCGTGCCGGCCGGCAGGGCGATCCACCGCGCGCTCGGCGGCAAACTCGACAAAATCGTCGCCCTCGAACTCGGCGGCAACAATCCGCTCGTCGTGTGGAACGCCGCGGACCTGCACTCCGCCGCGAAACTGATCGTCAAATCCGCCTACATCACATCAGGCCAGCGCTGCACCTGCGCCCGCCGCCTGATCCTGAAGGCGGGAGAGCAGGGTAACGCCATCCTCGACGCACTCACCACTCTGATCGATCGCATCATCGTCGACAAGCCCGACGCCCAACCCCATCCCTTCATCGGCCCGCTGATCTCCGCCCACGCAGCCGCCCAAGTCCTTGCCACGCAGGCCGAGTGGCTACGCAATGGCGGCATCGCCATCCGCGAATCCAGACAGCTCGACATCGGACTCGCCTATCTCTCGCCCGGCCTCATTGATGTAACCGCGCTACCGGAACGCCGCGACGAGGAAACCTTCGGCCCGCTCCTGCAAGTCATCCGCGTCACCGATTTCGACGCCGCGCTGTATGAAGCCAACAACACCCGCTTCGGCCTCGCCGCCGGCCTCATCTCCGACAGCGACGAACTTTTCCAGCGCTTCGAATCCGAAGTCCGCGCCGGCGTCCTCAACTGGAACCGCCAGACCACCGGCGCATCCGGCGCTGCGCCCTTCGGCGGCGTCGGCCAGTCCGGCAATCATCGCCCAGCCGGCTACTACGCGGCAGATTACAGCGCCTGGCCCATGGCGAGCCTCATCTCCGCAGGCGCCGTGAAGGACGATGAAGCAATCGTGGGGTTGCGCGCATGAACGCGACAGAAATCAACTTCGACGGCCTCGTCGGCCCGACCCACAACTACGGCGGTCTCGCGCAAGGCAATCTCGCCTCCGCCAGCAATGAAGGCAAGGTCTCCAACCCGCGTGAAGCCGCGCTGCAAGGCCTCTCCAAAATGCGCGCGCTTTTGCGTATGGGCCTCGTGCAGGGCGCGCTCCCGCCGCAGGAACGTCCTCATGTCTCGAGCCTCCGCAAGATGGGTTTCACCGGCACGGACGCACAGGTCGTCGCCACAGCCGCGCGTGCAAATCCGCTGCTGCTGGCGAACGTTTCCTCTGCCTCAGCCATGTGGACCGCTAACGCCGCCACCGTGTCTCCCTCGGCGGACACCGGCGACGGCAAGGTCCACTTCACGCCCGCCAACCTCGCCTCGCACTTCCACCGCTCGCTCGAAGCCGACACGACGACACGCGTTCTCCGCGCCATTTTTGCGAGCGAGAAACACTTCACCGTCCACGCCGCCGTGCCCTTCCACGCATTCGGCGACGAGGGTGCGGCCAACCATTGTCGCCTCGCGCCATCGCATGGCGAGCGCGGCCTCGAAATCTTCGTCTACGGCAAGTCGGCCTTCGCGAAGGACGGGCAGGGCGGGTTCGGGGCGCGGCAAGCGATGGAAGCCAGCCACATCGTCGCCACCCAGCACCAGCTCTGGACCGGCGGCGGCGCGCTCCTCACACAACAGTCGAAAACCGCCATCGACGGCGGCGCCTTCCACAACGATGTCGTCGCTGTCTCCAACGGCCCCGCACTTATGTTCCACGCCCAAGCCTTCGAACAGCGCGACGCTTTCCTGGACTCCCTCAAGCGCGCCTGCGCCGCCAGGGGCTTCGATCCTGTGCTCCTCGAAGCAACTGAAGACGAGCTTACACTCCCCGAAGCGGTGAAGTCCTACCTCTTCAACTCGCAGATCCTCACGCTCCCTTCCGGCAGTATGGCGCTCATCCTACCCCACGAGGTCGAGGAAACGCCTCGGGCCAAAGCCTTCGTGGATCGTGTCCTCGCAACCAACGGCCCCATCCGCGAGGCGCACTATTTCGACCTTCGCCAATCCATGCGAAACGGCGGCGGCCCCGCCTGCCTCCGCCTCCGCGTCGTGCTCACCGACGATGAACGCGCGGCCCTCGGCAATCGCGGCCTCGTCGACGAGGCCCGCATCGACGCCCTCGAAACCATCGTCCGCCGTCACTATCGCGACCGCCTCGCGCCAGCCGATCTCGCCGACCCGCTGCTGCTGGACGAGAGCCGCGCCGCGCTAGACGAGATCGGATACGTGCTGAACCTCGGGCCGGTGCATGACTTCCAGCGGATTTGATCGCGCCCCCATTGTCGAAACACCACGGCTGCGCCTGCGCGCCCACACCGCCGCCGATTTCGAAGCCTGCCTGCCGATATGGAATGATCCCATCGTCACCGCTTCATCGGCGGCCGCGCCTACACCGGCGAGGAAGTCTGGCAACGCATCCAGCGCTACGCCGGATCGTGGATGCTGCTCGGCCACGGCTTCTGGGTGATCGAGGAGAAGGCGACGGGAAAACTCATCGGCGAGATCGGCCTCATGGACGCCAAGCGCGACATCGACCCGCCCTTCGGCGAAGATCGTGAACTCGGCTGGGCGTTGCTCCCCGAAGTCCACGGCCGCGGCTACGCCACCGAGGCGCTGCAAGCCGTCCTCGATTGGGAGCACGAGGTCTTCAACGCCCCCTGCCTCGTCGCCCTGATCGATCCGGACAACACGCGCTCCATCAAGCTCGCGAAAAAGTTCGGCTTCACGGTGCGCGCCCGGTCGATCTACAAGACCGTGACCACGATCCAGTTTGAACGGCGGAGACCCCAATGACAGGCGGCGTCATCCTCGCGCTCGATCAGGGCACCACTTCCAGCCGCGCCATGGCCATCGGCCTCGACGGACAGGTGATCGCTTCCGCGCAGGAAGAATTCCCGCAAATATTCCCGCAGTCCGGCTGGGTCGAGCACGACCCCGAAGCCATCTGGCGCACCCAGCGCCGCACAGCCGAACAGACCGTCGAACGTCTCGGCGACCGTAAGATCGCCGCCATCGGCGTCACCAACCAACGCGAGACCGTGGTGGTGTGGGACCGCAAGACTGGCGAGGCGATCCACAACGCCATCGTCTGGCAGGACCGCCGCACCGCTTCCCGCACACAGGACCTCGCAGCCCAGGGCCATGAACCCATGGTCAGCGAGCGCACCGGCCTCGTCCTCGACCCGTATTTCTCCGCCTCCAAGATCAGCTGGATCCTCGACGCCGTCCCCGGCGCACGTGCACGCGCAGCGCGCGGCGAACTCGCCGCCGGCACGATCGACTGCTTCCTCATCTGGCGCCTCACAGGCGGCAGCACTCACGCCACCGACGCCACCAACGCCTCCCGCACCGCCCTCTACGACATCCGCACCGGCCGGTGGGACGATGATCTCTGCAAACTCTTCAACGTCCCCGCAAACCTCCTTCCCGACGTGAAGGATAGCGCCGGCGACTACGGCGTCACCGACCTCTTCGGCCCCAGACTCCCCATCCGCGGCGTCGCTGGCGACCAGCAGGCAGCCCTCGTCGGCCAGGCCGGCTTCAATGCCGGCGACGTCAAATCCACCTACGGCACCGGCGCCTTCCTCGTCCTCAACACGGGACAAGAACTCAAGCGCTCCACCTCGCGTCTCCTCGCCACCATCGCCTATCAAGTCGGCGGCAAGACCACCTACGCCCTCGAAGGCTCGGTCCTCTCCGCCGGCGCCACCATCCAGTGGCTGCGCGACGAGTTGAAGATCATCCGCGACGGCGCCCACGCAGGCGAACTCGCCGCGAGCATAGACGACACATCCGGCGTCCACCTCGTCCCCGCCTTCACCGGCCTCGGCGCTCCGCACTGGGATTCAGACGCACGCGGCGCCATCCTCGGCCTGCAGCGCGGCTCCACCGTTGCTCACATTGCCCGTGCGGCTCTCGAAAGCGCCGCCTTCCAGACCGCCGAACTCCTCGAAGCCATGGCAAAGGATGGCGTCGCCCCCCAGACCCTCCGCGTCGACGGCGGCATGTCCCGCAATGACTGGCTACTCCAGTTCATGGCCGACATCCTCCGCATCGAGGTGGTGCGTCCGCGCAATGTCGAAACCACCGTCCTCGGCGCCGCCATCCTCGCTGCTGTAGGGGCGGGCGAGTTCAGTTCTCTCAACGAGGCCGCATCGCTCTGGCAACTGGATCGCAAGTTCGAGCCGAAGATGCCGGCGGAGGAACGCGACCAGCGCGTCATGGAGTGGAAGCAGGCCGTGATGCGCGTGAGAACTGAACGCTGACACCCCGCTCTGCGCGAAAGACCCCCACCTGTCCTCCCCCTTTCAGGGTGAGGAACCCTGTGACGCCCCCGCCCTTCATCGTGAGGCAAGTTCGCAACGCGGTTCCTCACCCTGAAAGGGGGAGGACAGGTGGGGGGTCTCTCTCAACGCTCGCCGCCGATTGACTACGGCGTCCGTCGGTACGACTTATGCTGCATGACTAGACGTCTGTTTCTCAACCTCTTCCTGCTCTTTATTGCCGCCCTGTCCGCCTGCGGCCCATCCGAACCCATCTGCCAGAACGAGATCATCCGCGAAGCCATCTCCCCCGGCGGCGACATGAAAGCCGTGCTCTTCCATCGCGCCTGCGGCGGTCCCACCGGACAGGCCTCGCAGGTCTCCGTGCTCGCTGCTGGCCAGACCGAAACCGGCAAGGGCAACGCCTTCATCGTTGATACCGCGAGTGGCGCCGCACCAAACGCTGCGTGGGGCGGTCCCGATGTCCAACTGGAATGGAATGCGGCGCGCGCGCTCACGCTGAGATACCATGGCCGCTCCCGCATCATCGCTTATGAGCCCGAAGTGCGTGGCGTGACCATCACTCACAGATCAACGGACTGAACGCATGACCCACCGCATCGAACTTGTCGAAGTCGCCGCCCGCGATGGCCTGCAGAATGAACCGGGCGTCTTCCCCACCATCGACAAGGTCGAGCTGATCACCCGCGCGCTGGTCAGCGGCGTCAAGCGCATTGAGGTTGCGAGCTTCGTTCACCCCGGACGCGTGCCACAGATGGCAGACGCCGAAGCCGTCTGCGCCGCCCTGCCGAAGCGCGACGCCAGGGACGTCACCTATATCGGCCTCGTGCTCAACAAGCGCGGCGCCCTCCGCGCGCTGGAAACGCAGGTGCATGAACTCGGCGCCGTCGTCTCCGCCAGCGATGGCTTCGGCATGGCCAACCAGGGCCGCACCGCCGATGAAACCGCCGACGACGCCATCGAGATCATCCGCCTCGCAAAGGAACACGGCCGATCCGTGCAAGCCACCATCTCCGCCGCCTTCGGCTGTCCCTTCGATGGCGAGATCGCAGTGTCGCGCGTCGCAGACCTCGCACGAAAAATCGCCGCCGCGGGTCCGCGCGAGATCGCCATCGCAGACACGATCGGCGTCGGCGTGCCCAACCAGGTGAAGACCCTCATGGCCGCCGTGAAGGCCGCCGCGCCCGGCTTGGCCGTCCGTCTCCACTTCCACGACACCCGCAACACCGCCATCGCCAATGTTTGGGCCGGCGTCGAAGCCGGCGCGACGACCATCGACGCCTCCATCGGCGGCATCGGCGGCTGCCCCTTCGCCCCCAACGCCACCGGCAACGTCGCCAGCGAGGACGTGCAGTACATGCTGCAACGCTCCGGCGTCGAAACCGGCGTCAGCCTCAACGGCCTGATCGACACCGCGCAATGGCTCAGCGGCAAGATGGGCCGCAAGCTTCCGGGGCTTGTTAGTCGCGCGGGCGGCTTTCCGAAAGTGGCATCTTAACTGCAATTTGTTGAACGGGGGATTTTATGGCCGACTCATTGCCGGTTGCAGTTTCGATCCTAGCGCTGGCTATTTCTGCGACGACTGCTTGGCTAACCTTGTTTCGTCGCGGCACGGTTCGAATGTCCCAGCCGTCTGTCATCTATTTCGGACCTGACGGATCGCGCGACGCCTTGATGGAGGGGGTGCCTAAGGTCTTCCTTCGGACGTTGCTCTTCGCCACGTCCAAACGCGGGCGAATTGTTGAAAGCTTGTATGTCCGCGTATCTCGCAACGAGTCCCGCCAAACCTTCAACATTTGGGTCTATGGTGATGACAAGTTGACGAGAGGAAGCGGCCTCTTCGTCGGTGAGAGCGGCGTCAACTTCAATCATCACTTCTTGGCCCCGCGTGACGAAAACGGGTTCCGATTCGTAGAAGGTACATATCGACTCGAGTTGTTTGCGAAACTCCTAGGCGACAACACATCGAAGCTAATGTTCGTCCAATCCTTGGATGTCACGAAGGCTTTGGCGGATGCCTTGGCCAGTCACCGATCCGGTCTCTATTTCGATTGGGGTCAGGAAACGAGCCGATACATGCCTCACATCGATGTTCGCGCGCAATGACCGGCCCCCTCGCCAATCTCCGCGTCATCGAGATGGGTTCGCTCATCGCCGGCCCGTTCTGCGGCCAGCT
>JANOKS010000129.1:0-16754 GCA_031419455.1 Alphaproteobacteria bacterium
TAATCGCCGATCAGCGTGTTGACCACGGTCAGGATGCCGGCTTCCGAAACGCCAAGGGCCAGGTCCGGGCCGGTAAAGCCCGGCCGGTGGCGGATTGCCGACATCGTCGATGGCCGCAAACTGCGCATCCAGCTCACCGCCGCTGCGCTGGACAACGGATCTGACCCGGTCGCCCAACGCAAGCGGGCGCTGGACCTGATCCATGCCGCCCTGTTCCGCGGTCGCATGATCGCACAGGACCGGCTGGAAGAGGGGGCGGACGGCCTCGATACAGCCGGGCTGATGTCCGCCGTCATGGATGAGGCGTTGTCGGCGCTCTACGATTTCACCGTCGTCCACATCTTCCGCGCCCACAACCCGACCGAGGCGGAGCGCATGGCGGTCGTCGCTGTCGGCGGTTATGGGCGCAACTTGCTGGCGCCATCGTCCGACGTTGATCTCCTGTTCGTCCGCAACCACAAGCAGACGGCGTGGGCCGAGAGCGTGATCGAATACATGCTGTATGCCCTCTGGGACATGGGGCTGAAGGTCGGCCACGCATTCCGCACCATCGACGAGTGCATCAAGCTCTCGAAGGAAGACGTGACGATCCGCACGTCCATTCTCGACAAGCGCTTTCTCTTTGGCGACCGCGGCGTCTTCGACAAGCTCAACGAGCGCTTCCAGAAGGACGTGATCGCGGGCCGGGGCGCCGAATTCGTCGCCGCCAAGCTGCAGGAGCGCGCCGACCGTCACGCGCGCGAGGGCGATTCACGCTATCGCGTCGAGCCGAACGTGAAAGACGGCAAGGGCGGGCTGCGCGACCTGCAGACGCTTTTCTGGCTCGCCAAATATATCCACGGCGGCACGAACCTCCAGCAGGTTCTCGATAACGCCGCCTTCTCGCCCGCCGACAAGGCGATCTTCATGCGCGAAGCGCGCTTCCTCTGGACCGTGCGCTGCCATCTCCACTTTCTCACCGGCCGTCCGGAGGAGCGTCTGTCCTTCGATCTGCAGCCGGAGATGGCGCGGCGCCTCGGCTATACCGAACGCAACAACGCAACGGCGGTCGAGCGTTTCATGAAGCGCTATTTCCTCGCGGCGAAGGAAGTTGGCGCGCTCACCCGCATTCTGTGCGCCAAGCTGGAAGTGGACGAGAAGAAGCGTCCGGCCGGCCTGATGTGGCTGAAGGCGCAGGCCTCGGCCAAGCCGATGAAAGAGCAAGGCTTCGCGATGGATGGCGGACGCCTCACGATCACCGAACCCGAGATGCTCTCCACCGACACACGCAAGCTGATGCGCCTGTTCTGGCTCGCCAATGAGCGCCAGGTCGAGATTCATCCTGATGCGATGACCGCCGCCCGGCGCGCCCTCTGGGCGGTCACGCGTCAGGCGCGCAATGACGATGAATCGCGCGCGATGTTTCTCGATATCGTCGCCGGCAAGAACCATCCCGGCCGCGTGCTGCCGCTGATGAACGAGACGGGCGTGCTCGGGCGTTTCCTGCCGGAGTTCGGCCGCATCGTCGGCCAGACGCAGTTCAACATGTATCACCACTTCACGGTGGACGAACACACGCTGATGGCCGTGGTCACCATCCACGACATCGAGCGCGGGCTTGAGAAGGAACAGCATCCGCTATCGACGGAAATCTTCCCGAAAATCCTCAACCGCCGCGCGCTCTACCTTGCGATGCTTCTGCACGACACGGGGAAGGGCAAGGGCGACCAGCAGATCGAAGGCGCAAAGCAGGCGCGCTCGGCCGCGCTACGTCTTGGCCTGCCCGAGGACGAGGCCGAACTCATCGCCTGGCTGGTCGGCAACCACCTCGAGATGAGCGACACGGCCCAGCGCCGCGACATTTCCGATCCGCAGACCATCTCCCGCTTCGCCGAAAAGGTCGGCAATCTCGAACGCCTGCGCCTCCTGCTTGTCCTCACCGTTGCAGACATCCGCGCCGTTGGCCCCGGCGTGTGGAATGGCTGGAAGGGACAGCTTCTTCGCGATCTCTATTTCTCGACCGAAGCCGCCCTGCGCGGCGGACGCACCGATGAGCGCAGCGTGCGCGCGCAACTGGCCGAGCGTGCGGAGCAGGCAAGAAGCGTCCTCTCCGACCGCATCGGCCCGACGCCGCAGCTTGCAGCCGTCGAAGGCGCCTACTGGATCAGCTTCGCGCCCGAAGCGCAGGCGCGGCACGCCGATGTGCTGGCAAGGGGCGCAGGCCAGTCCATCATCGTCGCGGCAAGCGTCGACAAGGGGCGCTCCGCCACCGAGTTACTGGTGTCGGCGCCTGACAGGCCGGGTCTCTTTGCTGATCTTTGCGCCACGCTCAGCGCATCCGGCGCCAACATCGTCGCAGCCCACCTCTACGACGCCGGCGAGGGCCGCGTGCTCGACGTGTTCGACATCCAGGATCTGCGTGGCCTGCCGATGGGCCTCGATCATCCCAACGCGCTCGACAGGCTGATTGCTGATCTCAAGCTTGCCGCAGCCGGCGGCGATGGCGTCAAGCGGCCGGGCCGCGCGCCCGCCCCCACACGTCGCCATGCAGCCTTCATCATCTCGCCGCTGGTGCGTATCGATCGCCAGGCGTCGGCCGACCATACCGTGATCGAGGTCTCGGGCCGCGACCGGCTGGGGCTGCTCTATGAGATCGCACGCCAGCTCGCGGATTCGAACATCTCCATTCGCTCCGCCCATGTCGGCGCCTACGGAGAACGCGTGCACGACGTCTTCTATGTCGAGATGCTGGGCGGCGGCGCGATGCCGGAAGAGCTCGACGCGCCGCTGACAGAACACCTGGTCGACGTGCTGCGCTCCCACTCGCCCAATGCGCCGCGCATTCCCGCCCACACGCTGGCGCGCGCGCCGGCCTCCTTCAACCGCTAGGCCGGACGCATCCCGCATGTCACTCGCGCGCAACGTGTTCGTGCAGACCTTTTTCACGCTCGGCAGCCGTGTGCTGGGGTTCGCACGCGACCTTGCGCTGAATGCGCGCTTCGGCGGGCAGGGGCCGCTGATGGACGCGTGGGCGACGGCCCAGATGCTGCCCAACCTGTTCCGCCGCCTGTTCGCCGAAGGCGCCTTCGCGCAGGGCTTCGTGCCGGTCTTCGCCGCAGCGCGCGCGCAGGAGGGCGAGGCGGCGGCCGACCGCATGGCGTCTCAGGCGTTGGCTTTCATCATGACGGTGGTGGCGCTGGTCACCATCGGCATCGAGGTTGCGATGCCCTGGATCATGCCGTTCCTGCTGTCGGCCTATATCGACGATCCCGCAACGCTGGCGACCGCGACCCTCATGGCGCAGCTGGCGATGCCCTATCTTGTCTTCATGACGCTCGCGGCGCTCCTGTCGGGCGTGCTCAACACGATGGGCCGCTTTGCGCTGACGGCTGCAGCGCCCATCCTGCTAAACGTCTGCACGATCATCCCGCTGGTGATCGCGCCGAGCGAGCAGCAGGCGGCGGAGTGGGCGGCGGCGGCGGTGACGGTGTCGGGCCTGTTGCAGTGCGCCCTGCTCTGGTGGGGCACGCGCAAGCTCGGCGTGGACCTGCGTATCGGCCTGCCGGTTCTGGGCAAGGGCGTGCGGCGCATGCTGGCGATCGCCGTGCCCGGCGCCATCGCAGGCGGCGCGCTGCAGGTCTCATCGCTGGTCACGCAGACCCTGTCGGGCTCCGACGAAGGCGCGCGCAGCGTGCTCTACAATTCCGACCGTCTCTACCAGCTGCCGCTCGGGCTCATTGGTGTGGCTGTAGGCCTCGCGCTCGTGCCGCGGCTGTCGCGGCATTTTGCCGAGAACGATCATGCGGGCGCCGCGCGGACGATGGACGATGGCATCGGCCTCTCGATGGCGTTCACGCTGCCAGCCGCAGTCGCCCTGCTGCTCATGCCCTTCTTCATCATCGACGCTACCGTCACGCGCGGCGCCTTCACGGCCGCCGACGCCCTGCGCACGGCCGAAGTCCTGCGCCAGTTCGCCTGGGGCGTGCCCGCCTTCGTGCTTGCGAAAGTCTTCACGCCGCCCTTCTTCGCGCGGCAGAAGTCCAAACGCCCAATGCAGTTCTCGCTCGTGTCAGTCGGTATCACGGTCATCGTCGGCGCAGCGCTCTGGTACTGGCTGCCGACCCAACAGATAAATGGGGAGCGCATCGACGGCACGATAGGCCTCGGCGCCGCCACCTCCTTCGGCGCCTGGATCAACGTCTTTTTGCTCGCTGGTGCGCTAGCGCGGGAAGGGGCCTACACGATGGGCGCGGCAGTCTGGAAGCGCATGGTCCGCCTGATGATGGCGAGCGTGCTGATGGGCGCGTTCGTCGCCGTCTGCGCCTGGCAGTATCCGCTGCTGTCTGAGCTGCTGTGGAAAAAGGAAGTCGCCGTCCTCGTGGTGATCACGCTCGGCGTCGTGATCTACGGCGTTGCGGCATTTGCGTTCCGGGCTGTGACAGTCGCGGAAATCAAGGGCGCCCTGCGCCGCGAGAAGGGCGTCGCCGGGGTTCCGTCTGGCGGCGAGGGCTGATAAGTCCCCGCGCATGTCCGACCCGAAGCCTCCCGAATATTCCGGCCCGAAGCGCGTGTTCTCCGGCGTGCAGCCTTCCGGCAGCCTGCACCTTGGCAACTATCTCGGCGCGCTCGTGAAGTTCGTCGCGATGCAGGACGAATACCCCTGCATCTTCTGCGTTGTCGACCTGCACGCCATCACCGTGCCGCAGGACCCGAAACTGCTCGCCGCCCAGACGCGCGAGATCGCCGCCGCCTATCTCGCCGCTGGAGTTGATCCGGCGAAGGCGATCATCTTCGCGCAATCCTCCGTCCTGGCGCATGCGGAGCTGGGCTGGATCTTCAACTGCGTCGCCCGCATGGGCTGGGTCGAGCGCATGACGCAGTTCAAGGACAAGTCGTCGGGCAAGGATGCGGAAAACATCTCAGTCGGCCTGTTCGACTATCCGGTGCTGCAGGCTGCCGACATCCTTGCCTACAAAGCCACGCACGTGCCGGTGGGCGAGGATCAGAAACAGCATCTCGAACTGAGCCGCGACATCGCAGCCAGGTTCAACCGCGATTTCAACGCGCCGGGATTCTTCCCGCTACCCGAGCCGCTCTATCAGGGGCCGGGCGCCAGGATCATGTCGCTCAAGGACGGCACGAAGAAGATGTCGAAGTCGGACCCGTCCGACGCCTCGCGCATCAACCTTCTCGATACGGGGGACGACATCGCGAAGAAGATCAAGCGCGCGACCAGCGATAGCGATCTGCTTCCATCAGAGGTGAAGGGTCTCGCGGGCAGGGCCGAAGCCGCCAACCTCGTCGGCATCTATGCCGTTCTCAATGGTCAGAGCGAGCAGCAGGTGCTCGACGAATTCGGCGGCCACGGCTTCGGCAGGTTCAAGCCCGCGCTCGCCGATCTCGCCGTCGCAAAACTCGGCCCAGTGGCCGACGCCATGCGCCGCCTGATGAACGATCCCGCCGAAGTCGATCGGGTGCTGAAGGATGGCGGCGAGCGGGCCAACGCAATCGCTGCGCCTGTGATGGACGAGGTTCGCCGCACAATCGGATTCTGGCGGCCATGATGCGCAAGCTGCTGGCCGTTGCGCTTATCTCACTCGCCGTTGCCTGCAGCGGCGGCCAGATCGAGAGCCTGACGATCGACAATGCCGAATACCGGCCGCCCCTGGTCGATGGCGCGACCGGCGTCGCCTATTTTTCGATCACCTCGACCATCGCTGACCGGATTACAGGCGTTTCATCGCCCCAGGCGCGAGCCGTCGAGATTCACGAATCGACCTCGGCGGGCGGCATGGCGGGCATGGACCGGCTCGAGAGCGTCGATCTGCCGGCAGGAAAAACCGTGACATTCGGCCCTGGCGGGCGTCACCTGATGGTGATCGCACCCCAATCCCTGCCAATGGCTGCCACATTTCCGATTCAAATCGCGCTAGAGTCGGGTCGCGTCGAGACGATTTCGTTTGCTGGCGCGACGGCGCCGTGAACGGTTCCGTAAGGATTATTGGGTTGAGGTTAACGACAGGCTCATTCAGGGTCTGACTGCGCTAGCTGGGGCTGGGCGATGTCCGTTCTGAAACTCCGCCGCGACATGGTCGTGGCCGACGTCGAACCGGCAGCCGGCAAGGCTGGCGAGACCGATCGCCCATTCCCGCTCCGCAAGCTCGACGCCGAGAAGCAGGTCGAAGATGTCGTCGAAGGCACGCTCGTTGATGATGAATCGCATGCGGACGAAGAGGCCTACCACCGCCCGCACAGGACGCTTGGCCAGCACATCCGGTTCTGGTTCAACACCGTCGCCATCGTCGTCCTGCTTGGCGCCTATCCGACCATGGTCATTGCTTCCAGCGATGTCGGAGACCGCGATCTCGACCGCCTCGTGAATCGCGCCGACTGGGCGGCTCCCTGGGTCGGCGGCGTCTCGACTCTGATGGAAGATCATTTCAACCAGCTCGGCTGGGCGCCCGACGCGGCGCCGTGGGACCCGATGGCCCGCCTCACGGCCAAGCCCGCCTATCAGGCGGCGATGGCCGAAGCGCTGGGCGACGTCATCCGTCTTGCCGATGCGCGCGCCATCGCCGGCGGTCAGCCCGACATCGATCTGTCCGCCGCCGCGCGCCTCGTCAACGAGGACTCGACAGCCATCCAGCTGCGCGCCGCGCGCGATGCGCTGGTCAACCATGATCGCCGCCTGCGCCGCCGCGACGCCGTCCAGGATCTGAACGCTGCTCAGGTCGCCGAACAGTTGACGTTGGTCTCGGCATGGGCCGCCGCCAGCCAGACCGAGGTCGTGACGTCAGCCACCGCGATCGGCGGCAGCCCGATGGACGAGGAGGCGACGCGCGCCGTCTACGCCGCCAAGGGCCGCGCCACCGTGTCATGGCTGGTGCTCGCTGCGATGCAGTGGCCGGCCAGCCCGGAAGCCGCAAAGGCGCGTGATGCCGCCCTGAAGGCGTGGCGTGAGGTCGCCGAGTTCCACCCGCTGATCGTCTTCAACGGCGATGCGGACGGCTCGCTGTTCGGCAATCACGCAGCGTCGATGAGTTTTCTCATTGCGCAGGCGGAAGCCGCCACGGCGCTGCTCCACGGTCTGGTAGGCGCCACAGCTGCGCCCACCCTTTCGGCCGCCTTGGGCGCCGCGCCCTGATCCCGTAGTCCGTGACCGAGAGCCGTCGGGTCAAGCTTGACCTGACCTGCACAAGGGCGCCTCATCCGGCCATGACAGCTGCGTCACGAAAATTCCTCGCCGTGTCCGACGAGACGGACGAATGTGTCAGCGCGCTGCTGTTTGCGGCGATGCGGGCGAAGGCGGTGGGCGCTGGCATGGTGATGCTGCGTTGCGCCCGCGTGCCGGGCCTTGGCGGCTGGGTCGGTCTCGACAAGGAGATCAGCCAGGATGCGATCGATTCCGCGCGGCTGAAAGCTGTCAGCCACGCCAATGTCCTGGAGGAGAAAGTCGGCGTGAAGGCCGAGATCGTGATCAGCGAGGAAGAGCCCGTCGATGCGATCCGCAAGCTGGTGAAGGACGACCCTGCGATAAAGGTGCTGATCCTGGCCGCTGCCCCGGGCTGGCGTCCGGGTCCGCTGGTGTCCCGTCTCGCCAAGGGAAAGCCCATCGCCAGCCGCCCCATCGCGGTGACCGTGATTCCAGGCGGCATGACCGATGAACAGCTGACGGAGATCGGCGGCCTTTCTGGTTGACCGGCCCTGCTGGTCGCCGTTCACGACTTCGGAATTGCACACTGGCCCCGGCAGGGCCATGTAGCGGGCAGAGAAGGCGGTACCCCGATGTTCATCCAGACCCAGCCCACGCCCAACCCGGCGACGCTGAAATTCCTGCCCGGACAGGATGTGTCGCCGTCCACCCCCTATGAATTCGCAAGGCCGGAAGAGGCGGCGGCATCCCCGCTTGCTGCGGCGCTGTTTGACGTCAATGGCGTCACGGGCGTGTTCTTCGGTTCCGATTTTGTCTCGATCACGAAGTCAGACGACGCTGACTGGTCTGTCGTGAAGCCGCAGGCGCTGGCGGCGATCATGGACCATTTCGTCTCCGGCGCGCCATTGCTCGCCGATGCAGCGCACGGCGCCGGCCCGCCCGATGGCGAGGACGACATCGTCTATGAAGGCGAGACCGCCGAGATCGTCGCCGAGATCAAGGAACTGATTGCCACCCGCGTGCGTCCAGCTGTCGCCAATGATGGCGGCGACATCATCTTCAAGCGCTTCGATCCCGAAACCGGCGTTGTCTACCTGTCGATGCGTGGCGCCTGCTCGGGTTGTCCGTCATCGGCGATGACGCTGAAGTCGGGCGTGGAAAACCTCCTGCGCCACTACGTGCCCGAGGTCACAGCCGTCGAGGCAGCAGCCTGATGGGCAAGCCTGTCGGAGACGCGGACCTCGACCAGATTTTCCGCATAGCGCGCACACGACGCGGCTGGACCGAGGAAGAGACGCCGGAGGTGCTGATCCGCGCCACCTACGACCTTCTGAAGATGGCGCCGACTGCGTCGAACATCTGCCCGGCGCGCTTCATGTTCGTGCGCTCAGCTGAAGCCAAGGCGCGCCTCGCCCCGCATCTCGACGAAGGCAATCGTGCGCAGACCCGCACCGCGCCATGGACCGCCATCGTCGCCTATGATCTCGCTTTCGCGGATCATCTCGGCAAGCTCATCCCGCATGCTCCGAATGCAAAGGAATGGTTCGACGGGGCCGAGAAGACCGAATGGAATGCGATCCAGTCGGGAACGCTTCAGGGCGCATATCTCATCATTGCGGCCCGCGCGCTCGGCCTCGACTGCGGCCCCATGGGCGGCTTCAGCCGCGCGGGCGTGGACAAGGAATTCTTCGCCGACGATCCCGTCATGAAATCCTGGCGCTCGAACTTCCTCGTCAATATCGGCCATGGCGACGACGCGCGCCTTCGCGCCCGCGCCCCGCGTCTTGATTTCGACGACGCCTGCCGGATCGTGTGATGCTCATTCTCGGGATCAACACCGTCGCCGACGCCTGCGAGGGGGCGCTGGTGCGCGACGGCGTCGTGATCGCCGGGCTCTCCGAGCCGATGAACCAGGGGCATGACGCGCGGCTTGCCCCGGTCGTCGAGCAACTCATGCGCGAGGCAAGCACCGCCTTCGCTGACCTCCACCGCGTCGCCGTGATCGTCGGCCCCGGTTCCTTCACTGGCGTCCGTGTCGGCGTCGCCTTCGCCCGCGGTCTTGCGCTGTCGCTCGATATTCCTGCCGTTGGCGTCACCAGCCTCGAAGCCATCGATGGCCTGCCGTCCCGGGGCTATGTGCTCGGCCTGTTGCCCGCCAAGCGCCGTCCGCCGCATCGCACATGGTGGGGCCAGCTGATCGATGCGGGCAGGGGCGGCGCCGAGCCCTTCGAGGCCGGCGAAGCAGAGCTGACAGCGCTCGCCGCCGGAACGGATGCTGTCTGCGGCGGGCTGGAGGACTTGCCTCATCTTGGAAAGCGGCAGATCCCGGGCGCGCCCTCCGCGCGCGCCGCCGCGCTGTTCGCGGCGCGCATGGCGGCAAGCGATTTGCCGCCGCCCCGGCCCATCTATGTGCGTGAGCCGGATGCGACGCCGATGCGGCCATCAATCAGGCCGGCCGGACAATGATGATCCGTCCCGCAACCCTTGCGGACGCAGCCGACCTCTCCCGCATCCACGCGGCGTCCTTTGACGACGGCTGGACCGCGCAGGATTTCACGACCTGGCTCGCGCGCGCGGAAGGCATCGCCGTGCTGGCCACCCGCGAACGCGAAACAGTCGCATTCGGACTTGCACTAGCAGCAGGCGCAGACGCGGAACTCCTGAGCATCGCCACCGATCCGGCCCTGCGCCGCTTGGGATGGGGCAGGCAAATCTTTCGCGCGCTGGATGAAGCTGCTCGCGCCCGCGGCCTCGAACGCTGGATTCTGGAGGTCGCCCGCAACAACGTTGCGGCCCAGGGGCTCTACCGCTCTCATGGATTCGTGGAAATCGGCCTCCGGAAGGCCTATTATAAGACAGGCGAGGGCCGCGTGGATGCGCTCGTCATGTCCCGCCGGGTCGGTCCTCAAGGTGGACAGGACGGCGCCTGAGACGCATATGTGCCCGCGGTCCGGTCAACACTTGGCGTTGGGGCCGGGCGTTCTGAGAGGAGGTCTCGCGTGATCGAGCAAAGGTGCATCGAAAAGGGCCTGCGCATGACGGAGCAGCGCCGCGTGATCGCGCGCGTGCTGAGCGGGGCCGAAGACCACCCCGACGCGGAGGAACTGCACCGCCGCGCAGCTGCCGTGGACGCCAATATCTCGCTCGCGACCGTTTATCGCACGGTGAAGCTGTTCGAGGATTCGGGCATCATCGAGCGCCACGATTTCCGCGATGGCCGCTCGCGCTATGAAGAAGCGCCGGACGAGCACCACGACCACCTGATCGACGCCAAGAGCGGCGCCGTCGTCGAGTTCAAGTCGGAAGAGATCGAGAAACTGCAGATCGAGATCGCGCGCAAGCTCGGCTACCGGCTGATCGATCACCGCCTCGAACTCTATGGCGTCCCGCTGACCGAGGACGAGAAGAAATAAGTGTCCGATCCGCAGCCCGCCCCGAAAGGCACGAAGGGCCTCTTCATCAAGACCTATGGCTGTCAGGCGAATGTCTACGACAGCGAGCGCATGCGCGACGTGCTGGCCCCGCTTGGCTATGCACCGGTGGATTCGCCCGAAGCGGCTGACCTTGTCGTGCTCAACACCTGCCACATCCGCGAGAAGGCGACGGAGAAAGTGTTCTCCGAACTCGGCCGCCTGAAAGACATGAAACAGGCTGGCGGCGGCGCCATGCGCATCGCCGTCGCCGGCTGCGTCGCTCAGGCTGAGGGCGAAGAGATCATGCGCCGCCAGCCTGCGGTCGACATGGTGGTCGGCCCGCAATCCTATCACCGCCTGCCGGAAATGATCGCGCGTCTGTCGCGCCAGACCGGCGACATTCTCGAAGTTGATTTCGCGGCGGAGGAAAAGTTCGACGCCCTGCCGAAATCGCGTCACGTGACCGGCCCCTCCGCCTTCCTCGCCGTGCAGGAAGGTTGCGACAAGTTCTGCACCTTCTGCGTCGTGCCCTACACGCGCGGCGCGGAGTTCTCCCGCAGCGCAGACGCGATCATGGCCGAGGCGCGCGAACTGGCGGCCAAGGGCGTCCAGGAAATCGTCCTGATCGGGCAGAACGTGAACGCGTGGCACGGCGCAGCGCCCGCGCTTGATGCGAAGGGCGGCGACTGGGGCCATTCTGAATGGAAACTGGGCGACCTGATCCGCCATCTCGCGCGCCTCGGGGTTCCGCGCCTGCGCTACATGACGTCCCATCCGCGCGACATGAGCGACGATCTGATCGACGCTCATCGCGATGTCGAAACCCTGTCGCCCTTCCTGCACCTGCCGGTCCAGTCAGGCTCGGACCGCATTCTCAAGGCGATGAACCGCCAGCATACGGCGGCCGACTATCTCCGCATCATCGATCGCGTGCGCGAAGCGCGGCCGGACACCGCCTTCGCGTCCGACTTCATCGTCGGCTTCCCGGGCGAGAGCGAGGCCGACTTCGAGAACACGCTGGCGCTGGTGAAGGCCGTCGGCTTCGCGCAGGCCTATTCGTTCAAATACTCCCCGCGCCCCGGCACGCCAGCCTCCGGCATGCACCTGCAGGTTGCGGAAGATGTGAAAGACGAGCGGCTCGCCCGCCTGCAGGCGCTGATCAACGAAAAGTCGCAGGCATTCAACCACGCCACGATTGGCCGAAAAATGCCCGTGCTGTTCTCGCGTGAAGGCAAGCGCGCAGGGCAGGTGCTCGGTTATTCGCCCTATATGCAGTCGGTGCACGTCGAGAATGGCGCGCACCTGTCCGGCAGGATCGCCGAAATCGAGATCGTGGGCGCCAGCATGACGAGCCTCACCGGCCGAGCGGTGATGACAGCAATGGCGACCGAAGAGGCGAGCGCTTGAGCAGGAAACCAACTCCGTCCCGCGCCCAGCGCTATACGGTGCCGGTCGCCAGCCAGAAGATGCTGCGCGACATCTGCGGCCCCGCGCATGCAAACCTACAACTGCTCGAACAGGCGTTCGCCGACGATGGCGTGCGCGTCGACAGTCAGGCGCAGAGCGGCGAAATCATCGTCACCGGCGAGGGCGATGGCGCGCGCCTTGCCGCCGACTCGCTGCAGGCCTTCGCGCGCCGCATCGCCAATGGGGCGGAGCCGACGCCCGCCGAACTCGAAGCCGCCATCCGCCTGACCGCCAGCCCCGCCGCGACGACAGGCACGGGCGAAGTCATCCAGGGCCTGCGCAAACCGGTCATGGCGCAGACGCCCGGCCAGCGCGCCTATCTCGACAAGCTGCGGCAGGACGATCTCGGTCTTGTCTTCGGGGTTGGTCCCGCCGGCACGGGCAAGACCTATCTTGCGGTCGCCATCGGCGCCGCTGAACTCAAGGCTGGCAAGCGCGACCGTCTCATCGTCGCGCGTCCCGCTGTGGAAGCAGGCGAGAAGCTCGGCTTCCTCCCGGGCGCGCTGGAGGAGAAAGTCGATCCCTACATGCTGCCGATCTGGGATGCGCTCAATGAATGCCTTGGCGCGCAGGAAGTCGACCGCCGCAAGGAGCGCCGCGAGATCGAGGTCGCCCCGCTCGCCTTCATGCGCGGCCGCACGCTCAAGAACGCATTCGTCATCATCGACGAGGCGCAGAACGCCACCGTGCCGCAGATGAAGATGGTGCTCACCCGCCTCGGTCGCGGCTCGCGTATGGTGGTCACCGGCGATCCCTCGCAGACCGACCTGCCGCCCAATGCCAGGTCAGGCCTCAGCCACGCCCTGTCGATCCTGAAGGGCGTCCAGGGCGTCGCCATCGAACAGCTGACGCGGGCGGATGTCGTCCGCCACGAACTCGTCGGCCGCATCATCGACGCCTACGACAAGGACGCCACCAAAACCGCGACGCGGGAGACCGCGCGCAAGTGAGCGAAGCCGCCACCACTGACGGGCTGTCTCTCGATCTCCGGATTGCCGATTCACGCTGGGAAGCGCTTGGCGATGTCGATGCCTTGGCGGCCAACGTGCTGGGCCGTGCCGCGACGCGCATGAAGACAGGCGGAGAACTGGCAATCCTGTTCACTGACGACGCCGAAATGCAGACCCTCAACAGGCAGTGGCGCGGGCTCGACAAGCCGACGGACGTGCTGTCGTTTCCCTCCGAACAGCCCGAAATTCCGGGCCAACCTCAATACCTTGGCGATATCGCGCTGGGATACGAGACGGCCCTGCGTGACGCTGAAACCATGCACAGGCCGTTCGCGGGGCATATCAGCCACCTCTTGATTCATGGCTTCCTGCATCTGCTCGGCTATGATCACATCGAAACGAAAGATGCCCAGGTAATGGAACCTCTCGAAGCCGACATTCTCGCCAGCCTCGGCTGGCCAGACCCCTATGCCACTGGCCCATACGCCTCCGGCCCTTATGCCGGCGACCGGGACATCGATGACAGGTCGGGAGACTGATCCATGCCGAACGATGGAGAGCCTCCGCAGCGGGGCAATTTTCGCCAGCGCCTCGCGCGCCTGATCGCCGGGCAGGGCGACCGCGCCATCGCGGCCCCGGCAGGCGCATCGGCCGCGGCGCCCACCGCCATCCGCCTGCGCCTCAAGGAATTCGAGATCGCCACCGTGCGTGACGTGATGACATCACGCATCGAGATCGCCGCCGTGGAGATCGACACGACGCTGGGCGAGATGATGAACCTGTTTGCCACCGAGGCTCATTCCCGCATGCCGGTCTATCGCGACTCGCTGGATGAGCCGCTCGGCTTCGTCCACATCAAGGACGTCGTCGCCGAAGGCGTGCGCCGTGGCTGGACGGCTGAGACGCTTGCCTCGAAGCCGCTCGACCGCCTGGTGCGCGAGGTCATGTTCGTGCCCGAGTCGACCCCGCTCCCGGACCTGATGGTCCGCATGCAGGCGAGCCGCATCCACATCGCGCTGGTGATCGACGAGTACGGCGGCACAGGTGGCATGGTCTGCCTCGAGGACCTTGTCGAACAAATCGTCGGCGATATCGATGACGAGCACGACGAAGCGCCGCCGCTGATCGCGCGCCGCGGCAAGTCAAGCTGGGAAGTCGCCGGCCTCGCCACGATCGACGACGTGGTTCGCGAGACCGGCCTGCCTGTCCTGGTCGAGGATTTCGAGACGGACGTCGATACATTCGGCGGCCTCATCTCCGCCATCGCCGGGCGCGTGCCCGCCGTTGGCGAGACGATCGAACATCCGCGCGGCCTCACCATCGAGATCATCGAGGCCGATCCGCGCCGCGTTATTCGTGCAAAACTGCGCGGTCCGCGTGCGGCGCCATCCGCGCTTGCGGAAGGCAAGACCGCAGCGGTAGACCCTTGAGCGGCATATTGGTGACCAGCCGCCGCCTGCGGTTAAGCGCCGGGCAAGGCGGGGAGGGGCGATGAAGGAACCACGCGCGGCCGCCACCCCACCGCCGCACGGCCGTGGTCACATCCTTGCGCCGGCCTATCTCTTTGTGGCCGGGCTGCAGGGCTGGCGCGCGCTGGCCTTCTGCGCCGCGCTAGGCGCCGTCTCCAACCTCGCTTTCCCGCCCTTCCACATCTGGCCGGCGATGGCGCTCGGCCTGTCGGGTCTTATCTGGATGCTCGATTCCGCGCGCCTGATGGAACGGCCGCGCCGGGCCGCATTCTGGCGCGTCGCCGCATTCGGCTTCGCCTACTATCTCGTCAGCCTGCACTGGATCGCCTTCGCCTTCCTCGTGAACCCAGGCACGCACCTCGTCTTGATCTGGATGCCCCTGGTCGCGCTGCCCGGCATTCTCACGGCCATTCTCGCGGGCTGTCTGTGGGCGATCTATCCGTGGTGGTGCGCTGGTCCTGCGCGCCTGATCCTGTTCTCGGTCGCCTTCATGTTCGCCGAGTGGCTGCGCGCCTCGCTGTTCGGCATTGGCGGCTTGCCGTGGAACCTGCCGGGCATGATCTGGGCGCCGGGCGAGCCGGTGTCGCAGTCAGCCGCGATCTGGGGCATCTACGGATTGTCCGCACTCACCGTCATCGCGATGGCGTCCCCGGCCGTACTGGCGGATTCACGGCCGCGCGGGTCGGCGGCATCGCGCGCAGCGCCGCTCATCGTCGCGGCCATCGTCTTCGGCGCCATCTGGGGATGGGGCGCGCGCCGCCTGGGCGAGGCGCCCCTGACAGAACCAACCGGCGCCATGGTGCGCCTCATCGACACCGGCATCCCGCAGGCCGCCAAGCACGACCCGGACAATGCAGAAGCCGTCGTCCAGCGTTTCCTCGAACTCACGGGACCCGACACGACAAGCGCGCCACGCATCGTCATCTGGCCTGAAGGCGCGCTGCCTTACGCCCTGTTCCAGTGGGACGAAGCGTTGCGGTACGTCACCGAAAACATCCGCACGCGCAAGCTGATCATCGGCTCGGCCCGGGTCGAGAATTTCGGCGGCCCCGACGAGCGCGCCTACAACTCGCTTACAGTGCTGGACGGCGACAGTGCGGTTGAGATGCCGGGCTGGTATGACAAGCACATGCTGGTGCCGATCGGCGAGTTCTTGCCGTTCGCCTCGCTGCTAAAGTCGATCGGCCTTGAGACGCTGCAGGATCTCGCGCCCGGCGGCTTCGAAGCAGGCCCGTGGCCATCGACCTTCAGGGCCGACGGCGTGCCGCCCTTCGGTCCGCTGATCTGCTACGAGGCGATCTTCCCCGGCCTGACGCCTAACGGAAGTGATCGCCCGCAATGGCTGGTCAACATTTCGATCGACGCATGGTTCGGCGAATTGTCCGGCCCCGGCCAGCACGCAGCCCAGGCGCGCTACCGCGCTATCGAGGAGGGCCTGCCGATGGCCCGCGTCGCCAGCCGCGGCGAGACCGGCATGATCGACGCCTATGGCCGCTGGACCGCCAAAGCGACAACAGCCGATCCCGCGCTCTACGGCGCAGACCCCGAAGGCTGGCGTTCCGCTGTGATCGATGCCCGCATTCCAGATGCGCTGCCGGCGACGCCGTACAGCAACTGGCGCGACGGGTTGTTCTGGATAATCTTGCTGGGACTCAACCTCGGGTTGTTCGTGCTGCCGCGCCGCTAGGCTAGGTGTTACGCAACTTCTGGCTGTGGCTCCCTGCTGCGGCGCATGCGGCGGGGCAGACGTGGAAACGCGCGATCCATCCGATATCGACCGCATCGTCAGCGAGCGCATCCTCGCGCGCCGCAACGAACTCGACATGTCCCAGCCCGAACTCGCCGAGCGTGTCGGGGTCACTTTCCAGCAGGTCCAGAAATACGAGAACGGCAAGAACCGCGTCTCGGCCGGCCGGCTCTACGAGATCGCCAAGGCGCTCGGCGTCACCATCCAGTATTTCTACGACAGCGCCCCCCGCCTCGCGCTCGCGCGCCGCGGCGTGGCCGAGGAACAGTCCGGTTTCGACGGACCCGATACCGGCGAAGAGCTCGAACTCCTGGGGGCGTTTCGCCGCATCCAGCAGGCCGGCGCCCGCAAGGCGGTGATCGACCTCGCAAAAAAACAGGCCCGCCCCCAGGCGAAATACGTCGCCAGATCCGCCGCGAAGGCAGCGCTGCGCAAGCACTAGAGCGTGATCGCTTTAGGTGGAAGCGTATCCTGAGTTGGCGAGGTAGTTGGCGCATTCCTGTTTTGTGAAGCAGGAGAGCAACTGGCCGACGCGAGACCAGCAAGCATCGAAGGATCGCTCCTGGGCGTCTCGCA
>JANOKS010000130.1:0-35213 GCA_031419455.1 Alphaproteobacteria bacterium
CCTTCCGGCTCAGGCAAGACGTTCTCGGCCTTACGACTCGCAACTGGCATTGCGCGTGTGATCCCCGGCGGCATCGTCCTTATCGACACGGAGAACCGACGAGCCAAACACTACGCTAGCGAATTCAAGTTCAGTCACATCGACTTCAGCCCACCCTATGGCTCGCTCGACTATCTTGACGCCCTCAATACCGCTGCGGCGACCAAGCCCGCCGTGATCGTGGTCGACTCGATGAGTCATGAGCATGATGGCGAAGGCGGCATGCTGGACTCGGTCACCGCGGAGCTCGATCGCATCGCCGGCGCCGATCCTATTCAGCAGCAGAAGCTGTCGGCTGCGGCCTGGCGCAAGCCCAAGACAGCGCGACGCGCACTTCTCTCAGGTCTTCTGCGGCTGGAGGTTCATGTCATACTGTGCATGCGGGCGCAGGAACGAACGCGTGCGCCCCGCGAACAGGTCGATGCGATCGAGATGGGCCTGACGCCGGTTGCGGCGCCCGAATTCTTGTTTGAGCTGACCTGCTCCGTTCTTCTCAAGGCGGGCGCCCAGGGGGTTCCGACCTGGTCCTCTCACCTGCCGGGAGAGCACGCCGCCATCAAGCTGCCGCGTCAGTTCGCCGGTCTGTTCCAGGACAACAAAGCCCTGGAGGAAATTCACGGCGAACAGCTGGCGCGCTGGGCGGCGGGCGAAAACCTTGGCGCTGCGGGCCCATCCGAGCGCCGGAAGCGCCGGCGGAGAACGTTATGACCCGCAATGCTGGACTACCAAAGCGGCCGTCAACCCTTCCCATTCCTCGCCGGCGCCTCACGCGGGTGGAGTTCGCGCAGCTCATGCTTGACCAGGAAGGGCGCTGCGCTGCCTGCCGACAAAAGCTACGAGCCGATCTCATCGTCGATGAACACCTCGTCCCACTGGACCAGCTTGGCGCCAACGACCTCTCCAACCGCGCACTTTACTGCACCGCCTGCGCAAGGAACAAAACAGAGGATGACCAGGCTGAGATCCGGCACGGGCGTCGCATCCGAGGCGAGGCAGGCCAGAAACGCACCCGAGCCTTGCGCAAGGAGAAGCCTTGGACACAGCAACGCACCTTCTCAACCAATCGAGACGGCCCCCTCAAACGTAAGATGAATGGTCAGGTCGTACGCCGCCCTGCACGCCGACGGAAGCTGCGACCAGTGCGCTCGTTTAGGAATTCACCCTCGCCCCCGTCATCCGCTAAACGCCCCAACCCCGGCGAGGCCCCAGGGCCGATCTCTTGCTCCAGCACTAGACGGATGGCATGTGACTTATCGGCTACACCGATCTTGCCAAGAGGGCCTCGCGCGTGACGTCCCATGATGATGACGCCGATCGCATCGCCCTCGCTCAGAGCCTGATGGTCGAGATCACCGCCAGGCTCGAATCACTCGCCGATCGCGCAGCATGCTTGCAGCGCTCGAACACGTCCGATCCGGATCTGAGCGAGGACGTTCTAGCGGTCAAGGACCTCCTGGAGGCTCACCGGAGACTCGCACCGCCACGGGTCAGTCGAGCAAGGTCGAAGCCTTAACTTTCAGCGCTTTGGCAATCTTCTCGAGCACAACCACAGTCGGATTTCGCACCCCCCGCTCGACACCCGAAACGTAGGTACGATGTAGCCCGGCGCGATCCGCCAGCTCTTCCTGGCTGATGCCGCGCTCTTCACGTGCACGTCGAAGATTTGCGCCTACGCGTTGGGTTACTTTCATCGGACAAGCAAGTGTCGCCGACGCAAAGCGGTCTACAGACTATGAGTCTCGAATTGTTCAACCTTTCTTCCCGGGTGACAATGAGGGCCTCCGACCATTTCGCGTCCGGGGCGATGCTTTGGCCCAGCGTCCGAGGCGCATAGGCGCCGGCGAAGAACCGCTAGTAATGGCCTGCTATGCTTCTTATAAGTCTACTGCTTATAGGTCTCTTTTTGGATTGACTGCACCCCGCTTGACATTTGTAGCCAATAAGATACATTGCCTTATGCCGACGGCGATCAAGTCCGAAGCGTTCGCGGAATGGATCGATAACCTGCGCGACCGCGCTGGTGCCGCCCAGGTGCTGCGTCGCCTCGCTCGTCTGGAGCGCGGAAATCCTGGTCGTGTCGCCCCCGTTGGCGAGGGCGTGAGCGAACTAAAGATCGATTTCGGACCCGGCTATCGTGTCTATTACGGCCAACGCGGAGAGGAATTGGTGATCATTCTCGGCGGCGGCGACAAGTCCAGCCAGGACCGGGACATTCAAGCGGCCAAGAAGCTATGGGACGAATGGAAAGAGCAAACCAATGACGAAAGCTAAGTTCTCGCCCTTCGACGTGGCGGACCACATCAAAACCCCGGACGATGCAGCTCATTATCTAGATGCCGTACTTGCGGACGGCGACGCCAATGAAATCGCCGAGGCGCTTGGCGTAGTGGCTCGCTCTCAAGGTATGGCGACGATCGCAGAGGAGAGCGGGCTTTCG
This sequence comes from Alphaproteobacteria bacterium, assembly GCA_031419455.1. Classification (GTDB taxonomy): domain Bacteria; phylum Pseudomonadota; class Alphaproteobacteria; order Caulobacterales; family Hyphomonadaceae; genus UBA7672. The sequence goes on from JANOKS010000130.1 coordinate 2,477, forward strand.
CGCGAAACGCTTTATCGAACCCTCAGCGATGCCGGCAATCCGAGGCTCGCGACACTCATCGGCGTGTTGCGCGCTATGGGCCTTCGCCTCTCCGTCGCCGCCGCATAAGGCATCCCGGAACTGTCAGCTTAACTCGGCAACGTTGATTTCCTTGCAGGACGCGCGATTCCGCTCAAGCAACCGCCTTCGTCCCGACAGAGTCCGCCCCAGCACGCTCAGCGAGCTGCTTTAGATATTGAAGCTGGGTTCGGCCATTTCCTTCGCGAAACGGATGGATATAGTTCACATCGCCTATGATGACCCCGGCCGCCTTCGCGAAGTCGTCTCGACCAATGCCACGCAGATAGTTTTGCACCTTGAGCCGATCGTGCACGTCGTTCATCCCGACTTCGATCCGACCACGATGGAGGAAAGTGTCATTACCCTTGCTCAGTTCTACCGTGCGAACCTCACCCGCTCACGCATAGACGTCCTGAAACATGTGACGATGAATCGCCTTTAAATGGTGGAGATCAAAATTTCCGGCCGGCGGACCTTGGACTATGCGCTGTGTGACGAATTCGCGTTCCAGCCTGTCAAGCGTCGCCGTATCGAGCAGACCAAGCTTGTTTTTGAGAATGCCCGTATTCGGATCAACGTAAGGATCGTCGTTGATCACGGTACAAGTCTGGCGGCGTCGCGTGCGCGCACATGAATATAAGCTAGCCGCATGTCATGAGACCAACGCTCACGCTCAAACATTTCGAACATAGCAATTTGGTCGGAGTCGAGCGGATTTCCCTCGATTACCTGCAACGCCATGGCTTCGAGCCGCCGCGTGCGGGCAATCTCGACTTCTGCGGGCTCAAGCCTCTTTTCTTCGTACTTCAGCATCGCAGAATCTTAGCACACAACGCCATCCGAGGCCAGAAAATATCGGCGAACGGCTGAAGCCAGGCAGGTTCCAAGAACGTGCAAAGTTGGGGTAGCTACCTCGCGGGCGCCGTGCGCGCGGATCGACCGACCGAGTTACTCAAGCAGCGAATGCGGCCAGATTTTCAACGCCTTTGCGATCGTCCTAAACACGGTCACCGTCGGATCGCGAACGCACCTTTCGACACCAGAGATATGGGTTCGATGCAGATTTGGCACTTGCTCCGTCGATCTCCATTTTGATCGATCGAACGCCGAGATCCTTCGGACTTTGTTGATCGACTTTGGCAACGGCAAAGTCAGCCATCTCGATGTTGATGGAATTTACAGGTAGGCAGCGGTCCGGACTGCCGGTCGGAATTCCATGCGCTTGCATACCTTCAGCCACCTATGGACCTCGCGATGTGGACGCGCGAAGCTTGCCGTCCACGGTTCCGGACCGTGAGGCCTCCGGCAGTTTGAGCGCGAACGCGACGGCCTGGAGCCATGCCGCGAGGCGGTCGAACACACCATCCGATAAGTCCGGACGCAGCTAACGCCCGATTAGAGCCGCCGTATAGGCATGGAGGGCGGCGTGTAGCGCCCCACCACGAGGTTCCAGTACGCCCAGCTTCGCGCATCATAAATTCCCGGCGGGGCCGCATCAAGGACGATCATAATGTCTTCCTCCCCGTACTGTTCACGAAGCGCGCTAGCGTCGTCGGCGCCGCCGTAAGTAAAGATGTATGCTGCCAGTTTGGCGGGGTCCGCGACTGCGGTTTCCGGAGGCTCGAACCAAACACAGCGCTGGGCCGCCTTTCGCAAGGCTTCTGTGAGAACAAGTGGCTTCATTCGTCTGCCCCCGCCGACGGTGTCCCTGACGGCATGACGGTCAAGACGGGCAGGTTGCGAAGATCGGTGTTCCGCACGGCGTCTTGGAGCAGCCGTCTTGTTTGTAAAGGCAGCGTGTTCAGGTCTCCGTCGTCGAAATAGGAAAGCGCCTTAAGCGTAATCTGAGGGTTAAATGCTTTGCCGTAGATAGCGCTCCCGGCGGCAAGCGCTGTGGGAAGACCAATCCCCGCCTCGATCAATGCTGCGAGATCAATGTAGTCTTTCGCGGCTGCACGCTTCTGGACGACGCTGGCTTTTGTGCCCGCCAGATCAACCAGGCTTGCGATTCTGATGCGATTGTCGGACGCCAACGCTGGTTCCTCGACACGACCCATGCTGGGTAGACCGAAAAACGAAACCAGCACAGGCCCGTGACGGTCGATACGCGCGGTAAGAGTGTCGGCTTCGCGCTGAATGATTTCGGCATCGGCGAGAAAGGCAATACGCTTTGTCAGCACGTCAGGATCGAAGTCTCGGTCGCCGAAGAAGTCAAAATCGACCGACTCGCGGTGACCCAGCCTGAGCGCGAGCGCTGTGCCGCCGTAAAGGGTAAAGTATGGCGGCACCTCGCTCAGCTCGCTCCAAAGCCGCAACTGCGCGGGAGGCAGGATGTCTAGTTTCGGCGCTAGCTCAGGTGCGATCTGATGTGTCATCTCAATACAGACCATAGCATCCGCGTGGCATTCTTCCAATTGAAACAGGACGATGCAATGGCGCGACGCACGATAGAATGGCTGCTACCGCGTTGCGATCAATCTCCTGGCCAAGCGCTTGGTCGCCGCGTGCGTGGGCTGGATCGAACATACCACAGCCGCAGGATGCGCCCGCTCAAGCCCCGCTCTGACATGCGAGGCCAACAGAACACGGGGGCGCTCCCAAATGCTCACACACGACCTTCATGGCGCTCGTGCCTGACGCGCGCGAAGGAACTGTGGCCAAAGTCCGGAAATGCGCCTGACACGACATGGGGCGCATGGACTCGCTGCGCACCGTTTGCGTACCGCGGACCTCCATTGTACCGGCAGTCTTGAGGACCAAGCTAATTCAAGCAGCCAATGCGGCCAGATTTTCAGCGCCTTCGCGATCTTGTCGAGCACGGTCACCGTCGGATTTCCAACGCCTCTTTCGACGCCAGACACATAAGTTCGATGCAGACCCGCTCTCTCAGCCAGTTCCTCCTGGCTGAGGCCCTGCGCCTCCCTCGCCCGTCGAAGATTTGCGCCTACGCGCTGGCGAATATTATTCCGGCCACTCAGGCCGGATGCCGCCTTTTGGTCTACAGACTATGCGTCTCGGCCGGTTTGACGACATCGTTCGTCTTTGTGATGCGCCCTCTCCCAACCAGCCGTCACTCGCCGACACTTGTCACATCAGGAGTCATTGCCATTAACGCCGGTTGCTTCTCGGACGCGGAGGCTGCATGCCCCTCGGCGTGCAGAGGATTTCGAGCCGTCGAGGCGTCATTTCGGCTGCGTATCCGGCAAACAGCGAAACAGAATCGACGATGTCGTCATGTTGTCCGAACGGGAAGCCCGCCAGTTCACGACGCAGCTCTCCCGTCCAGTGTTGGCCATCAAGAATCGCCACCTGGGATGACTGGAGCAAGCCGGTAGCGCCTGCGAAGCGCACATCCTTAGGTTGAGTGACCGAGCGCTCGAAAACATCTCTGTTGCCGTCCGCACGAAGCTGCTGGACAAGCGGCACCCCGCTTGCGGCGCTCTCCACAAATACATAGCGGGGAAGATGACGCCGATAGAACTCCGTGGCCTGATGCTTGAGCACCGGAAACGGCCAGCGGCCGCGAACGAGGTCTATGAGATACCAGACATTGTCGCGCCATGCCCAGCATGTGCCAACGGACCAGTCGCTGTCCTCGGTGACTGCGATCGCCGTGTCCCAGAATTGCAGGCAGAAGCTGGGGTCTTGAGGGACCTCTGTCACGAACCGGACCTGCGACAAGTCGATCATGTAGGAGGTCGATATGTCAGGCCGCTGCTGGTATTGCGCCGCGAATACCGCAGGCCGCCGCGTGCGTATCTCCTCAAGCTCTGTTAGCGGCAACCGTACGGGATCGAGAAGGTCGCCAATCCGCCGTTGCCATTTGCGCGCGTTATCGAGGTCATACTCCTCGTCCGCCTCCGCAATGGCGGGGAGGTTCAAGTGCAATGCGCCGGGAAGCTGGCGTAGGCGCTCGACAATGTCATCGCAATGGAGCCGCTGCTGGGCTGAGATCAGCACGCCACGCGCTGGATCGTTGAAACGGGTCAGGAGCACTTCATCAATGAAGCGGCTGAGGCTATCGCGCCGAACGGCCGAGTTCACGTCCTGCGCCTTGGTCAGGTCATCACACATGATGATGTCGCCGCCGAACCCGGTCATCGCGCCGCCCACAGATGCGGCGCGCCGCACTCCGCCGCGGGTTGTGCGAAGTTCATCCTGCCGATCCCCTCGCAGGGCAAGTTCAAACGCCGGAAAGAGATCGGCATACCAATCTGAACCGACCATCCGCCGAAACACTTCTGTATGGGCGCGCGATAACTCATCGCCATAGGTCACGATGAGGATCTGGCTTTCCGGGTTGCGTCCCAGCATCCACGCTTGGAGAGCGGTCAAACAGAAGCTTTTGAGCTGGCGAGGCGGCATGTTGACAATGAGCCGACGACAGCGCCCGCGTGCGCACTGCTCAAGCTGGTAACAGAACGCCTCGAGATAAGGCTGAGCAGACAGGGTTTGTGTTGGATGGGTCTGCGCAAACGCATACTGCAAGAATGCGTAGAACCGCGTTTTCAGGAGAGCGCGTGCGTACTCAAGTCGCGTCGTCATGGTATCCGTCCGCCCTTTCTGCGTCTCGCAGCCGCAGAGCCGTTTCAATCACCTGCCGCTCATAGTCCGCAACAATGCGGTCCAGAACGTCTTCGTTATGGGGCGTGGACTTGCTAGGTGCTGGCTCCTGCGTGGGGCCGCAGCTGAAAGGCTTTACTGCCCGCAGCAGGGCGGAGGCCGTCCGTACCGCAGACTGATCGCCGTGCGAAGCCGGATTGAGTTGCTGATCGAGGATGACCCGCAGTCTGGGCTTTTTCGCGCGACGGCCGTTGGTAATTGTCGGCACGGGCGCCGTTAGCGCCGCCATCACTATCTGGTAGGGGCTCTCCACACGCGCCTTGCCCCTGCCCTTCGTATTGCGACGTTCGTCTGGTCCCGACGCGAACGGCCGGCCACAAACGCCTTTTGGATTGGGCGCAGCTATGCGCTTGCGCGCGGGTCTTTTCGTTGGTGAGGTTTCCCCCGTCGTAGGCTTCTTGGTCATTGTGAAGTATCCCTTCTGCGGCGTGGTCTTGCGCGCGAACCGGCGTGCTGCGGGTCGTGTTCCTCGGCCTGCTGATTGGTCTGCGACTTCGGCGGCAGTCCGGGTCGAGGAGGCATGCCGGACAACTCATCCAGCGTCATACCCGAGCCTTGGAGACGCGGAGCGCGCCCGAACACGTCCTGATAGCGACGGACAGCGACATCAACGTAGCGAGGATCAAGTTCTATCACGCGCGCCTTCCGACCGGTGCGCTGCGCGGCCAGCAGTGTCGTACCCGAGCCTGAGAAGGGATCGAGGATCACTTCATCCCTCGCCGTGCAATCGAGTATAACGTCCATCACCAACGCTAACGGCTTCACGGTCGGATGTAGGTGCAGCGTGGCGCGTCCCGCGCCAAAAGTATTGGCTCCGGGATAATGCCAACAGTTCGACCGATGCCTGCCGTTGCGGCCCATCATCACGTTGTTGCGCGACTTGCCGCCGGGCTTGCGCCAGACCGGAAAATACTCGCACGCCGACCGGTAGAACGAGCCTAAGCGTGGAGCCGTCAGCTCCCACGTGCAGAAATTGATCTGTTCAAGCCCCACTGCTTCGGCGGCGTTCAACGTCGCGCTAAGCGCACGCCAATCGGACGCTACATAAATCAGCGCACCCGGCTGCGCGACCTCGGCGGCTTGCCGTAGCCAGTCGATCTGGAATTGCTGAAACTCAGCATCGCTTTGCTTGCCGGAAAAGAGGACAAACTCAGGATGCTTTATGCGGCCCTTGCCTCCCATGTGGGCCACACTTCTATTGAACGGCGGATCCGCAAAGACACAGGCCGCCTTATCGCCACTGAGAACGGTCTGGAGAAAGCCCGCATCGCGAGCGTCGCCACACCCTAGCCGATGGCCGTCGATTTCCCAGACATCGCCTGCGCGTGACGCAGGCTCGCGCGGCGCTTCTGGAACGATGTCGGCGGGGTCATCGCCTTCGGTGACCACCTGCACGACCACATCAAACTCGGCGACCTCGTAGCCCATCGCCTCGATGTTCACGTCCGGCTCAAGGACAATGATCTCATCAAGTTCCGCCTTCAGGGCGTCTACATCCCATTTGCGAAGCTCGTTCAGCCGGTTGTCGGCTATGCGGTACTTCCGGAGCTTGAGCGGCGTAAGGTTTTTCACGCGCACGACCGGTACACGTGTGAGACCGGCATCGCGGGCCGCCGCGAACCGCTTCTCGCCGACGATGAGTTCGTTGCTGCTGGAGATCACAAGCGGCGCTATAAAGCCGAACTCGGTGATCGAGGCCATCAGCTGACGATGCTGCCGGTCATTGGGTTGCGCGAGCGCCCTCGCTGGCAGGTGGATCACGTCGATCGACACATACTCAAAGCTGAGATCCGCATCATTGGTTTGGGCCGCTTCGGGCTTGGCCGTTGCGGTTTGCACCACACGCCGCCGATCACGCGGCGGCTGAGCCGAGCGTGCCATCACGGCTGTCTTCGTTCTCCCTGTCGGCGGCCGCGACCGCCGGGAGACCTTTGCCCCTGAAATCGACGCCTTAGAACTCTTCTTCATGACCTCTCCTTCCGCTAGCCCTCGATACCGATCAGGGACAAAACAGATAAATTGTACCCCCGGTACACTAAATGCCGTTTTCCTCTGGACTTCTGTTCCGACTTTTTGTACCCCGGTACACAAGCAAACAGGGCGCACACAACGAACTACCACCTCGCCGAAAAGTCTGATTTATAAGGACATTCGGACGGTCGTTCGGCATAAAAGCCCTCCTTCCCAAGTTCAAGGTGAACACTTGGGTTGACGGTAAAATCAATATAACTCCAATCGCTAGCATCGCTTGACACGGGGGGTCAAGGCGGCCTCATAAATATGACTTGTCCGAACTTATGTTGTTGAAGTAATTGATATATTTAGGCGTCGTCTTCCGCCGCTTCATAGCGAAGCTCTGATCGCGTGAGGTTTTGGAGACACCGAGTCGGTTCGGAAGAACGTCCGCTGTTGTCCGCTTGATTCGAATGGGACCTCCGCTCTGTCGCCTGGCCGCGCCAGACGAGCACGCGCCACGTCGCGATCGGCGTCGGCAGAGACGTGAGCGTCCGGGCAATCGACAGCCGGGACACGGCTGCTTCTAATGCTGTTCTATACGGCAAAACCAGACAGCGGGGGCGGGCGGCATCCGTTGCAGATTCCGAGAAGCCCGCTCGCGAGACGCATCCATCGGACGGCGACGCGTTCGTCCGGCGTCGCTTGTTGAGTGAATGGCTAGACCATTGCGGCCCGCAGGGACCTATCGGCTAAGCGCGTACGAAGGCACTGGCTCCGGCTGGCGAGTCGATCGCGATAGTGCAATTGACCCGTCGCCTCGGGAAGACCAGTTCGCCCCCCCTCGCCGGTCAGATGCTGCTTTTCAGACTGCGCGCCAGGGGTCGATGACCTCAATTCCGCAGCCGGTAAAGTCGCGAAAATTGCGCGTGGCAAGTGAGCCACCGCGCGATCCCACAATGGCTGCGATCTGCGCGTCGCCATGGCTGATGGGCTGACCAGCAAGGCGGCGACGCGCGGCAATGTCAGCGTAGAAAGAGGCAGCGTCAGAGTCGAAGGGCAAGATCCGTCCGTTCATGTCCTCATCGAAGATTGGACGGATTGCTGCGACGAGTTTTTGACGGCGGCGACCTGACGGCATCAATGCCAGACCATAAAGGATTGCGGCTTGCGTGATTGCCGTCGTGAATAGCGCCGATGCCGGCTGCGCGGCGAGCCAGGCGGTCACGTGGTTATCAGGCGCTGGCCGGAGCATTTCTGAAACGACATTCGTGTCGAGCACGATCATGCCTCGAAATCCTGGGGCTCGCGGATTGCTTCGCGAGGCGGAATAGGTAGATCCACACCTCCAAGGGGCGCGACCCGTTTACGGATCGCCTGCGCCAGATTGCCGGTCCCTGAGGCTTCTGTCGAAAGAGCATCGCGGAGAATATCACGCGCCTCCTCTTCCATTGATTTGCCGCGCATCGCAGCACGAACCCGGAGCCGCGACTTCAAGCTGTCGTCGATGTTGCGGATCGTCATGGTCGCCATCGGGGGCCTCCAGGTGAACTGCCTGCGTTAGTCATTGACTGCTTATTAGTCATTGATTGCAAATTCGGCAAGACGCAGCCCCTAGGTTGGCTGTCCTTCTTCGGGACCGCTTTGCGCCGGACTGGCTGCTGCGCGAGAGCACTCAACACAACAACCTGAAATCAAGGGACACACAGTATCACGCCGGTAATCTGCAAGGCCACGACGCTCTACCGGACGTCACTGGCGATACGAAAACCGAGATTGTTGAATCGAGCTGTTGCCAATTCTCCCGCTCGCAGCGCAGACCGGAGCAATGCCGGCTCATTGATCCAAGAGCCGCCGCGGGCGATGCGGTAAGGACACGATTGAGGAGAATGGGGCGCACCGTCGGTCGGTTGGCCGGCAGAATAGTCTGCCGCGTAGCAGTCCTCGATCCACTCAAGGACATTGCCGTGCGTGTCAAAAAGCCCGACCGCATTGCGCAGGAACGAACCAACCGGCAAAGTCTTACCGCGATGCTCGCCTGCCTTTCCATCGAGGTAGACCGTGGTCGCGTCAAAGTTAGCCTGGGATGCAGCAATGGTGTGGCCGACGTTGAACGCCGTCTCCGTTCCCGCCCTCGCGGCATACTCCCACTCCGCTTCGCTGAGCAGTCGGTAGGGCTTGCCAGTATAGACAGATAGCCATCGTGCATAAGCTTTCGCATCATCCCAGCTGACATTGGTCACGGGCCTTGTACCCTTGCCAAACCCGTCATCCTTAGCTGGCGAGCATACGCGGGCGACAACACACGCGCCGTACTCGTCCCAAGTCACTTCATACTTGCCCGCGGCAAAACCTTTGATTTGTACCTGGCGTTGTGGCCCCTCATCGTCATAGCGGCCGATCTCATCAGGGGGCGAGCCCATTAGAAATGCCCCGCCTGGCAGGACGACCATTTCTGGGCAATCAGGACAATCGCGGAACGTTGTTGCAGGCTTCTGTTGGGGCGTTGCTTGCGAAGACGAAATCCGGATTGTCACGCGCGCCTGCGCCGATCGGTTATCTCCATCGGCAATCGTGTAGGTGAACTCTTCGGTGTTTCTGGATGGCCCTGCCACGAACTCCAGAGCCGTGGCTGTAATCGTCAGCGTGCCGCCGTGCGCGAGTTGGACCACATCACCGGTGCTAACAAGCTTCGCGTTGATTGTCGCAATCTTGAGGAGACGCTGTCGTCCTGGCGCGTCGTTGTGCTCAGGGTTAAAGGCCAGAGTGTCGCCAGCTTCGATCGTGTATTCGTCATCCACTGCAGAGACTTTTTCGACAGCTGCGGGGTCTGTCGCGACAGATATTGCCTCGCTCGCCACGACCAGCGCCTGCTGGGGCGTACGCTTGAAGGTGGGCGTGGCGCCAAAGCTAGCTGTTGCGACTAGCGAGAGCGCAACAATCCGGCTTGTCCACGGAGGTCGACCGGTCTCCCCCAGGTGATCCCCATGCATGTCTCTGCGCCCGAGTCTGCGAGGTGTCAGGCGAGCGAAAAGCCGACGCATATCGGTTTTGTACTTCGCGTCGCGCAGAACCGATGCCTTGCGATAACTCAGCGCCCGGAGCTCAAACGGAATTGCGTCTGTCCGCGGAAGCGAGCCGCCGTTGATGAGTACTGGAATGACCGGGATGCCAACCATAAGGGCCGTAAGGATCGCGCAGTGCACCGCGTTGTCTTGATCGAAGGAAGCGGACCCGCTGCGGACCAGATCGAACTCATCCGCCCAGGTGGGACCGATCAGGGCGAGCACAGCGTCGCAGCCGATCAGCCGCTGGCGGACATCATGGACCAAATCGGCGCCGCTAAGCGTGCTGTTGGCCTCGGTCCAAACGACTTCGCACGCCATTGGTCCGCAATGGCTGGCAAAAGAGCGCAACAGGTCAGCCTGCCTGCTGTCCTCAGGTTTATGACTAACGAAGTATTTTCGCATTCCCCCAGAGCCCCAGCGGCGAAACTGTAGCCAGGTAGGTGAGGTCCCGCAACGATCTCCTCCTGCCGCCTGACCTCCTCGACTTCTTCGGACCACGGTTAGTTTGAGCAGGCGGCCCGCTCTGCTTCCCTCGATTTACGCGCATTTTGTCGGCAGCAAGCTTGCAGCTATTTCGCAGCAATCCCGCAGCAACTCGCACCATTTGCCGCTGAAATCTGAGGCCTCCGAAGCGGGGCCAGCAGCAAATAGGCGCAGAAAACAGGCTGCCTCGGCCTATACGTGCGCGCAAATCGGTGCCCCCCAAAAAATTCTGCAGCTTTCCTGTGCGCGCGTTGGGCCAAAACACAGTGCGGGAACGATGAGAGCTGTTGCGCAAGCGCGTGCGCAACCGGCCAAGAGCGTTGTCCAAACGCTAGCCTTGGGGAGATCTCAGCGTCGGCGATGCTTCGGGGGTGGCGCAGAGGGAGTGTTGGCGCGCGCGATGACCGGATGAGCCTCAGCGGAGACGCCGCGGCTGCGCTATGCGATTGGGCCAGGCCCCAAATCGCCGCCCCCAACTTGTCGATCGATTTAGTGCTGGCTTTCCGGCGTCGTGACTTTCAGACCGTCGAGCTCATCCCTGATCTTGATCTGGCAGGACAAGCGGGACGTCTCCCGCACATTCTCGGCAAAATCGAGCATGGACTGTTCCATCGCTGACGGCTTGCCCACCTTGTCGCCAAAAGCCGGGTCCACATAGACATGGCAGGTGGCGCAGGCGCAGGCGCCGCCGCAATCGGCGTCGATGCCCGGCACGTTGTGCTTGATGGCTGTTTCCATGACGGTCATGCCGTTCTTGCCCTCGACGGTCCGTTCCGTTCCGGCCGAGTCCACATAGGTGATCTTGGGCATGGGTTTCCTTGACTGCGACCGCTAGCTCGACGCGCGGGCGCCGATGTCCTTCATCGAGATGGATTTATCCACTAGTTCGCCGGGCGCAACCTTCGCTTTCGCCGCAACCAGCTTCTTTCCGACAACAAACTCCGGAGGGGAATTGACGGCGTCCACGGCGATTATCCGGCCTTCCTTAAGGTAAAATACGGCGAAAGCGCGTGTTCCCGGGTCGCCGCGCACCACCGTTTCGTCGGCTCCTGTCCACAGCCCGGCCGTCTGCAGCTTGAGATCGAACTGGTCCGACCAAAACCAGGGCGTCTCGATCTGTGGCGGCGGCGTCCCCATTATGGCCGCAGCCGCCAGTTTCCCACCCTCGATGGCGTTGTGAACCGATTCCAGCCGCCCCTCCCGCCCGTAATGGACCAGCGGCCGCCAGGCCACGTCGCCTGCCGCAAACACGTCGGGATGGCTTGTCCGCATCGCCTCGTCCACGACGATGCCATTGCCGCAGACCAGTCCGGCCTCATGGGCCAGCTCCATGTTGGGGAGCACGCCGACGCCGACCAGCACGAAATCAGCCGGCACAATCTCCCCGTCAGCCAGCCGCACGCCCGAAACTGCCCCGACGCCCTCGAAGCCCTCGATCCGCGCGCCCAGACGTATGTCCGTCCCTGCCTCGCGGTGGATGCGCGTGTAGAAGGCTCCGATCTCCGGCCCGGCGACGCGCGAGAGCACCTGGGGCATCGCCTCCAGCACGGTCACTTTCAAGCCGAGCTGCGCGCCAACCGCCGCCGCCTCAAGCCCGATATAGCCCGCTCCGACCACCGCCAGCCGGGCCCCCGCTATGGCCGCCCGCCTGATCCGGTCGACATCGGCCAGCGTGCGCAACTCGCTCACGCCCTGCAGGCCGGCCCCCGGTAGCGCCAGCTTCCGCGGCCGCGCCCCCGTTGCGATCACCAGCTGGTCCCACGCAAGCTGGCGCCCACTCGCCAGCGTCGCACTATGTTTGTCCAAGTCGATCGCGGTTGCCGCATCGCCGGTAACCAGCGCGATTCCGTGCTCCGCGTAATACTCCAGCGGCTTCAGGAACAGCCGTTCGGCCTCCAACTCGCCCTTCAGATACGCCTTGGATAGCGGCGGCCGCTGATAGGGCGGCGCCGGTTCGTCGCCCACCAGCGTGATCTCGCCAGTGAACCCGCCAAGCCGCAGCGAATACGCCGCCTGCCCGCCCGCCTGTCCCGCGCCAATGATCACGATACGCTGCGGCGCGCCCGCCATGCCTTCGTCCCTCGAACTATTGCCGGGCGTCATAGCATGGTCGCACCGCGAAAACAGGCATGATACAGCGCCCGAAATGCCGATCCGGACCCTCTCCCTGCCGCTTGCCACTGAGGCAGAAACCGCCGCTTTGGGTGAGTTGCTGGCGATGCATGCGCGTCCGGGCGATGTGATCGCGCTCCATGGCGATCTGGGCGCCGGCAAGACCACGCTTGCGCGCGCGCTGATCCGGCGCCTTGCCGGCCAGGACACCGAGGCGCCGAGCCCGACTTTCACGCTGGTGCAGACCTACCAGACCCCCAATCTGGCAATCTGGCATTTCAACCTTTACCGGCTCAATCATCCCGGCGAGGCTAGGGAACTGGGCATGGAAGAGGCTGCAGACGGCCTTGCCCTGATCGAATGGCCCGAAAGGCTGGGCCGCGATCTTCCATCCACGCGGCTGGAAGTTCGGCTATCCTTCGACGGCGAGGGGCGAATCGCCCGGCTTGCGGACCTGCATGACTGGAGTTCCCGGCTCGATGGCGACTGGCGCCCAACCGAATGAATAACAACCTGCGCGCAACCGAGATCCAGGAATTCCTGGACAAGGCCGGGTGGGGTGAGGCCGCCCGCACGCCGCTCACCGCCGACGCCTCGACGCGCCGGTACGAGCGCCTGCGCCGCAAGACCGAGACGGCCATGCTGATGGACGCCCCGCCACTCGAATCCCAACCCTGTCCGCCCGGGGCTGACGACGAGGAGCGCATCAGGCTCGGCTGGAACGCGGTCTCGCGCCTGGCCGCATCGCGTGTGGAAGCGTTTGCGGCGGTCGCTGGGCACCTTGCCCATCTCGGTCTCTCGGCGCCCGCCCTGCTCGACTACGATGTGTCGCGCGGCCTCGCTCTTCTCGAAGACCTTGGCGATGATCTCTTCGCCGACGTCATCCGCCGCGGCGGAGACGAGATCCCGCTTTACACTGCTGCTGGCGACACGCTGGCCGTCGTGCACCGCGCGCGACCGCCGTTTGTGCTGCCCTATCGCGGCGGCGAATGGCCGGTGCTCACCTATGATCACCTCGCGCTTTCGGCGAATCTCGACCTGTTCGTCGAATGGATGCCGCAACGCGACCTCGCAATGCGGATGAGCGAGCAGACGCGCCTGCGCTGGGAGCGCGTGCGCGAGAACCTGATCGGCAAGACGGAAGACTATCCGCGCGCCCTCATTCTCCGCGACACGCATGCCGAGAACCTGCTCTGGCTGCCTCAGCGCGAGGGCCTTGCCCGCGTCGGCCTGCTCGACTTCCAGGACGCCGTCGTCGGCTGGGGCGAATGGGACATGTCGATGCTGCTGCATGACGCCCGCCGCGACGTCTCGCCCGGTGCGCGCGAAGCGGCGACCCGCACCTATCTCGATGGCATGGGCGCGACGCGCGCCGCGTTCGACGAACGCCTCGCCGTGCTGGGCGCAATGAATGTCATGCGTATCATGGGGATCTTCGCGCGCCTCGTCACACGCGACAAGAAGCCCCGCTATGACGAGTTCCAGCCCCGGCTGCGCGGCCTGCTCAACGAGACGTTGAGCCATCCAGCGCTCAGCGAGACGCGCGACTTCGTCACCGCCGTCGCGCCGCACCTGCTGGTCGCCACATGACCCGCATCACAACTGCCATGCTGCTTGCGGCGGGCCTCGGCACGCGCATGAAGCCGCTGACCGATACGCGGCCGAAGCCGTTGATCGAGGTCGGCGGCCGCACGCTGGTTGACCGCGTGCTCGACAAGCTGGCAGCCCAGGGCGTCACCCGCGCCATCGTCAACGTCCACTATTTTCCGGACATGCTGGCCGCGCACGTCACGCAGCGCACCGACATCGAGATCATCGTCTCTGACGAACGCGACGAGGTGCTCGAGACCGGCGGGGGCGTAATCAAGGCGCTGCCGCTTCTGGGCAATGATCCCTTCTTCGTCATCAACACCGATGTCACCTGGGCGACCGCCGGCGACTCCACATTCAGCGACATGGCGGCCGCCTACGATCCCGCCCGCATGGACGCCCTGCTCCTGCTGGCGCCGATGGAAAACACGCTCGGCTTCCGCGGCCCCGGCGATTTCTATCTCGCGCCCGATGGCCAGGTCGAACGCCGCGGCGACCGTCCCACAGCGCCCTATGTCTTCGCCGGCACGCACATCACCCGCGCCGACCTGCTGCGCAACTACGAAGCCAAGCGCTTCTCCGCCAATGTGTACTGGAACGCATTCGCATCGCGCGGACGTCTGTTCGGCACAGTCATGCCACCCTTCTGGATGCATGTCGGCGACCCTGCGGGACGTGATGAGGCCGAAGCCAAGCTCAATTTAATGGGACCGGGCGCTTGATGTCAGCCACACCCGTCAGCTCATCTCACCCTCCTCCCCCTTGTGGGGAGGAGGTAGGAGGTGGGGGGCGGCTCCGCGTGCGCGCTCTCGCGAGAGCTTACCGTCCCACGGGCCCCCTCACCCCACCCTCTCCCCACAAGGGGGAGAGGGGCGCACAACATGCGCGGCGGCGGCCGTGATGGACATCTTCTCCACCACCCCGCGCGTCTTCACCCTCCCGCCCTCCTCCGCCTTCCTTGACGAACTCGCCCGCAGCCTCGTCGCCGCAACCGGCGCACGCGACAATCCCGAAGTCCTTGCCGATGCGCTGATCTTCACGCCCAACCAGCGCGCCGCGCGCGGCCTCGCCCTGTCGCTTTACAATGCGATGGACGGAACTTTGTTGACGCCGGAAATCCGGCCGCTCGGCGACGTTGAGGAAGAGGACGGCCTCGCCGCGTTCGGCCCCGACGCGCTCGATCTGCCGCCTGCACTCTCGCCCGCCCAGCGGCGCGGCGCGCTTGCGCGTCTCATCCAGGCATGGCGCGTCAATGTCGACGGCGAGGCTCTGCCGCCGGCCTCGCTGCTCGCCGCTGCCGATGAACTTGGCGCGCTGATCGACCAGGCGTCCATGGTCGGCGGCGTCGACTGGACCAGGCTGGAATCGCTGGCCGGCGAATTGGCGCCCCAACTCGCCGAACACTGGCAAGTGTCCGCCGGCTTCCTCGACATCGTCATGAAGGCGTGGCCGCAGCACCTGCACGACATCGGCTATTCCGATCCGCAGGTCCGCCGCTTCGGCGCCGCCCAAGCCATTGCCGCCCGCTGGGCGAAGGACCCGCCACAACACCCTGTCGTCGTCGCCGGCTCCACCGGCGCGGGCGCCGCCACGCGTTGCCTGATGCGGGCCGTGCTGAAGCTGCCGAAAGGCCTCATCGTCTTCCCCGGCATCGACCCGGATCTCGACGACAAGAGCTGGGCCAACGTCGCCGACGCCGCGAGCCACCCGCAGAACACGCTCGGCGCCACGCTTGCGTGGCTCAGCCTGAGGCCGCAGGACATCCAGCCCTGGCCCGTCGTAGCAGAGAGCCCGCGCGAACGCGCACGCCGCCGCCTGATCAACGAAGCCCTCGCCCCGGCTATCGCGACACGCGACTGGAACGAGCGCCTCGCTGCGCTCGCTGCGCCCTCGCAGCCGCGCGACCTGGTTGTTGAGGCGCTGCAAGGCCTCTCGCTTGTCGAAGCCGAGGACGAGAGCGAGGAAGCGCTGGTCGCCGCCCTCCTCCTCCGCGAGACACTCGAAACGCCGCAGAAGACCGCGGCGCTCGTGACGCCGGAAGCCTCGTTGGCACGTCGCACGGCGGCCATTCTTGAACGCTGGGGCATCGACATCGCGCCCTCTGCCGGCGTCCCTTTGTCCCGCACGGCGCCGGGAAGCCTTCTCCTCATCCTCGCACGCTGGATCGCTAAGCCCGCTGACCCGGTCCTGCTGCTCGCCGTGCTCAAGCATGAGTGCGTGCTCCTTGGTCGCGAGCCCGAGGCATATCGTGCCATCGTCAGCGCCATGGATCGCGAAACCGTCCGCGATCCGCCGCGCTCGCTGACGCTCGAAGCGCTCGCAAAGCGTCTGGCCTCCTTGAAAGACCCGCAACCGGACGCGGCGAAGCTGATCAACGAACTCGACCAGTTCCACTATCTCGCCAACCCGCCCTTCACCGACGAGATGATCGATGGCTCAGCCGCCGCCGAATCCCTCGCGCGCCTCGCCGAAGCACTCTGCGCGACTCCAACGGTCGAAGGCGCCCGCATCTGGTCCGGCAAAGCCGGGGCGATGGCGGCGCAATTCATCGACAACCTCTCCCAGCTCTCGACATCGATGGGCAAAATGCAGGCAGGCGCATTTCCGGACTTTGCCGAGTCCGTCATGCACCGCATGATCGCCGCGACCGATGCGCCAGAGCATCCCCGCATCGCCATCTACGGCCCGCTCGAGGCGCGCCTGCAGCGTCGCGACCGCATGATCCTCGCCAGCCTGAATGAGGGCTCATGGCCCAAGGCAGCAGCAGCCGACGCCTTTCTCAACCGCGCGCTGCGAAGGCGGCTCGGCCTGCCTGATCCCGACGAACGCATCGGTCTCTCCGCGCACGACTTCTCGCAGATGGCCAATGCGCCCGAGGTGATCCTGCTGCGCGCGCGCCGTGTCGACGACAAGCCCTCCGTCGCCTCGCGCTGGCTCTGGCGTTTGCGCACGCTGGCTGCCGGAGGGCTGGGCGGACGGGCAGCTGCGGATGAGGCGCTCGCGCCGGCGCAGGATGCCGATCCGATCGTGTGGGCCAGGGCGTTGCGCCACGTCGCGAGGATAACACCGGCGAAGGCGCCCGCGCCGACGCCGCCTGCAGACGCACGTGACCTGCAGCGCTTCTCGCCGAGCCGCGTCGTTACCCTCATCCGCGATCCTTATGCGGACTACGCCCGTCGCGTGCTGCGTCTGGAACCACTGCGTCCGGTCGGACAGGAGGTCGATGTCCGCGAACGCGGCATCGCCGTCCATGCCGCGATCGAAAAATTCGAGGCAAGCGAAAACGAGGTTGATCTCGGTGCGCTGATCGAAACCGAGCTCAACGCCGCCGGCGCCGCCGAAGAACTGATCCGTCTCGAAATGCCGCTCTGGCTGCGCGCCAGCGCCGCCTATGTCCGCTGGGCGGCCGAGCGCGCGCCACGCCGCGCAGACCGCGTCACCGAACAGAAAGGCTTTATCACGTTCGACTCCGCAGTCGGCGAAGTGAAACTTCAGGCAACCGCCGACCGCATCGATCTCATGAAGGACGGCACGCTCGCCATCATCGATTTCAAGACAGGCCAGCCCAAGAAAGCCGCGCAGGTCGAGAGCGGCCTTGAACCGCAGCTCGCGCTCGAAGCCGCCATCGCCGCCCGGGCGTCTTTCGGCGACATCGGCCCGGCGCCGACGTCCGAGCTGATCTATTTCCGCATGTCGATGAGCGCCGAGACAGCGAAGGAAGACAACGGCCAGCCGCTCGCCTTCAAGAACGGCACGGCCGCGCAGATCGCCGAAGATGCGCTTGAAGGTCTCAAGGCGCTGATCGACCAGTACGCCAATCCCGCGCAGGCGTACTACTCGAAGCCGCGTGTCGAATTCATCTGGACAGTGTCGGACTACGACCGTCTCGCGCGCCGCGCCGAATGGTCCGCCGACGAGGGAGGCGAGGAATGACAGCGCGTCTCGATCACTGGCCCGAATACGCCGCCGCTGCGCGGGGCCAGGCGCTGGCCGCCCTGCCCGATCATTCCGCCTGGGTTGAGGCCAATGCCGGCTCCGGCAAGACGAAGGTCCTGATCGACCGCGTCGCCCGCCTCCTGCTGCGCGGCGCCGAGCCGGACACCATCCTCTGCGTCACCTACACCAAGGCGGCGGCCAGCGAGATGCAGGCCCGCCTATTCGACCGCCTCGGCGGCTGGTGCGTCATGAACGCGGATTTCCTGAAGCAGAAACTCTCCGAACTCGAAGGCCGTGAGCTTTCCGCGTACGGGCCCGACGACATCGGCCGCGCGCGCGAACTCTTCGCCAAGGCGCTCGAAACGCCCGGCGGCCTGCGTATCGAAACCATCCACGCCTTCTGCGGCCGGGTGTTGCGCCGCTTCCCGCTCGAAGCGCGCCTGCCGCCTGGCTTCACCGAACTCGACGACGCCATCGCCGACGACCTCTGGGACCTGTCCTTCCGCGCCATGGGCCGCCGCGTCGTGCGGGGCGATGCGGCCCTGATGGATGCGGCCCGCATTGCCGCCGAAGCGGGCGGCGGCAAGGGCCTCGACATCATCCGCGCACTCCTTCCCCGCCGCACCGCCATCCAGGCCTACATCGCACGCGCCGACGGCATTGATCGCGCAATCGACCGGCTGCGCGCCAGACTCGATGCGCCCGCTGCAACTCCCGCTGAAATTGTCGAACACGCGATGGGTAAGGAACTGCCTCGCAAGCCGCTGCAGCAGCTTCTCGCGCAGCTCCCCACGGCCAAGCCCACTGACACAAAACTCGCCGAAACCATCGCATTCGCACTTTCGGATGCGCCGGCCGCAGATCGCTTCACCGCCTACGCCTCCATCGCCTTCACCGACAAGGGAGAGCTCCGCAAGAAAGACCCCTTCACCAAAGAGGCCCTGAAGTCTGCACCCGCCGCGGCACTGTTCTTCCAGATCAAGGACATTCCCGAAGGCCACGAGATCACGCGCATCCAGGAAATCGCGCACGCCCTCAACACCGCCCGCCTGTTCGAACGCTCCTCCGCCATCCTGCGCCTCGCCGACGTGATGTTCGCTGATTTTGCCGACCGCAAGCGCGCCCGCGCCGGCCTCGACTTCGACGATCTGATCGAGACCACAGCCAACCTGCTCACGCGCGCGCACGCCGCCGAATGGGTGCTGTGGAAACTCGACGGCGGCATCAGCCACATCCTGCTCGACGAAGCGCAGGACACCAGCCCCGCCCAATGGCGCATCCTCCGCGCCCTGACCGAGGACATCTTCGCCGGCGCCGGCGCCGTGCGCGATCATCTCCGCACGCTCTTTGTTGTCGGCGACCAGAAGCAGTCGATCTACTCATTCCAGGGCGCAGACCCGGAACACTTCCTCACCGAGAAGCAGCAATTCATCCTGCGCGCGGAAAGCGCCGAACTCGGCTTCAAGCTCCCCGATCTCGCCATGTCGTTCCGCTCGGCGCCGGAAGTTCTAGCCTATGTCGACGAAGTCTTCGACACAAGCGTCTTCACCCCCGACTCGCCTTTCACGTTGAACCCGCCCGACGCCGCCAGCCTGATGCGCCACACCGCGTTCCGGAAGACCCATTCCGGCTCGGTCGAACTCTGGCCACTGGAGCCGAAGGCGGACGCCGAACCCGCCCATCCCTGGGATGCACCCCAGGCGATGGAGAATGAAGGCAGCGCGAAGGCGCGCCTAGCCGCCCGCATCGCCCGCTTCGTCCGCCATGAAATCGAAAGCGGCGCCGCCGTCTGGGAGAATGGCAAGCAACGCCCCGCCCAGCCCGGCGACTTCCTCATCCTCGTCCGCGGCCGCACCGGGGGCCTGTTCGACGGCATTCTCCAGGCTCTCAAGCGCGAGAACATCCCCGTCGCCGGCGCCGACCGCATCAAGCTGCTCGACAGCCTCGCCGTGCAGGACCTGCTGAACCTTGCGCGTTTCGCCCTCTGCCCGGAGGACGACCTCACCCTGGCCGAAATCCTGAAAGGCCCCTTCGGCGCGTTCATCGCAGGCAACGAACTGAAATGGCTGGATGACGACCACCTGTTCGCCCTCGCCAACCCGCGCAAGGGTCATCTCTGGCCGACGTTGCAGGCAGCGACAGAGCCGCATTTCGCCCCCGTCCGCGCCTTCCTCGCCGACCTGCTCGCGCGCCGCCACGCGCCGCCTTACGAATTCCTCACCCACGCGCTCGAACGCGGCCACGCCCTGCCGCGCCCTGGCTGGGAGCTGATCCTCGCCCGCTTCGGCGGCCCGGCGCGTGAACCCGTCACCGCCCTCATCGATCGCGCCGCCGCATTCGACGCCGATCAACCACCCAGCCTGCAGCTCTTCCTCAACGCCATCGAACGCCGCGGCGGCGAAGTGAAGCGCGAACTCTCCGGCCCGCAGGGAGAAGTCCGCGTGATGACCACGCACGGCGCAAAGGGCCTCGAAGCCCCCATCGTCATCCTGCCCGACACCTGCTCCGCCCATCGCGGCGACCGCGACGGCCTGTTCATCACCGAAGACGGCGCGCCGCTCTGGCCCGGGAAGAAGAACAACGACACCCCGCTCAGCGGCGAACTCCGCGCCATCGAGGAAGCCCGCGACCTGCGCGAACATCGCCGCCTGCTCTACGTCGCCCTCACCCGCGCACAGGACCGCCTCATCGTCTGCGGCGCCTTCTCGGGCCACGCGAAAGGCGCCGGCCACGCCGACACGTCATGGTACACGGTCTGCCAGGGAGCGATGGCGCGTCTCGCGCAGTCTGGCGGCGTCGAAGACATCGAGCAGGACGGCCGCACGATCCAGCGTTTTGGCGCGGCGCCAGACGTGCTCGCCCCGCAAGCCATGCATGCGCTTGCAGCGGCAGCGCTCCCTGCTTGGTTGTCTGGCGCCGCCCCCGCAGAAACAGCCAGCCGCATCCTCGCGCCCTCGCGCCTTAGCGCCGCCGCCGAGCCGCCGGTGATCTCGCCCTTCGGCGAGGGCCGCAAGGAACGTCTTCGCCGCGGCAGCCTGATCCACCTGCTGTTCGAAATCCTGCCAGACCTGCCGTCCGCCACGCGCCACGCCGCCGCCGAAAGCTTCCTCAACCGCCAGCCTGATCTCAACGCAGACCAGCGCCGCGAAATGCTGAAAGCCACGATGGGCGTTCTGGAAGACAATCGCTTCGCCGCCGTCTTCGGCCCCGGCGGCCGCCCGGAAGCTCCCGTCATCGGCCGCCTCGGCGCAGACACCATCAATGGCCGCATCGACCGTCTGGTCATCACCGACACGGAAATTCTCGTTGTCGACTACAAGACCGACCGCCCCGCCCCCGCAACGGTCGCGGGCGTAGGCGAGGCGTATGTCACCCAGATGGCTGCCTACCGGGCCGTGTTGTCGCAGCGCTGGCCGAATCGTCCCATCCGGTGCCTGCTGGTCTGGACAGACGGTCCCGTTCTCATGGAAATACCGCCCGCAGACCTCGACCGCGCACTCGCCAATGTCCAAACCTAATGTGTGCTCACGTGAACCGTTCGTTTAGCGGCGCTCTGTTTGATACCGCCCAGGCCGGCCCTACCTAGAGCCGACAGAAGACAAGGGAAAACCCGCCATGGCCGTCGCCTCCATCTCCGATGACAGCTTCGACACGGAAGTCCTCGCCGCCGGCACGCCGGTCGTCGTCGATTTCTGGGCCGAATGGTGCGGCCCCTGCAAACAGGTCTCCGCGCACTTCGAGGCGCTGGCCGACGAACTCGGCGACAAGGTCAAGGTCGTCAAGATGAACATCGACGACAACCCGATGACCGCCGGCCGTTTCGGCGTGCGCGGCCTCCCCACCTTCATGATCTTCCAGAACGGCCAGGTCACCGCCACCCACCTCGGCGCCATGAACAAGACCCGCATGGTCGAGTGGCTGAAGGAAAGCGCGCCGTCGATCGTCTCGGCGGCCTAATCCGGGACCGCCGGGCTCCCGCCCGGCAGTCGCTGCGCAGCAGCGATCAGGCTCCACCGGCCCGCGTAGCACCCGCTGCGCGGGTTTGTTTTGGGCGCCCCCTTACGCGTGCTACACTCGCTGCAGCGGAGTTGAGCCATGCGCACACTGTCGTTGGCAACCTTGGTCTTCTTGACCACGCTCGTAGCTTCACCGGCGTTTGCGTGCAGACTCGCTCAATCTTCGCCACCGCCCCCAAGCCTTTCGTGGCCGTCACGGCCCGACTTTGTTGAACCGGGCGAAACAGTCGTTGAGATCGAATTTGTGCGTGGCGTATTCGAGCAGGGTATCGATGACCCCGATATTCTGCTGATCGGCGGCTGCGGACCAGCCATCAACCTTTTCCGAGTTGTGAAAAGTATTTCTGGACCATCGATTCCTGACGGCATGTTGGTAATTGCCAACACCTTTGCCATTGAACAGCCCGGCACAACGATGGTGGTAGTCGGGCGACTGAAGCATCAAGCGGCTCTTCCGTCCGAGGCCAAGTTTCGGGCCGACATTGAGCCGAGCATACTTCAATTGGTACCTCGGTTGCCGCCCGGCTAATTGGCTACTTGCCCTCCGCCCCCGTCCGGTGTTTCTCGCTCGCAGAAATCGCTGACACCGGACCCACGCCATGAGCACCCGCACGCCTCGCCAGTTCTTCAAGCCGCTGGCCATCGGCGCGCCCGAGCCCATGCGCGACCTGCCGGTGCGGCTCGAGCGCATGATCCACTTCGTTCCCGGGCATAACGAGAAGGTTCGTTCCAAGACGCCGGACATGGCCGCGAAGGTCGACGTCATCCTCGCCAATCTCGAGGACGCCATTCCCTCGGATGCGAAGGACGCCGCCCGCGCCGGCGCGATCGAGATGTCGAAGATGATCGACTGGAAGGCATCGGGCACGGGCCTGTGGACGCGCGTCAATCCGCTCAACTCGCCCTGGTTCCTCGACGACGTCACCGAGATCGTGACCAAGGCCGGCAACATCTTCGATGTCATCATGCTGCCCAAGGTCGAAGGCCCGTGGGACATCCACTATGCCGACCAACTGGTCGCCCAGCTTGAAGCCAAGGCTGGAATCTCCCGCCCCATCCTCTTCCACGCCATTCTCGAGACCGGACAGGGCGTCGCCCTCGTCGAGGAGATCTGCCTCGCCTCCCCGCGCATGCAGGGCATCAGCCTCGGACCGGCCGACCTCGCCGCCAACCGCGCGATGAAGACCACGCGCGTCGGCGGCGGTCACCCGATGTATAAAGTGATCGAGGACCCGCACGCAGACGCCGCCGCCCCGCGCGCCGCCGCCCAGCAGGATCCGTGGCACTACACGCTCGGCAAGATGGTCGACGCTTGCGTTCAAGCGGGCATCAAGCCCTTCTACGGCCCCTTCGGCGACATCGCTGACCTTGCCGCCTGCGAACAGCAGTTCAAGAACGCCTTCCTCATGGGCTGCGCCGGCGCGTGGTCGCTGCACCCCGGCCAGATCGACATCGCCAAGCGCGTCTTCTCGCCCGAACCGAACGAAGTGAAGTTCGCCCTCCGCATCCTTGAAGCCATGCCGAATGGCACCGGCGTCGTGATGCTCGACGGCAAGATGCAGGACGACGCCACCTGGAAACAGGCCAAGGTCATCGTTGATCTCGCAAGGCAGGTCGCCGCGAAAGACCCGGAGATGGCGACGGCCTACGGGCTTTGACGATGAACTTCAGACGCATCGAGCCGAACCTGACGAGCCCGTGATTCGCCCGGCCGTTGAGTGTTGCAAATCCTCCCGCTAGAAAATTTCCGACGCTGAAAAGATTCGGCGCATTACCGGGAGGGGACTTTCAATGAAACTGCTAACCTTGCTCGCCGTCACCACGGCGATAGGCGGCGTTTGCGCCGCGCCGGCCATCGCACAGGACGCGCCGGCCCCCGCGCCAGCACAGCCCGAGGCGCCGCAGGCATCAGGCTTCTATGCCGGCGCAGGTATCAATCTCTACTTCCTCGATCGTGACGCCGCCGCCGCCGGCATGCCGATCATCTTTGAAGATCAGCCCTCGCCTGGCGCCTTCATGGGTCGCCTGGGCTTTGCTTTCAATGCGAACATCGCGGTCGAAGCCGAGCTTGGCATCGGCGGCGCACGCTCCCAGTTCACCACGTCGGGCGGTGGCGCCGATGGCGAGATCGGCGTCGAATCTCCCATGGGCGCGCATGTCGTGCTGTCGCTGCCCTTGCAGGGCAACGTCTACCTTCTGGGCAAGGCCGGCTATGTCGACGCCAGCGTCTCGCGCGAGTATCTCGGCGTGGACTACGGCGATATCGACATCGGCGGCCCCTCCTTCGGCATCGGCGGTGGATGGCGTGGCGGCTCTTTGGACTTTCGCTTTGAGTACAGCTTTGTCTCCAGCGACTCCGGCGATGGCGGCGTGCTGGGCATGTTCGTGATCAACCACTTCTAGCCCGCGACGCAGACCGAGACATGCAGGGCGGTTGCGCACACGCGCAGCCGCCCTTTTCTCATTGGTTGTTCCTCAGGGCTCCTGCAATCCCGCGACATCGTGCGAGGCGTCGACGCGATAGCGCCACTGTCCGCCGCGCAGCCCGCCCTCGATGCGCAGGCAGGCATAGGGCCGCCCCGGCTGGTTGTCGGCATCGCGGCTGTCAGTCGGCCACAGTTTTCCGCACGCCTGCTGCCTGCACCAGCAAGCCTCGGCCGCAACAGCATCCGCGCCAGCATCCCGATCAATGAATATCGTGGGGGCGCCGCCGCCGGTCCGGAGGAATGACAGGGCCGAGTCCTCTCCATTCAGCAAAAGCTCCGCGCGATAAGCGTCGTCCAGCGCGACTGCCAGCGGAGCAGCATCTCCCGCGCGCATGGCTTGCTCGAACGCCCGCGCCTTCTGCATCACCGCGTCAAGATGCGGCCAGCCCGCGCCCGCGATTTCGAGGTCCCCGCCTTTGCCCCCCGCCATCTGCCGCTTCAGGCCCGACGGACCAAACTCCCCCGTCGTGCTCATGAACATCAGGAATGGACCCTCGGCCTTCGTGCAGCCCAGCACGCGCCCATGCAGGCTGATCCCCGGTGAGCGCAGCTGCGCCGCGAGAAGCGTCTCCTCCGCCTCCGCACAATCGGACACCCGCCCGACAAACGAGCCGCGCCACGCCCCAGGCAACTGCCCCAGCCCGTCGATATACCCGCCGACCGAATCGTCGTTGACGCCATAGACCGCATCCACATCGCGATAGACGCGCTCGTCCGAATAGAGCCCGTCCACCACCACGCACCGGCCCATCCAGTCAGCTGGCGCCGCCGCGATCGCCCCAACCGCCACCTTCTCCGAGTTGTCGGCCGTGCACACGGACGAGCGCGGCACGTTCTGCGCCCCGGCGCCCGACCAGAGCGCGAGTGCAGCGACGGCAGAAAAGACGAGGACGAGGTGCTTCATGCCTGATTTGCTAGCACGTTCGATTTCCTTCTCGAACCCCGTATCCCCCGATGGACGCGGTCCCGCGCCAGCCGCATACCTTGGACTCAATCTGGAGCAGCCCGATGCACCCTGCCCGCAATATCCTCGCCGCGCTTGCGCTCTTCGCCGCATCCTGCACGCCTGAATCAGCCCCAACAGCGAAAGCCCCCGCCCGCCGCGAATTCCAGCTCCCCGCCGGCGCGGCCGCCATGCCCGACCTGCAGGCCGCGATGCGCGATGGCGTCCGCCTCCGCACCTCGGTCTGGCTCCCACAGGCAGATGGGAGATTCCCCGTCGTCCTCATCCGCACGCCTTACGAAACCGAGATGCGCCCGTTCTGGGAAAAGCTGCTCGGCGCAGGCTACGCCGTCGTTCAGCAGCACGAGCGCGGCCGCTATCTTTCCGAAGGCGAGATGCGCATGCTGGGCCGCGCCGACGAAGACGGGTGGGACACGCTCGACTGGATCACGCAGCAGTCCTGGTCCAATGGCGCCATCGCCACCTATGGCTGTTCGTCGTCGGCCGAGAACCAGCTCAAGCTCGCCTCACTTTCGCACCCCGCGCACAAGGCGATGATCGTCGGCTCATCCGGCGTCGGCATTGCAGAGGCCGGCCCGCATCGCGAAGGCGGAAACTTCTGGCGCGGCGGCGCCTGGCAGATGGGCTGGGCGGATTATTTCTTCGGGGCCATGCCGCTCGATTGGCCGCAACTTCCCGCCGGCCTCACCGACGAAGAACGCACCCGGCAAACCGCCGCGTTCACATTTCCAGAGCGCGACGATATCGACACCGCTGTCTTCACCACCGCGCGCATGCACCTGCCAATGATTGACCTCGCGAAAGCCGCCAGCGCGCCCGACACCGAGATCGAGGAATACCTCCAGCGCGGCCCCGCTCACGCTGCATGGGCGGAGGATCGTGTCACCAACGCCGATGTCATCCGCGTCCCCGGTCTCTGGGCCGAAGCGACCTACGACATCTCAGGCGTTTCTGGCGCCGCGTTCTTTGAAAAAACCCGCGCCGAAAATCCCGCCGGCACGCAATCCATCGTCATCACCAATGGCCCGCACTGTGGTTTTGGCCGTCCGTTGACGCAGATCGGCGACCGCCCATTGGGAGACGCCACCGTCGACTGGGATGCCAAAGTGCTCGCCTGGCTCGACCGCTGGCTCAAGGGAAACACTGCCGCCGCCGCGCAACCCGCGGTCGAGGCCTACATGGCCGGCGCCAATCGCTGGGCAAGTTTCACCGACGTGCCCACACCTGACGCCACAACCGGCCACGTCCTCTTCCTTAGCAGCGGCGGCAAGGCCAACACCGCTGCTGGCAACGGCGTCCTGAGCCTCACCGCGCCTACACGGGCCAGTGCCGACCAATTCATCTACGACCCCGCCAACCCGGTCATCAGCCGCGGCGGCCAGATTTCCGGCATGGGCACAGACCAGGAAGATGGAGCCTTCGATCAGCGCGCGATCGAGACGCGCGCCGACGTCCTCGTCTACACGACGCCTCCTCTCGACGCCGACCTCGCCGTCTTCGGCTTCGTCACCGTGCAGCTTGCCGTCGCCTCCGACGCGCCCGATACCGACTTCACGCTGAAGCTCGTCGATGTCGCGCCCGACGGCACGGCGTGGAACATCTCCGACACCATTCAGCGCATGCGTTATCGCAATGGCGAGGACAAACCCGAATTCATGAAGCCCGGCGAGACCTACACGATCTCCCCGCCGCCGATGCTGGTCGCCAATATGTTCCGACAAGGCCACAGCATCCGCGTCGAGGTCTCGTCCAGCAACTTCCCCACCTACGCCCGCAACCTCAACACCGCGAACGATCCCTACGCCTCGACCGAAATCCGCATCGCCAACAACAAGGTGCTGCATGGACCGGGCGCTGTGTCGAAAATCATCCTGCCGACGGCGTCCCTGCCGGCCCAGTAAGGCTCACGCCCACGTCTGGAACCTGAACCACCCGCTCATCGGCCAGTCGAACAGGCACGGCTCCTCGCGCGTGCCTGCCCCGATATTGTGGGCGATCAGCGGTTGGCCATCCCGCTTCTTGCGCGTCACCACGCCGATATGCGGCAACCCCCCGCCGGTCAGCCGCCAGCTTATGATATCGCCGGGCAGATAGTCGCCGCCCTTGTCGCTGATCGCCTTCGCTCCACCCTTGCGGCGGAACAGCGTCTCGAGGTTCGGCACGCGGCGATGGTCGATATTCCGGTCGGGCTTCGTCAGCCCCCACATCTTCGGATAGGCGCCGAAATGCGCCGCCATGTCCTCATGCACTTCCACCTGCAGGTCGACGCCGGCATGGCGGAAGGCGCGGATCACGGTGTCGGTGCATACGCCCCGGTCGTCCGCTACATCGCCGCCGGGATAGGCGAGCTTCACGTAAGCCGGATCGTAAACCTCGACCTTCGTCGCGCGCAGCTCAGCGCCAGCCGCCACCTTCAGCGCGAAAGAAAACCCGCCATCGGTCTGCGCCACCGCGGGCAGCGGTAGCAGCATCCCGCTAATCCCCAGCAGCACAAGCCTTCGGTCAACGCCAGACATGAGAAACCCCCTGACATGATCTCCATGTCAGGGGGCCATCAGATTGCGGCAGACCAGCGACCGACACCCGGCGCGCTGCGGTCCACATCCTTATCAGTTCAGGTCTTGGGCAGTTTCACAATGCCCATGTTCGTCAGCACGATCAGCACGCCGCCCGCCACTGTCATCAGCATGCCCAGAGAGACGCCGAATCCGACGAATTCGAGAATGCCCAACCGGCCAGCGCCGCCAAACGCCGCGCCCATCTCCCGTATGCCCTTCAGCATCTCGGGCGCGACGAGGCCTGCGAGGATCGGCAGCAGGATCGGACCGACGATTGCGACTGCCGCCGTGATCAGGCGGAGCTGTCCCGCGAGCTTGTTGTTGGTGAACTCGAAGAAGATCAGCGCCGCTGCAACAACCGGAACGGCGAACAGGAGAGCGATGAAGATTGCGCTCAGGCCCATCCCACCCATCGGGCCGCTCATTTCACCAAGAGCGCTCAGTGTCCCGAGATACCCAGCGATCAGCGAGCCGAGGATGATGACAGCAGCCCAGAGCACATAGGGTTTAGCCAGGATCATCTGCACGATCTCGCCGCCAGCTACCGACCCGCCAGCAGCGCCCGTCCCGCCAGCGCCGCCCGAGGCCAAACCGCCTGTCGGCAGGGAGAACCCTGTCTTGACGCCATAGATGTCCTTGGCTGCATCGCCATCAATCTCGAAATCGACGGTGTCGTTCGGCTTCAACGGCGTGGGACTCTTGTTGTCGCTCGCCACAAACTTGTAGCGCTTGCCATCCTCGCCCGTGATTGCGCCCGTGCCTGCCGCGGCATCGAACCCGAGAACTTTGCCCTTCATGATCGTTCACTCCCCTCTGACGTGCTCTATTTGCCGGTTGGTTTACCAAAATCCGGCATCTTCCGCAAACAGACGCTTGGCCTTCCCCACTCGCTTTTCGCGTGCGCACGCCAGAGTTGAGCGGCGCTGCGTCAATGCCGGGTGCATTCCCCATTAACCCGCTCTCAACCGACTTTCGCGCCCGCCCACACCGCGCGTTAAGCTTGATCGTGCATAAACGGCCCAAGCAAAAACACGCCAATAGGCAAAACTAAAAAACTCGGTGGGCTCGCGTCATGTTCCAGATCATCGGAGTGGTGGTCGTCTTCGTGATGGTGTTCGGCGGCTTCATGCTCGCCGGCGGCCATTTCGACGTCATCCTCAAGGCCGCGCCCTTCGAGATGATGATGATCGGCGGAGCTGCGATTGGCGCATTCCTGATCGGCAACTCGTTCAAGACCGTGATGGCCTCACTCGGCGGCTTCGGCAAGATCATGGGCGGGTGCAAGTGGAAGGCGAAGGATTACACCGACCTCCTCTCATTGTTGTTCATACTGACGAAGACAATGAAGACAAAGGGCGTGGTGGCGATCGAACAGCACATCGAAAACCCCAAGGACTCCACGATCTTCCAGAACTACCCCAAGATCCTGAAGGACCACTTCGCCACGGATCTCATCTGCGACACGCTGCGCATGATGACGATGAACCTCGAAGACCCGCACCAGGTCGAGGAAGTGATCGAGAAGCAGATCGAGAAGCACCACCACGAGGCCCACAAGGCATCCCACGCCATGCAGAACATGGCCGACGCCCTGCCCGCGCTGGGCATCGTCGCGGCCGTGCTCGGCATCATCAAGACGATGAGCGCGATCTCGATGCCGCCTGAATACCTGGGTTCGCTCATCGGTTCGGCGCTGGTCGGCACGTTCCTCGGCGTGTTCCTCGCCTATGGCTTCGTCGGCCCGTTCGCCGCCCGCATGGGCCAGGTGATCGACGAGGAAGGCCAGTTCTACAAGATCATCAAGGACGTGCTGGTCGCCCACCTGCACGGCAACGCGGCCCAGGTCTCCGTCGAGATCGGCCGCGGCCAGATCCCCAGCGACAGCCAGCCCTCCTTCGCGGAACTGGAAGAAGCCCTCAACACCGTCACGGTCTAGGCGACGTCTCGATGCTTGTGCACGGCCCGGCTTCCACGCTGGGCCGTTTGCGTTTGCGCCACGCGATTGCAAGACGCGCCCGCACGTTCCAGTCTCACCACAACGCTTTGCCGGGTCGGCGACGTACCAGAAAGACTTGTCGATGGCTCTGCACGCGCAACTCCGCATCCTCGCCGCGACAGCATGTGTCCTTGCAACAGGGTGCGCCGCCTATCCCACCCTGCAGGAGCGGTCCGCCCTGCTCGCGCCCGCCGTGCAATACTACGCGCCGGAAACGGCCGTCCCCGCGCCTCTTGTCATCCTGGTTTCAGGTTGCGGCGGCCTCACGGGCCTGCAGGGTCCGAAGCAGGTCATGAAGACCTATGCGGAAGCTGCAACCAGCGCCGGCGCCTATGTCGCCGTGATGGACAGCTTCGCGCCGCGCGGCATCAGCTTCGAGGAATCCGTCTGCTCCGGCCTCCGGCTGCACGGCAATGAACGCGCCGGCGACATCATCGCCGCTGAAGCGCTCGCCCGCAGCCACTGGAAGGTCGACTTCACCGGCGTGATCCTCGCCGGCTGGAGCCATGGCGGCTGGACGGTGATGGAGCTGTTGTCCGCTGGCGCAGACGCAAGGGATGTCGGCGGCTTCCGCATCGATCGCGCCGCGAAGGCGCTGACCCCCGATGCTGTCGCGCTTTACTATCCCTATTGCGGACTCCTCAACGCCACCGGACGCAGCCGCTGGGACTTCAAGGGTCCGCTCCTCCTGCTGATCACCGATGCGGAGGAAGCCTGCGTGGAGCAGATCGAAGACGCACGCCGCGGCGCCGCGATCGAGACCGTTCACTTCGCCGACAACACGCACGCTTTCGACGAGGAAGACCAGGTGCCCGGTTCTGAGTTCAAATACGACCCCGCAGCAGCGGCGCGCGCAAAAGAACTGTTCCACCGTTTCGTCAAGGATCAGGTCGAGCGGCTCGATCGAGCGCCTACCTGACCGCTAGCCCTTCAGCCTGTTTCGGCTGCGCGGCGCCCTGCTCCGAACTGCGATGGATCTGCCTCAGCATCGCCGCCACATACTCCGCCGGACTGACGCTGGCCCCAAGCACGAGATCGCAGTGCGGACACGCCATCACTGTCGCCATGACCACCGCCCCGCCCGGCCCACGCGCTTCCACATTGCGATAGCCAAGATGGCCTGCCGCCTCGCCGCAGCACGGGCATTTGAACGCCCCATTCAACTGATGGCCTGTCATCGCGGCGCGCCCGTCCAGTTGTTTGCAATCGCCGCCTTCTCCGCCGCCGCATCGAGCGGATCGCCCGCGATGAAGCGCGCGATGAAGGCCTCCAGCGGCTCGGCCTTCTCGCCCGACGCTGTCGTGTATTCCTCCCCCGGCGCGGCCTGACCATAGACCGCCACCTCCGTGCGCCAGACGCCATCGTCGCGGCAGGCAATCGCGCTCGTCACGCCATCGCGTGAGGCAAGGTCGAACTGCCGGCAGAAATCGCCGTCATCCTTCGCGAAACTCAGCCGCGGCGTCGCCGTTTGCGAGCCCGAGACTTTCACGACGTCGCCCGTCGCGCCCGTCTCCAGCGCCCGATGCAGCGGCGATGCCGCCGCGATCATGCCGCCCGTGTCTGAACCATTCTCGTCAACAGAACCCGACATCGCAAACACTCCCCACGCTGCAAACGCACACACCAGAGACGCCGCGATCGCGCGATGGTCCATCACGGTCGCGGCGAAAGAACGCCCCCGGAAGGGGATCACTTTCGCGCTCGGCGGCGCCGCCAGCGCCTTCGCCAGCCCTGCCGACATCGGCTCCTCGTCGATCGCCAGCGACGCGGTCACGAACGCCTTGGTCGCCTCGCTCATCCGCCGCACGCGCGCTGCGATGTCCGGATTGGTCTCCAGGTCGCTCAGCATCGCCTCGAAGTCGGCGGGGCTCAGCTCGCCATCGAGAAAGGCTGAAATCTGTTCGTCGCTCCACGCGCGGCTCATGTCACCTGCTCCCCGTTCGCCTGCTCCATGTGCACCGCCAGGGCCGCGCGTGCGCGCGCCAGCCGGCTCATCACTGTTCCAATCGGCACGGACAGCATCTCCGCGGCCTCGCGATACGCCATGCCCGCGATCGCCACGAGCGCCAGCACTTCGCGCTGTTCGTCCGGCAGCTTGTCGATCCCCGCCTGCGCGCGCCGCAGCGCCATCCGCGAGGCCACCGCATCCTCGGTGCTCACCGGCGCTTCCGCCTGCGCGGTCACCTCCGGCTCGGCATTCCGGCGCACCTTCCGCGACCGGATCTCGTCGATCCAGACATTGCGGCAAACGGTGTAACTCCAGCGCGTCACGTCAGCAGCCTCCGGTATCGATCGCGACAAGACCCGCTCCAGGGTCGCCTGAACAAGATCATCCGCATCGGCTGCATTGCGTGTCAGGGCGTAGGCATACCGCCTCAGCTGGGGCGCGAGCCCCACCAACTCCCTGTGCAGCCCTGCAACGGGCGAACCTGTCATGACCCTGGCCATTTGCTGCTAGTGACGATCATGCCTGCTATTTATTCCGTTGGGTGCTGGACTTTTGGCGCGTGTGGGCCGTTTTCTGAATGGAAATCCGAATTCGGGTAAAAAGTCCCATGCCGTGTAAGACGACCAAGGTTCCAGACTTGCCCCGCCCCGCGCTGGCGGCAATGGCTGCATTCGCCTGTCTGGGCTTCACCGGGGCGGCGCACGCCCAACTGCCCGATCTCCTGGACAACCAGATCACGCGCAGGGTCGAGGAATCAGTTGCCGGGCAGGTCGTCCGCCGCGTCGAGGATTCGGTCGAAAAGAACGTCCAGTCAGCCGTCGGGGGCGCGATCGACAGCCACCACGCCCCCGCACACGACCGCCCCCACGCCGCGGCGCGTGTTGCGGACACCCACGGGGTCTGCGCGGGCCGCGACCAGAACACCGCCCCGCGGCCCCTGCCGC
>JANOKS010000131.1:0-52185 GCA_031419455.1 Alphaproteobacteria bacterium
TCGGTGAAACGGGATCAGCGCGGTCGAGCAGCTGCTACAGTCGCGAAGGGGGGCGCTTGTCGGCGCGTGACCGTCCCGTACCGCCTGTGCCTCGGAATGAGCGCGCTCCCCATGTTGGCAGGCTCGCGCGCTGTGGGCGAACGGTCATCCGTCGACACGCTGCTTGCCACTTTCAGCGAAGATGCCGGCGCGCCGGGCCGTGATCCGATCTATGGCTACGGGATTCTGACGCTTGCCTCAAAGGTGAGCGTAGCCCTGTCTGCCGAAGAGAATTAGCAAACAAGCCCATCCCGGTATCAATAGCTGCACGAGCATCCGCCACGGCATAACGCAGCGTTACTCTGACAACGGACGATTCTGAGAACCGGCCGAACAGGTTTGCAGCCCCGTCCACGCGTGAAAGCGGCCCGCTACGCCACGACACACGCCGTCCCTGTATTTCGCGAACGCCGTAAAAAATTATTCACTAACCAAATAGAGCGGCGTCCTTTCCTTGGTCCGTGTACGGCGCATTTGGTGCTGTCAAGTTAGCTAAGTAGAGGCCATTTTCTGGTTCGTCTGGCAGCATCGCGACATCGAAATCCCGGGCAAAAACAGATACGGCTGAGCGGTCGCTAAATTCATTTGACGAGTATTCGAACTTGACCTGACAGCGCCCTTTGAAATTCTATGGGGTTGGCAATATCGCTTCGAGGCGTACGTCCCGGCGGCGAATCGCGTGCGCGGAGGGACTGTCAGGGTAACTCCCACAGCTGGATTCCTCCGCAAAGCGCAGGATTGCGCTCAAGCGACCGCCACCGTTAGCGTAGGTCTGACAGCACCCGAGATTGCGGTCCACAGCGGTCGTCCCACGCGACATCGTCTAGCGCTTAGTGTCAGCGAGATATGTTTCTCGCACTCTCAAACGGCGTTTAGCGTCACCTGTGCGACAAGCCGAACGACGTCCTCTCGTTTGCATAACTGGGTGCCTGGTGCGAGAAGGGCGGCCGATCCTGCGGCGACAGCATGGCGCAGTGCCTCCGGGTGGCTATGACCAGCTGCGATCGACCAGACCAGCGCACCAAGAAAACTGTCGCCCGCACCGACCGAACTCATTACCTTCACAGGTAGGGGATCGCTAAACCACGCCTCATCTCTTGTGACGAGCAATGCGCCCTCCGACCCAAGCGTCAATGCGAGGATTTCAGCGTCGCCGCGCTTTATCAGCTGTCGACACGCGCTTAGCTGCTGCGCTCGGCCTTGCAGCGGTTCGCCGACAATTTCCTGCAGCTCCCGTAGATTCGGTTTGGCGAGATAGACGTTGGCCTCCAGAGCCCGTCGCAGCGGCGGACCCGACGCATCTACAATGAATCGCCTCCCCGACTTCTTTGCGGCACGCGCTAGCCGGGCGTAGAAATCCTCCGGGACGCCAAGCGCGAGACTTCCGCTTGCGATGGTTAGAGCATCATTGCTTGCAAGGCGCTGCACCTCTTCAATGCACGCGCGCCATTCCGATTCACGCAGCTCTGGCCCTGGAAGCACGAAGCGGTATTCGTCCTCAGTCGTTTTGTCGAGAACTGTAAAGCTCTCTCGAGTGGTACCGGCAATGGTGATGGCATGGGCTGCAATGCCTTCCTTCGCGACGAGTTCGTGCAACATTTGTCCAGTCACGCCGCCGGCGGTGTACACTGCCAACGCATCCGAGCCTAACCGACTTATGACCCTCGCCACATTGATCCCTCCCCCGCCCGGTTCGCGGCGTTCCGCCCGGCACCGGAGCTTGGTCACGGGCTCGACGCGCTCGGCGGTTGTCGAGACGTCGATCGCTGGGTTAACTGTCAACGTCACGATATTTGACATGCAGCTTTCTCGCTTACGAAGTTTCACTGGGGAGCTGTCAAGTTAGCCAAGTAGAGGCGAATTTCTTGGTCATGCGGCCGGATCACGCGACCAAAATTGGAAACGAAATCAGACGCAGTTAGCTGGCGTTGGAATTCACTTGACCAGTATTCGCGCTTAACCTGACAGCACCGCCACTACCGCTGTGCGTCAACGCCTCTCGCATGGCGTACAGGGGACTGGTACCGATGTCGCCGAAGACAACACCGATGGAGCCGACGGTCAGCTTCCAGAACCTGCCCTTAGCTGGAGCAGATACTGTGGGCTTTGCGGATAGGTCGGGCATACGATCTTCCGAAATGTCTTTTGTATGGGCCGCGATTTGGGCTGAGCTAGACTTCTCGCATGCTTAGTCCAGTGGCGCGTTGCGAGACAACCTGTTCGTCATTCGGCTCTGATGGGCTGTGTCAGGTTAGCGCCACAATTCGGCGCACGCTCCGTGGCTGGCAGATACAGGTCAGCCTGAAACATCAGTACTTTCTCTCGACGCAGCAGGCCTGATTTGCGCAGGTGCAGCTGATTGTTGTCCTTAACCTGACAGTGCCATTCGCTGACGTTCGATTGCGGCCAGCAGACTCTTGATATGGATGGGCTTGGACAGGTAGTCTGTCATGCCGGCGGCAAGGAATTTTTCACGGTCACCCGTCATGGCGTTTGCTGTGAGCGCGATGATCGGAACCCGACTCTCCGGCCCTTCAAGCCTACGTAAGCACCGGGTCGCCTCGACCCCGTCCATCTCCGGCATGCTGATGTCCATCAGGATCACGTCGTACACATTGCTTTTGACGGCATCGAGCGCCTGCAGGCCATTGTCGACGACCCGCACTACGTGCCCGGCTGCTTCGAGCACGACGCGGATCATGGTCTGGTTCATGACATGATCTTCAGCGAGCAGGATGCGCATAGGGCCAAGTTGCTGTTCTGGCTCGTCAGCACTGCGAGGATCGACGGTCTTCCGCTTAGCTACCGCACCTGAAACTGTGAACCAGAAGACCGACCCTTCGCCAAGCTTACTTTCGACGCCAATTTTGCCGCCCATCATGTCGACGAGGCGTCGGCTTATGCTCAAGCCAAGACCAGTGCCGCCGAACCGGCGATTAGTTGACGAGTCCGCCTGCGTAAATGCTTCGAATATGACCGTCTGCTCTTCCTCGGAGATGCCCAGACCCGTATCCGACACTTCAAATCGAAGTTCATGGGTTGTTTCGTCTCGCTTTCTAGAAGTTACCCGCACGGTCACCCCGCCGTGTGAGGTGAACTTGATCGCGTTGCTGACCAGGTTGAAAAGCACCTGGCGAACGCGCATGGGGTCGCCCACGACCATGTCTGGGACCTCCCCGACAATTTCGGTCCGGAGATAGAGATCTTTCTGCTGAGCCGGCACGAGCCACAGGTCTTCGATCACCTTCAGTTTGTCCGCGACTTCGAATGGCAGCGCCTCGAGTTCCACGCGGCCGGCCTCGATCTTTGCGAGGTCCAGGATATCATTGAGAATAATCATGAGCGCGTCACCGGCGCGAAGGATCATCCCCGCGTAGTCGCCGTGCGGCTTGGCCAGACTTGCCTCATCGAGCAATCGAGCGAAGCCGAGGATCGCGTTCATAGGCGTGCGAATTTCATGGCTGACGATCGTGAGAAACTCCGACTTGGCCCTATTTGCACTGTCCGCTGCCTGCCGCGCGATGCTTGTCTGCTTAGCAAGCTCATCCATTTCGGATTTGTGTCTTTCGAGCCGGTCTCGCGCGTCCTCAAGTTCCGCGATCCTATCGCGCAGGTGTACTTCGCTGCTTTGCAGCGCTTCCTCGGAAGCCTTCTTGGAGCTGATGTCCCGCATCACGCCGACATACGCGCGGTTCGCGCCTTGATCGATTTCTCCCACCGACAGTTCCATCGGGAACGTCGTGCCGTCCTTGCGTCGACCTACGACCTCGCGGCGGACCCCGATGATTTTACGCGTGCCGGTCGCCAGATAGTCGCGAAGGTAGCGGTCGTGCTCCGGCTGATGCTGAATTGGCATCAGCATCTGCACATTCCGGCCTATGACCTCGTCATGCGTGAAGCCAAATAGTATCTCGCAGGCGGGATTGAAGTCGATGATCCCGCCGGCTGAGTCGATAGTCATCATGCCGTCGGCGATCGTATGCATAAGCCCGGTCAGCGCGTCCGATACGAAATCGGAGCGCCGGTCGTCCGGCAAGCTTGACATGGGTTGGCGCCCCCGGCGCCGGTGACAGCGAACCGCGCTGAAATCAGCCCGGTCTTCTGATCGTTTCTTGTAGGTAGCAGCCAGTGACCTGTAAGTCGAGGAACGTGGCTGACAACCTGATGGTGGATCGCTGGGGCGCGGATTTGCCGGAGCTTGGGTCGTATGGGCAGACACGCGGGCGCATTCTGAAGCATGACGCGCCGCTGGACTGGCCGGCCGGGCTGGTCGCGATGCCGGCGATCGATGTCGAGACGCATGTGCTGACCCATGCGGGGGCGCGGCCGTGGGATCGCGATGGGGACGACGTGCGCGTGCTGGCCGACGTGGCCGAGGGGCGCGGGGAGATCATCGACCAAGAAGACGAGACGGGCGGCTATCCCCAGCATGCGATGACGCGGCGGGCGTTTGATGCGGCGCAGTGGGATTTGGCGACGATGCGGCCGAAGGATATCTCGGTGCTTGATGCTGGCGCGAAGGCGCGCGGGACGTGAAGCGGCCATACTGGATTGGGCGGCGTGGGTTCCTGCTGGGCTCGGCTGCCCTTGGCGTTGTGCTGCCGGCGTGGGCGGCGCCAGAAGCAGGCGGGATCACCGGCGGGCGTGGCGGTCGGATCATCCGCGTGACGACGCTGAAGGCGGACGGGCCGGGGTCTTTCACCGAGGCGGTGAAGGCGAAGGGCGCGCGCATCATCGTGTTCGAGGTCGGCGGCGTGATCGATCTCGGCATGGAGACGGTGCGGATCAATGCGGGCGATGTGACCATTGCGGGACAGACGGCGCCGTCGCTGGTGACGTTCGTTCGCGGCGGGATCGCGATCAATGCGGACAATGTGATCGTGCAGCATGTGGCGGTGCGGCCGGGCGAGGCTGGGCAGGCGAAGAAGAGCGGCTGGGAGTGCGACGGGATCTACGCCTATGGCGCGGCGGGCGTCGAGGTTTCCAACTGCTCGATCACATGGGCGACGGATGAGGGGCTGTCGGCGTCGGGCAAGCGGTTCGGCGCGGAGGACACTGCGGCGAGCGTGGCGGAATGGCGCGCGTTCACATCGCACAACATCCGCTTCCTGAGGAATATCGTGGCGGAAGGGCTTTCCAATGCGACGCATTCGAAGGGCGAACATTCGAAGGGCACGCTGATCCACGACAATGTGCGCGACGTGGTGATCGCGGACTCCCTCTATGCGCACAACCGCGAGCGCAACGTGCTGTTCAAGGGCGGCGCGCAGGGCGAGATGCGCGGTTGCGTAGTCTACAATGCGGGCAAGCGGTTCGCGCACTACAACCTGCATGCGAACGAGTGGGCGGGACACGCCTTCGAGGCAGGCGATGTGCGGGTGCGGGGGAATGTGTTTCTGGGCGGGCCATCGAGCGATGCGAAGGCGGCGGCATTCATGCTCGGCGGAGATGGGGCGTTGAGGCTCGACATCAACGGCAATCTCGCACTCAAGGCGGACGGGTCGGCGATGGAGATGACGGGGCGTTTCGGCGATGGGGCGCCACTGCTGACGCTGCAGGCGCATGCGTATGTGGATCGTGACGCCGAGCTGCGTGGGCACATGGGCGAGGTGCTGGCAACATGCGGGGCGCGGCCGGAGATGCGCGATTCCGTGGATGCGCGGATCGTGGCGGATGTCCGCAACGGGACGGGGCGGATCATCGATAGCGAGAGCGAGGTCGGCGGGTATCCGGTGCGGCCGGAGACACGGGGGGCGTTTGTGGAGAGCGCGTGGGATCTGGTGCGGATGGTGCGGCGCTGAGTGTTGCACCGATTGTGGTCGTTGAGAGAGTGACCCCCGCCTGTCCTCCCCCTTTCCGGGGGAGGACTGGCGGGGGTCTGCTTCTGCATCGGGATTGTCAGAGCGCCCTGTACGTCACGCTGCGCACGCGGGCGCTGCCCTGCCCGCTGCAGTAGATCGCGGGACGCAAGCTCAGGAAATCCCAGGCGGTGTTGTGGTGGTAGCCGGAGGTTTCGAAGCGGACGCCGTATTGGGTCCAGCGTTGGCCGGGGGTGCGGGTCCAGCAGGTGACGATGTGGCGGTCGTTCTGAAGTTTGATCTGGAGGCGGCGGCCGAAGTCTGCTGGTGGGGCGTTGCGGCGTTGGGTTCCGACGCGGTGCATGACGAGGCCGGTCTCGGTGAAACCTAGGCCGCAATAGAGTTTGGGGGAATAGAAGAGCAGCAGGCCGGCTTCGGCGCCCTGCTCCAGTTCGATGTCGGCTTCGACTTCGTAGGTGAGGTCGCCATTGATGAAGGTGAGCGGGCGGCTGTCGGTCGGCGATGCGCCGGAGGCGCGGAGGGTGAGGCCGTTGCTGTCGCGCGTGAGACGCGTGGTCTCGTTGGGACCGGGGGCGTGGAAGGCCCAGTGGACGCCGAGGCGGTCCGTGCTGAAATCATCCGAGAGCGGCATGCCGTGTTCGGCGTTGGGAATGTTGATCGGCTTGGCGAGCGGCTTCGAGAGGTCGCCGCCGGTGGGGCGGAACCAGCCGTCGCGCGTCCATTCGACTGGATCCAGAAGGCATTGGCGGCCGAGGGTCCAGAAGCCGTTTTCGTAGCCGTGATAGACCATCCACCAGT
Source organism: Alphaproteobacteria bacterium (assembly GCA_031419455.1). Lineage (GTDB taxonomy): Bacteria > Pseudomonadota > Alphaproteobacteria > Caulobacterales > Hyphomonadaceae > UBA7672. The sequence continues at coordinate 6,657 of JANOKS010000131.1, forward strand.
TGCTGTTCGGGTCTTCAAACAAAGTTGCGTGGCCGCGTGACCACCATTTCTCGCGTGAAGACCAGGTGCGGACGATAGGGTTCTGCGGGTCATGTTCCCACGGGCCGTTGATCGAGCGCGAGCGCGCGACGATGACCATGTGGCCGGTGGGCGGGCCGGCTGTGCCGCCGACGGCCGTGATGAGGTAGAACCATTCCCCCCTGCGCAGGATTTTCGGGCCTTCGGGCGCGAAGCCTTCGACGACCCACTCCTCGGGATAACGCCACGGATCGTAGACGTGTTCGACCTCGCCGATGGTGGAGAGGCCGTTATCGCTCAAGCGGATGCGGTCACCGCCGGAGAGGAAGAGCCAGCGTGTGCCGTCTTCGCCGACGGCGTGGCCGGGATCGATGTGGCGCGGCAGGTTGAGGTCGATGGGTTCCGACCATGGGCCTTCGGGCCGTTCGGCGTGGATGACGTAGATCGAGCGCTGTTGAGGGAAGCGCGCGGGGATGAAGAGGAAGTAGCGGCCGTTGTGCTTGGTGAGTTCGGGCGCCCAGACGGAGCCGATGTTGGTGTTCAGCGCGGCGGCGAGCGGCGTCCAGTTCACGAGGTCGCGGCTCTGCCAGATGACGAGGCCAGGATAGGATTCGAATGAGGAGAACGTCATCAGCCAGCGGTCGCCATCGCGGAGGATGGTGGGGTCGGGATGATCGCCGGCGAGGATGGGGTTGAGGAATGTCCCATCGCCATTGTCGGCGCGGCGCTGGTTCTCGATGCCGCGGCGCCATTTGAGATACGCCCAGTCGAGGCCGGCGGGGGAGATTTCTTCCTCGCGGCGGCTGAGCGGCGAGCCTGGCGCGAGGGCTGTCGTGCAGCCAGCGAGGCCGAGGCCCGGCAGCGTGGCGAGGACGATGCGACGGGTGAAGGCGGTCACGCGGTGATCCCCTTTTTGCGGTCAACCTCACGACAATAGTTACCGGTGTCAACGCTTGCGCCGGAGGCCTTTTGCATCGTCGACGTGGCCCAGACGATTGTCCCGCTTGACGGGCTGTCCTGCTCGCGCGCAAGCATGGGACATGAAGAAGACAATTAAGCCCGCACCGGCGACGAAAGCGGTAGCGCCTCCTGCGGCCGAACCGCGGCGCAGGCCGACGATCAACGATGTCGCGCGGCTGGCGAACGTGTCGAAGAAGACGGTGTCGCGCGTCATCAACCAGAGCCCGTTCGTCAACAAGGAAACGCGCGAGCGCATCGACGCGGTGATCAAGGATCTGGGTTATGCGCCCGATCCGGTTGCACGCGGGCTGGCGTCGCGGCGGTCCTATCTGGTAGGGCTGATCTACGACAATCCGAACCCGCAGCACGTGATCGACACGCAGCAGGGCATTCTCGATATCATTCGTGGTTCGGGGCTGGAACTGGTGGTTCATCCGTGCAACCGACGCGACAGGGATTTCCTGTCGGGCGTGCGCGGCTTCATCGACCGGCAGAAGCTGGCGGGCGTGATCCTGCCGTCGTCGGTGTCGGAGGACGAGGAGCTTGTGGCGCTGCTGCGCGCGTCGGATACGCCCTATGTGCGGATTGCGTCCGTGCTGCTGGACGAGCCGGACAATTCAATCGTGACGCATGATCGCGAAGGCGCGCGGCAGGCGGCCGAGCATCTGGCCGGGCTGGGGCACAAGGTGATCGCGCATGTGTCGGGGCCGGACACGTTCCGGTCCTCGCACGAGCGGCGCGCGGGTTTCGTTGAAGGCCTGAAGGCGGCGGGCCTAACGCTGGACAAGAAGCTGGACCTCCGCGGGGCGTATACGTTTCAGTCGGGCGTCGATGCCGGGCGCAAGCTGATGGGTCAGGCGATCAAACCCACGGCCGTGTTCTGCGGCAATGACGAGATGGCGGCGGGCGTGTGCCAGGCCATTCGCGAGACGGGACTGGATATCGCGAAGGATGTCTCCGTGGTGGGGTTTGACGACAGTCCCCTCGCCTCGCGGATGTGGCCCGCGCTGACGACCGTTCTGCTGCCAGTGAAGGCGACAGGGCGGATGGCGTCGGTCAGGCTGCTGGGCGACCGGCTGACCAAGGAGCCGCTGGATGAGGACCAGCAGGGCGAGGTTCATCCCCGGCTTGTTGTAAGGGCCTCGACCGGGCCGGTTCGGTCGTGATCGGGGCTTGACCGCAGCGCCCGTTCAGCGATCTATGACACCGGTTTCCGTGCGCGCGCCAGATGCGCGACTGGAAGAGGAGCCAGAGATGTTCGAGAAGACATATCACGCCACCCATCCCGACATGATGGACGGGGCGAGCAATGACGATCTGCGCAGCCGCTACCTGATTTCGGGGCTATTCCAGCCGGAGAAGGTCACACTCAACTACTGCCACAACGAGCGCATGGTGGTGGGCGGAGCGGCGCCTGTCTCGCAGGCCGTGGAATTGCCGGCGCAGACGGAGCCGGCGTCGGCGAAGGGCAAGCCCTTCCTCGAGCGGCGGGAGATCGGCGCGATCAACATTGGCGATGGGCCGGGCGTGATCGAGGTGGATGGCGTTGCCCATGATCTCGCGCAGCGCGACGGGCTCTACATTCCGATGGGATCGGAGAAGGTGGTGTTCCGTTCAAAGGATGCGGGCAAGCCGGCGCGCTTCTATCTTGTTTCGACGCCGGCGCATGCGCGCTACGAGGTGGCGAAGATTTCGATCGAGACGGCTGTGCCGCTGGAGCGCGGGGCGCCCGAGACATCGAACGAGCGGACGATCTATCAGTTCGTGGTGCCGGCGAAGGTGAAGTCGTGCCAGCTGCTGCTGGGGATGACGGTGCTGAAGCAGGGCAGCGTGTGGAACACGATGCCGCCGCACCTGCATGATCGCCGCTCGGAAGTGTATCTCTATTTCGGGATGGGGCCGAATGATCGCGTGTTCCATTTCATGGGCGAGCCCGAGGACAGCCGCTCCATCGTGATGGCGAACGAGGAAGCGGTGATGTCGCCGCCCTGGTCGATCCACATGGGCGCAGGCACGAGTGCGTACACGTTCATCTGGGCAATGGGCGGGGAGAACCTGGATTATACCGACATGAACCAGCTTGATATCTGCCAGTTGAAGTGATGGCGGGATTGGCGGGCACAGGCGATGCAGCGCTCACTCTCCTCCCCCTTGTGGGGAGGAGGCAGGAGGTGGGGGGCGGCTCAACGTTTCGAGGCGCTCGTTCGTCACGATCATCCCGCCTGCTGGACCGCCCCCCTCACCCTACCCTCTCCCCACAAGGGGGAGAGGGGTGCAAATTACGCAGGTCTGCGGTGCAGCAATCATGACGTCTCCTTTCTCGCTCTCAGGAAAAGTCGCCATCGTGACCGGGGCCAACACCGGCATTGGGCAGGCGATTGCGGTGTCGCTCGCCGAGGCTGGCGCGGATGTTGCGGCGGTGGGGCGGACGGCGCCGGTGGAGACTGAGGCGTTGGTGAAGGCGGCCGGGCGGAAGTTCGTCAGCGTGTCGGCTGATCTTTCGTCGATCGAACCTGTGTCGCGTGTGATCTCGGAAACGGTGAGCGCGTTGGGGCGGGCGGACATTCTCGTCAACAATGCGGGGATCATCCGGCGGGCGGATGCAGTAGAGTTCAGTGAAGAGGACTGGGACGCCGTGATGGACACCGATCTCAAGTCGGTCTTCTTTCTTTCACAGGCGTTTGCGAAGCACTGCTTTGCCAACAACCAGCGCGGCAAGATCGTGCAGATCGCTTCCCTGCTCGCCTTCCAGGGCGGGATACGCGTGCCGAGTTATGCGGCGGCGAAGAGCGGGCTCGCGGGCGTCACGAAAGCGCTGGCGAACGAATGGGCGGCGAAGGGCGTGAACGTCAACGCCGTCGCGCCGGGGTATATCGAGACCAACAACACCGAGGCGTTGCGCGCCGATCCGCAGCGGAGCCGCGATATTCTCGCGCGCATTCCGGCGGGGCGGTGGGGCGATGCGCGCGACATTGGCGGGGCGGCTGTCTTTCTTGCGTCGGCTGCGGCAGACTATGTGCACGGGGCGATCCTGCCCGTGGATGGAGGCTGGCTCGCGCGATGAGCGGCAAGCTTGTCTGCTTTGGCGAGATGCTGGTGCGGCTGTCGGCGCCGTATGGCGAGATGTTGCTGCAGACGCCGCGTTTAGCTTCGCATATCGGCGGGGCGGAGGCCAATGTCGCCATCTGCGTCTCGCGGCTGGGCGGCAAGGCGGCGATGGCCACCGCGCTGCCGGACAATCCATTGGGACATGCGGCGCGTGACGAGCTGCGGCGGCATGGGGTGGATGTTGGCGCGGTGAATTTCGCGACGGGGCGGATGGGGCTCTATTTCCTGACGCCGGGAGCGGTCACGCGGCCCGCCGAGATTGTCTATGATCGCGCGGGCTCGACGTTCGCGGAGACGGTCGACGCGGGGCCGTGCATCGCGGCGCTGGAAGGGGCGGATTACCTGCATGTGTCGGGGATTTCGCCGGCTGTGAGCGCGAAGGCCGGCGCGGCTTCGCTTGCGGCCGTGACGGCGGCGGTCGAGCGTGGCGTGGCTGTGTCGTTCGACGGGAATTATCGCAGCTCGCTGTGGGCGGCGCGCGGAGAGACGGGCGCGCCGATCCTGCGCCAGCTGCTCAGCATGGCGACGATCGCCTTCGTGGACGAGCGGGACATTGCGCTGGTGCTGGGCGAGACGTTTGCCGATCGCGGCGCTGCGTGCGCGGCGGCGTTCAAGGCGTTTCCCAAACTCCAGCGCATCGCGGCGACGACGCGGACGACGCACGCGGTGGATGCGTTCTCGCTGGGCGCGACGCTGCATGCGTGCGACGGCGTGGTGAGTTCGCAGCCGCTGGAGCTCGCCAATGTGGTGGATCGCATCGGCGGAGGGGATGCGTTTGCGGGCGGGCTGTTATTCTCGCTGATGAAGGGCGGAGGCGCGCAGGACGCGCTGAACTTTGCACTGCACACGGCGGCGGCCAAGCACGGCCAGATGGGCGACGCGAGCCATGCAAGCGAGGCGCAGATCCGCGCGTTGATGACAAGCGGCGGGAAGGATGTGCGGCGGTAGGCGGGCTCACCGACATCAGTACGTTCCCGGCTGGATGTAGGGCGTGCGGCCGAAGAAGCGGCGTTCTTCGCCGCGCGGGTCGGATTCAAGGCGTGTCGTTGTGTCGAACATCATCGTGCACCGCTGCGTCAGATCGTAGTGCGGCCAGTCGGGGAGCGTGGCGCCGTTGGGATCGCCGGTTTTCGCGAAGCGCAGCAGGGCGTCACTCATTATTTCAGACACGGTGCGCGCAGTTGCATCATCGCCGGTGTCCGCTGTGGCTTCGTGAGTGTTCGTGAACACCAGCGGGATGTCGAGCATGTGGTAGGCGCCGTATCGGCCACCGTCTGCGCGGGAGGGATAATCGAGTTGATAGACAAAAGTGGGCGCGCCCTGCCTTGCGCGCATTTCGGCTTCGATGACCTGTGCGCGCCATGAGCGGCCGGCGCTGGTCGCACGGAGGAAAATCTGTGCGGGCGGGAGATCGGGATAGAGGGTGCGGTAGAGGCGGATCGTGTTGTGGACGTCGACGTCGCTGACGAGATCGCGCTCGAGGCGGGCGGGCAGCGTTTCCCATGTCAGGTCGAAGATGGCGGGATCGCCGCGGGCGATGAGGGAGCCGGTTTCCTCGCGCGTGTTGCCCATCACCATCGGGATGTTGGCTGAGAGCGCGGGCGCTTCGGGCCAGAAGGGGTGGGCGCTCATCGTGACATCATCGAGAACAGGGCCCCAGTAGACGCGACTGTTGGCGATGGTGGGGTCGCGGGCGTTGAGGGCGGCGAGGAGTTTGTCTGTGGGCATGTCGCGCAGCTGGTCGAGGCTGGCGCCGATATGGTCCATCGCGGCGCGGGCGCGGGTGGCGGCGCCGCGCGGGCCCTGCACGGTGACCTGCTGGCCGCTCATCGTCCAGACGCGGTGGAAGAGCCCCGAAGCTGCCGGCATCGCCATCAGGCAGGCGATCTTCGCGCCGCCGCCGGACTGGCCGAACAGGGTGACATTGCCGGGATCGCCGCCGAACGCGCTCGCGTTGTCGCGAACCCATTCGAGGGCGAGGACGAGGTCGAGCAGGCCTGCATTGCCGGAGTTGGCGTAGGCATCGCCCGCGAGCGCGGCGAGGTGCAGGTGGCCGAACAGGTTGAGGCGGTGGTTGAGCGTTATGACGACAGCGTCACCCCGCGCCGCGAGGTTTGCGCCGTGTGTGAGCGGGCTGGCGCCGGAGCCGGTCGTGTAGCCGCCGCCGTGGATGTAGACGAGGACGGGCCGTCTCGCATTTGCGCGATGCTCCGGCGCCCAGACATTGAGGACGAGGCAATCTTCGGATTGCGACTCGTCGCCAGAACCTTGCGGGCTGGCGGGGCCGTAGGCGATGGCGTCGCGGACGCCGGTCCAGGGCCGGACTGGCGCCGGAGGCATGAAACGCGCCGTGCGCGTGTCGGCGCCATAAGGGACGCCAAGGAATTCGCGGACGGAATTAGGCGCCGCGGCAGACCAGCCTCCCCTCACCGTTCCGGATGCCAGCTTGACCAATGGCGCGGCCTGGTGGGGCGCAGCGGAGGCGCGGGCGCCAACGCAACTGGCGGCGAGCATTGCGCCAGCTGCGAGGACGTTGCGCCGGGTCTGCATTTGGGCGCCCTCATATCGGCTTTCGACCGATGGAAAGGTTACCGGTGTCAGGACGGAGACGCCATATGAATTGTTCGACCAGAACTGTCAGCTTAACTCGGGCCGGATTTGCGAGGCTTTCGACAAGCCTGCGGCAGGGTGCTGTCAAGTTAGCCAAGTGCACGTCAATTCCGAGTTCGCACGACCTGATCGCGAAACCGAAACTCAAAACGAAATCAAGCTCAGGGGTGCAGCGATGGAACTCGCTTGACCAGAATTCGTGCTTAACCCGACAGCGCCCTGTCGGCTGATCTCAAGCGTGGGCGGCCGAGGTAGACAGACGGCCTCGTGCTGCGAGGCCGGCCCTGCGCGTCGATGCGGTTAGTCCACCGTCCAGTGCCAGCCGTCGGCGCGCTGTTTCCAGCGTGCGTTTGGCAGCACGTTGACCATCTGGGTTGCGGCCGAGGTGTTCGGCGTCCACACGCCTTCGCGCCAGACCCAGACTTCGCTCTCGAAGACCCACTTGCCGTCCTGCCAGACAAAGCCGGCCTCTTTGGGATCGGTCCAAGCCTTCGCGGCGACTGCCTGGGGCGAGGCCGCATTCGCGTCGGCAACGAACCTGTCGAGCTCAGCAAGGAAGGCCGGATCATCGAGGCCCTCGCACGCTGACGTTGCGGCAGCCAGCACGGCCATCGCACAAACCATCAATACTCGCATCACTTGTCCCCTTGCGTTCTGCCGACCATTTCACGCCATCGGAAAGGATAGTCACGCAGGAGAACTGTCAACTTAACTGCATGCGTGTTTGCTGGGCTTTCGACAAGCCTCCGGCGGTCACGCGACCGCCCCGCTCCAGACAGATTCCGAGCGTGCACGCAGCACGCGCACTGCAGCGCGGCTAAGCAGATGCCGCTGTATGTTGAACGCGTTGTAGACCGCCGCATGCGTTTCAAGGAAACGCTGCACTGATGAATGACAACACGACGTTCTACCGCTGGCGATAAACACGTCCGAGCGGCAGACCATTGCGTTACATCTTCCACTCGAAGCCCAGCCAGATCTTGGTGCGATCGGCAGGCGCCGGCAGGCTCGCCGGGCCATCATAGTCTGCGAACTTCACAAGCCATGAGAGTTGCGGCGTGACGGTTCCAGAAACCATGAGGTCCAATTCGGAGCCGAGGTCGGCGCCGGTGCGCTCGGCGTCGAACGTGTGATAGCGCGCCGTCACGGTCAGGTTGGAAAGATAGTCCCATTTCACGCCGGTGTTCCATGCGAATGTCACGTTGGCGTCGCGCAGGCCGTCGACGGTCGTCTTGGCGCCATTCGAGATGAAGGCGTCCGACCAACCGTTGAATGCGTGGAGCGAGCCAAGCGGCGTCGAGAACCCGCGGACGCCGTTCCCTTCCAGCTGGTCGTAAGCCAGCCTTGCTGACAGCGGGCCATGCGTCGCTGTGGCTTCCGCGCTGACAAAGTCGAGCTCATAGTCGAGCAGGCTCGATCCATAGTCGCGTTGACGCGCGGTGGTCGCGGCGTAGTCGAAGCGCAGTGCGTCCCATTGCATCCTGCCTGATACTTTGGCGCCCCAGGTCAGGCTGGACTGATTGCGAACGCCGGGCGTGGCGGGTCGGTCAAAATCGAGGGCGTAGATAAAGCCCGTGAGCTTCGCGGATTCGGCGAATGCATAGCTGGCGCTCAGCACGTGACTGTCGGAGTCCCAATCCTGATCTTCTGCGAAGATGCGGTTGATCTTCGCTATGTAGATGTAGGTTGCGTCGAACCGACCATGGCGCGTGTCGATTCGGACCGCGTCGAATGTCTGCTCGTCCTGGCGCCAGGCCGAGCCACCGATGAAGCGCTGATCATCGAGATTGATGCGCTGGCGGCCGAGCGTGGCGGTAAGGACAGGGTCAGGCGACCATACGAGCTGCAGGCGGTTGAGCTCTGTCGTTTCGGGATCGAATATCTGCGCGTATATGGCTTTTCCGTTGAGGTTCGTATCGTAACTTTCCGGCCCGAGCCCGCGAACGTCCTCGATCTCGATCAGCGCCTGCAGGCCATTCCACTTGGCCGTTTGCCACCCCAGGCGCGTGCGCAACGTGGTCGCCTCGCCATCATTGGGCCGCCCGTCCTGCTCGACATGCTCATACCGGGGCCGCAGCTCGAGGACTGGCGCTCCGTTGACCAGCGCGTCAATGATCGTTGCCGTCTGCTCCTGCGCGTTTGCGGGGCTGGCGGCGTGCAACGCCAGTGCGAAGAGCGTGCTGGCAAGGCCTTGTCCTGCGCGCGTCCGGTTGATGGTCATTCAGATTCTCCTCTGGCGCGTGCGCGCAAATGCGTTCCGGCGGCCTTCATCGAGGCCGCAGGACGCCATTGTCCGGATGTATGATTGGGTGGGCTGTCGTCGCCCGTGAGCGAAGCTTCGTTGCCTCGCGATCAGCCGACCATGCAGGGCTGCTGCAGGGTGCGCGATTCATTCTGCTTCGTGAGCGCCAAAAGCTGGCGCGGCGCCGATCCGGAAGGCGCGAAAACCGCATCCTGCCCGCGCGCGTGGCGCCGTCGCGACGATACGACGCTCGAAACCGCACCCTCACCGACGCGCATCTGCGCAAACAGCGGCGCGTTTTTGTGCAGACCCGCACTCAGTTCAGCTCATCAACCATACCGGCGTCGGTTGTTGCAGTGTCCCGAGCCAAGGTCCGGCCGCCATGAGGCTTCTGCTTGTCGATCCGGACCCAGCCCGCGCCGCCCTCGTCGCCGAGGGGCTTGCGGATATTTCGCCCCTGGAGTTGCGACGCACCGCGAGCCTCCGGCCAGCAGAACTCGCGCAATTCCAGCCGGATGTCATTGTGGTGGCAAGCGACAGCCCTGACCGCGACACGCTGGAAAGCCTGCGCGAGAGCACCCAGGCAAATCCTCGGCCTGTCGTGATGTTCGTCGATCGCTCGGAGCCGGGATTCGGCGAAGAGGCGATTCGAGCGGGCGTCGCCGCCTACATCGTCGATGGCCTGCAGCCGGGTCGCGTCCGGTCGATCCTCGAAGTGGCGATGAGCCGTTTCCAGCTGATGCAGCAGCTTCGCACGGATCTCGCCAAGGCGCAGTCGGATCTCGCCTCCCGCAAGACAGTCGAGCGCGCCAAGGGCCTTTTGATGAAGGAGCGACAGGTTGGCGAAGAAGAAGCCTACGCAATGCTTCGCAAGCTGGCGATGAACTCTGGCCGGCCGATCGCAGCCGTCGCGGCTGACCTGCTGGCATTCTCCGGCGTGCTGAAGGGAGACAAGTCGTGAAGACAAGGCTCGATCTCGGCTTCATCGCCCTCACCGATGCAGCCCCGCTGATCGTGGCGAAGACGCGTGGCTTGTTTGAAGCCGAAGGCCTGGACGTAAACCTTCATCGCGAAGTTTCGTGGGCCACCATCCGCGACAAGGTGGCGGCTGGCGTGTTCCACGGCGCGCATATGCTGGCCCCGATGGCGATCGCAGCCGGTATGGGTATCGGATCGGAGCGCGCGCCGCTCACCGTTCCGATGTCGCTGAATGCCCATGGCGCTGCGATTGGCGTTTCCGCGACGCTTGCGACTGAAATGGCCGAAGCCGATCCCGCCCGGCCGCTCAGCGCCAATGCGCTTGCTGTGGCTGTGGCTGCGCGACGCGCGCGCGGCAAGCCCGCGATCAGTTTCGCGGTCGTGTTTCCATACTCGATGCATAACTACATGCTGCGGTTCTGGGTGGCGGCCGCTGGAATTGATCCTGACGACGATATCCGCATCGTCGTCGCGCCGCCGACCGCCATCGCTGCGCGACTGAAGTCGGGCGAAATCGACGGATTCTGCGTGGGGGCGCCTTGGGGCGCGCTTTGCGAAGCCGAGAGCGGCGCGCGGATCGCATTGCACGCTGCAGACTTCTGGCCGGGTGGCCCCGACAAGGTGCTGGGCGTTTCAAGCAACTGGGCGAACCAGGAACCGGCGCAGATGCTGGCCTTGATGCGGGCGCTGATACGCGCGGCGCTGTGGGCAGACGACGACGCCAATGCGGGCGAACTTGCGACGCTGCTTGCCCAGCCGGAATGGCTGAATGCGCCGGAAGCCTTGATCGCACAGCGTCTGGTCCCGGGCGCTCCGCCATCTTTGAGATTTGCGCGTCACGCCACGCTTCATCCGTGGCGCAGCCAGGCGGCGTGGATTGTGAGTCAGATGATTCGATGGGGTCAGGCGCCGGCGGCGACAGATCTGGATGCTGCAATTGCCTGTTATCGGCCTGACCTGTTTCGCGATGCATCCTTCGACGCCGGGCTGAATGCGCCCACTGCCGACGCCAAGATCGAAGGCGCGCATGATACGCCTTGGTCCACTGAGGGCGCGACCGGCTTGATTGCGATGACTCCCGACAGGCTGCCCGGCAACATGGAATTTGCTCCGGAACGCACGCGTGAGTACGCGGCTGGTTTCCAGATCACGCGCGCGCGGCGGTGACGGCGCCTAAAACGTCGCCAACAGAGGCGCGAAGGCGCCCTGCCGTAAGGCGATCATCATCGAGTCGCACAATCACCAGCGACAACGCGTGACGGCAATCGTCCAGCATGGATGAATAGTGACTGGCCCCAGGACAATGGCGTTCACGGCCGAATTGGTTGACCGCCCGGATGCGGTCCCTCCCCGGCGACGCCGCCGTTCTGTCCAGGGTCACATCCGCCATGTCGTTCGGCAAATTCATGAAAGCGGGCCATGCGCCCACGCTTTTCTCGTCATTCCTCTATTTCGATCTCAGCTTCATGGTCTGGGTCCTGCTCGGGCCACTTGGCGTGGCCATCGCCAGCGACCTGAAGCTGGACGCCGCACAGAAGGGTCTGATGGTCGCCATCCCGGTTCTGTCCGGAGCCTTCCTGCGCGTGGCGGCAGGCCTTGCTGTCGACCGCTTCGGACCGAAAGTGACGGGCCTTGTATTCCAGTTGATCGTGCTTGGCGGGCTCCTGTTCGCCTGGGCAATCGGTGTGCGCAGCTATGACAGCGTGCTCGTGCTCGGCATTCTGCTCGGCGTTGCCGGCGCATCCTTCGTTGTCGCCCTGCCAATGGCCTCGCGCTGGTATCCGCCCGAGCATCAGGGCCTTGCGCTCGGCATCGCGGGCGCCGGAAATTCCGGAACAGCTCTTGGGGCTCTGTTTGCGCCGGGCCTTGCCCAGTCATATGGCTGGACCAACGTGATCGGACTGGCGGCGATCCCGCTGGCTGTCGCCTTCGTGGTGTTTCTTGTCTTCGCGAAAGACCCGCCCAATCGACCCGCGCCAAAACCGCTCAGCGGCTACTTCGCCATCCTGAAGACTCGCGACGCCTGGATGCTCATGCTGCTCTACAGCGTGACCTTCGGCGGCTTCGTCGGGCTGTCGTCGTCTCTCACCATCTACTTCAACGCAGAATACGGACTGACGCCGGTCATCGCGGGTTTCTTTACGGCTGCCTGCGTGTTCGCAGGCTCCTTCTCGCGCCCGGTCGGCGGCCGGTTCGCTGACAGGTTTGGCGGCGTGCCGACGCTTTCGACCGTCTACATGCTTGCAATCGCCGGCCTGACGCTCGCAAGCTTTGCGTGGCCCTCTGCGTGGATCGCGCTCGGGATCATCCTCTTCAGCATGATCGCCCTGGGCGCGGGCAATGGCGCCATCTTCCAGATCGCGCCGCAACGCTTCCGCGAAGAGATCGGCGTGGTCACCGGTCTTGTCGGCATGACCGGAGGGATCGGCGGCTTCTATCTCGCCTCCACGCTCGGCCTGTCAAAGCAGGCGACCGGCTCGTTCCAGTTCGGCTTCCTTGGCTTTGCCTGCCTCGCGCTCGTCTCGCTGCTTGCACTGCTGGCAGTCGGCGCGAAATGGCGAGCGACATGGCTGGCGCGCCAGTCCTCGCTCGTGCAGGCCTAGGCAGCCATCGTCATGAAACACGAAGCACGCGAAAGACTTGTTGTCGTTGGCAATGGCATGGCCGGTTGCAGGGCCGTGGAAGAAGTCCTGAAGCGCGATCCCGATCGGTATGAGATCATCGTCTTTGGCGCCGAGCCCCATGTGAACTACAATCGCATCATGCTTTCACCGGTGCTCGCCGGCGAGAAGACATTCGGCGACATCATCATCAATGATGAGGCCTGGTATCGCGACAACGCGATCACGCTGCATACCAGCTGTAACGTCACGTCGATCGACACGGCCAGTCGCATGGTGTTCGCCGAGGGCGGAATCGCGGAGAAGTTTGACCGCCTGATCCTGGCGACCGGCTCAGACGCCGTGCGCCTGCCCCTGCCCGGCGCCGACCTCGATGGCGTGATCACATTCCGCGATCTCTCCGACGTTGAAGCGATGGTCAAAGCCTCGGCAGGGGGCGGCAGGGCGGTTGTGATTGGCGGCGGCCTCCTCGGCCTTGAGGCGGCCTATGGCCTCGCACGCCGCGGCATGAAAGCGACCGTCGTTCACCTGCTCGATATCCTGATGGAAAGGCAGGTCGACGCCTCTGCCAGCCACCTGCTGACGGAAGCGCTGAAGGAACGCGGCGTCGAGACGATACTCGAGGGCCAGTCCGAAGAAATCGTCGGGCGTGATGGCAGGGTAACTGCGCTGCGCCTGAAGGACGGACGCATGCTGCCGTGCGACATACTGGTGATGGCGGTAGGCATCCGGCCCAGCACCAAGCTGGCGAAAGCGTCGGGCCTGAATGTGGGGCGCGGCGTCCAGGTCGACGACACGATGCGCACGTCGGATCCTGCCATCTACGCGGTGGGTGAATGCGCGGAGCATCGCGGCCAGTGCTACGGCCTCGTGGCGCCGATCTGGGAAATGTGCCGCGCGCTGGCCGATACGTTGACCCGTGGAGCAGGAGCATACGTGGGCTCGGTCGTCTCGACTCGCCTCAAGGTGTCAGGCGTCGACGTGTTTTCGGCCGGTCGCTTTGCGGGCGGCGATGGTTGCGAAGACATTGTGTACCGGGACGCAGGTCGAGGCGTCTACAAGCGCATCGTGATCGAGAATGGCAGGATCGCAGGCGCCGTGCTGTTCGGCGACGCGGCCGATGGCGGGTGGTATTTCGACCTGATGCGCGATGGCGCAGACGTCTCGGACTTTCGCGAGACCCTTGTATTCGGGCAGGCCGCGACGGAGGGCCTTCGAGGTCTGGACCCTAGCGCGGCCGTTGCGGCCATGGCGGACGACACCGAAGTCTGCGGCTGCAACGGCATCTGCAAGGGCGCGATCACAAATGCGATCACGGCCAAGAAACTCACCAGCCTCGACAGCGTGCGAGCCGTCACCAAAGCATCCGCCTCCTGCGGCACCTGCACGCCGCTGGTGGAAAAACTGCTGAAGCTGACGGCGGGCGACGCCGTGCTGGAGCACAAGGGGCCAAAGCCCGTGTGCCCATGCACACCCTATGGCCACGGCCTGGTGCGCAAGCGGATCATCGAACAGCAACTGCAATCCATTCCCGCCGTCATGCAGGCGCTGGAATGGACGACGCCCGACGGATGCGCTTCATGCCGGCCGGCGCTCAACTACTACCTACTCTGCGCCTGGCCCGGCCTTTATCGCGACGACGCGCAATCGCGTTTCGTCAATGAACGGGTGCACGCCAACATACAGAAGGACGGCACCTACTCCGTCATTCCACGCATGTGGGGGGGGCATGACATCGTCGAAGGAACTGCGCGCCATCGCGGATGTCGTTGACCGGTTCAGTATCCCCGCCGTCAAGGTCACAGGCGGCCAGCGGATAGACCTGCTGGGCGTTCACAAAGAGCAGTTGCCAGGAGTGTGGGCCGAGCTCAATGCCGCTGGAATGGTCTCCGGCCATGCCTATGGCAAGGCGCTGCGCACGGTGAAGACATGCGTGGGTTCGGAGTGGTGCCGGTTCGGCACGCAGGACTCAACCGGGCTTGGCATAAAGCTGGAACGACTGCTGTGGGGTTCCTGGACGCCTGCGAAGGTCAAGCTCGCCGTGTCAGGCTGCCCGCGCAACTGTGCCGAGGCGACCTGCAAGGATATCGGCGTCGTGTGCGTCGATAGCGGCTACGAGATTCACATCGGCGGCGCAGCCGGACTGCATATCAAGGGGACGGAACTACTCACGAAAGTTCGCGGCGAACGCGACACCATCGAGATGATCGCTGCGATCCTGCAGCTCTACCGCGAGGAGGGCTTCTACCTCGAGCGGGTCTACAAGTGGATGGACCGCGTCGGGATCGCCAGCATCGCGGCGCGCGTTGTCGATGATGCGATCGAACACGCCGCCCTTCTCGAGCGCTTCATGGAAGCCCAGCGCTTCAGTCAGGACGATCCATGGGCAGAGCGGGCGGCGGGACATGACGCCTCCGAATTCCAGGGTATCGGAACTCCATTGCGAGTGGCCGCCGAATGAGCACCGTCCTGGCCCGCCTCTGGGTAGATATCTGCGCCGTGACTGATATTCCGCAGCGCGGCGCCAGGCGCATTTCCGGCGCCAACGGCCCGATCGCCATTTTTCGCACGGGCGATGATCAGGTGTTCGCGCTCATCGACCGCTGCCCCCACAAGCAGGGCCCGCTGAGCATGGGCATCGTTCACGGCACGAGCGTCACCTGTCCGCTTCACAACCGAAATGTCGACCTGGCGACCGGGGAGCTCACGGGCGCCGACGCCGGTCATGGATGCGCGCCGCGTATCGATGTTCGAGTTCTCGGCGGCCGCGTCGAACTCGCGGCCGAGGCGTTGCGCTGATGGCTGAGGCAGGCGCACGCACAACCTGCCCTTACTGCGGGGTCGGCTGCGGCCTTCGCGGACAGGCAACGGCGGATCGCTCGCTCAGGATCACGGCAGACGTCGAACATCCTGCCAATCAAGGACGCATCTGTTCCAAGGGAGCGGCCCTCGGAGACACGGTCGGGCTGGAGGGCCGCCTGCTCGCGCCGACTATCGGCGGCCGCGCGGTAAGCTGGCGCCGCGCGATCAACCACGTTGCGCACGGATTCCAGCGCACCATCGACAGGCACGGACCGGATTCGGTCGCCTTCTACGTCTCGGGTCAGCTCCTGACGGAAGACTATTATGCCGCCAACAAGCTGATGAAAGGCTTCATCGGTTCGGGCAACATCGACACCAACTCGCGCCTTTGCATGGCCTCCGCCGTTGCCGCACATACGCAGGCGTTTGGCGGCGATTTCGTGCCCGGCTGCTATGAAGACATCGACCTTGCAGACCTGGTCGTCATGTCAGGCCACAACGCGGCGTGGACGCATCCCGTTCTCTATCGCCGCATGGAAGCGGCGCGGCAGCGTGGCCAGCGGCACGTCGTCATTGATCCACGCCGCACGGAAACCGCCGACGCCGCTGACCTGCACCTGGCACTTGCGCCTCAAACAGACGTGCGTCTGTGGAATGGCTTGCTGGCCGATCTCGTCCGGCGCGGCGCCGTCGACCGGGCCTGGATCGCCGATCACGTCACCGGCTTCGAAGACGTCGTCAAAGGTCTTGCGGCAGCTGATCAATCTCCATCCGCGGTCGCGGCGGATTGCGGCGTCGAGGAAGACCTGCTGCGCCGGTTCTACGCCCTGTTCGCAGAAACGCCGCGGACCGTGTCGCTGTTCTCGATGGGCGCCAACCAGTCCGCGCAGGGCGTCGCGAAGGGCCTTGCGATCCTTAACGCGCACCTCGCCACCGGGCGCATTGGAAAACCGGGCGCATGCCCGTTCTCGATCACCGGCCAACCAAACGCCATGGGCGGCCGCGAGGTCGGCGGCCGCGCCTCCACGCTTGCCGCACACATGGGCTTCACGGACGAGAACTGCAGCCGCGTGCAGCGCTTCTGGTCCTCGCCTGCCATCGCCCGCACGCCGGGACTCAAGGCCATCGACATGTTCGAGGCGATCCACGATGGCCGCATCAAGGCCGTCTGGATCATGGCGACCAATCCTGCCGTCAGCCTGCCGAACGCCACGCGCGTCCGCGAAGCCCTTGCCCGCTGCCCACTCGTGGTGGTGTCCGACTGCGTCGCAGAGACGGACACAGCAACCTACGCACACGTGAAACTGCCCGCGCTTGCCTGGGGCGAGAAGGACGGCACGGTTACGAATTCCGAACGGCGCATTTCGCGGCAGCGCGCGCTCTTCCCCGCTCCTGGTGAAGCACGCCCGGACTGGAAGATCATCGCAGATGTCGCACAAGCCATGGGTCATGCCGACGCCTTCTCCTGGCGCAACGCCGCCGACATTTTCCGCGAGTATGCCCGCCTGACCGCCTACGAAAACACAGATCGACTGCTCGACCTCTCTTCGCTCATCACCATTACCGACGACGACTACAAGACTTTCGAGCCTACGCAGTGGCCTATGCGCCAGCGCAAGGGGATCGCGCGCCTGTTCACCGATGGGCGATTCCCCACGCCAGACGGTCGCGCCCGCATGATTGCGGTCGAGCCCAAGGGGCCTGCCGAGGCGGTCAACACACGCTATCCGCTATCGCTCAACACCGGCCGCATACGCGACCAGTGGCATACGATGACCCGCACGGCACTTGCGCCCGGCCTTTCACGCCATATTCCCGAGCCCTATGTCGAGATCCACCCGCTCGATGCCGCGCCCGCCGGCGTGAGTGACGGGCGTCTCACGTGTGTCGAGACAGCTCGCGGCGAGGTCGTGGTCGTGGCGCGCGTTACCGACCGCCAGCGTCGCGGTTCCATCTTCATGCCTATGCACTGGACCGATGCGTTCGCCCCCAGCGGTCGCGCCAACGCCACGACCAGCGGGGCCGTCGACCCGGTCTCAGGCCAACCCGAGTTCAAGCATACGCCTGCACGCGTCTACGGGTATCGCGAGACATGGGCGGGCTTCTGCATTGCCCGCACGCCACTTGCGGCTCCCACTGGCGTATCCGTGATCTGGCGACGCCTCCCGCAGGCAGGCGCCCAGCTTCACGAGTTCGCAGGGCGCGGCGGCGACGGCGAGCGTCAGCAAGTCGCACGTGCGCTTCTGAAGGGCGCCAGCGGCGAATGCCTCCGCTACGAGGACGAGGCCGCGAATTCACGGCGCGAAGCATGGATTGCCCGCGGGCGGCTCGAGCGCATCTATTTCACGGGCGCACGGTTGCCTCCGCGGGAATGGCTTGTTGCCGCCTTCCAGGAAGACGTCGTTTCGGACGAGACCCGCCGCTTCCTGCTGCACGGCAGAGCGCCCGGCGCTCAGCTGGACACCAGCCCCATCGTGTGTGCGTGCGCCGGCGTCACGTCGAACAGGATCGTCAAGGCGATTGGCGCCGGAGCCTGCACGCTTGGCGCAATCGGGGAAGTCACGCGGGCGGGCGCGACATGTGGCTCTTGCCGCCCCGCGCTCCAGCAACTGCTTGGGGTCACGCAACCAGAGGATGAACGCGATGCAGCCTGAGCGTGCAAACTCCGGCCGCATTGGCCGTGTCCGGCTTGTCGGCGCAGGCCCCGGGTCAGCCGACCTTCTGACCCTTCGCGCGCTGAGAGCTATTGAAGGCGCCGATGTCATTCTGTTTGACGCGCTCGTTGGCGACGACATTCGCGCGCTTTTCCCTGCAACCGCGCGATGCGTCGAAGTCGGCAAGCGAGGCCATCGCCTTTCGACGCCGCAGGATTTCATCAACCGGCTGATGCTGCGATATGCGCGCACTGGAGCCTCGCTCGTTCGGCTAAAAGGAGGCGACCCCTCGATCTTCGGGCGGGTTGCGGAGGAGCGTGCATTCCTTGAAAGCCACGGCATTGCTGTCGAGGTTGTCCCCGGCATCACCACTGCTTCCGCCGCAGCCGCCGAGTTTGGCTTCTCACTGACGACGCGCGCGGGCGCCCGCCGCGTTGTCCTCGCGACCGGTCGCACTATGGATGGCGCCTGCGATGACTGGGCCACGATGGCGGCCCCAGACACCACACTCTGCCTCTACATGGGCTGCGCCGACATCGCCTCGATCTCGCAAAAGCTGATCCAGGCTGGCATGCCGGCAGGCACGCCGGCGATCGCGGCCATAGACGTATCACGTCCCGGCTCCCGACTTGTACATTCGTCTGTTGGACAGCTTGCCGATGCCTTGTCCGACGAAAGAATCGCGGCGCCTGTGTTCATCTGCATTGGCCAGGCCTGCGCCGATGCGATCAGCGCCGCGCGCGAAGGATCAACTCTGCCCTCTCAAGGTCTTCAGGCGTGTTGACGTTCAGGCAGACATCCGCATCGGAAATTGTCACACGCGCCAGCCCAGCGCGGGCCAGCACGTCGCGAACAGGCGGATGTCCGCTCGCCAGTTGGGCCCACAGCCACGACGACAGCTCGCTGCGCCACACGGAAATCAACGGGTGCAGACCATCGGAAGTCTCCGCGCAGGCCACCATTGTTTCCGCCGACAACGCCGCGACGAGTTGCGCGAACACCTCGGAGTTCAGCAGCGGCGTATCGCAAGGGGCCACCATCACCAGACTCGCACGCTCGTGCATCGCCCATTCCAGAGCCGCACAAACGCCAGACAGCGGTCCTGATGGAAATCCAGGTGGATCGAAAAGCGCCGTGGCGCCGATCGCGCGCGCACCTTCTGCGTCGCCTATCATGGCAATGCTTCCGGCAAGCGGGTGCAACGCATCGGCGACGTGCGCCACCAGCGGCTTGCCATCGAGCATGACGAGGGCCTTGCGCCCCCCCATCCGGACGCCCGCGCCTCCTGCTAGAATTGCCGCAACCTGGCTCGCCTGCATACATTCATCTGCCACGCAGCACGCGCACAGGCCAAGCCTTTCGATGGCTGGTCACCAATCACCCCCTTTTGAGGATCATCGACATGGCGCTTGCGCAGCTTGACGCAACTTGCGTTGTTCCCGACGGCATTGGCGATGAGCAACGTGTCTTTGGCTTCGAGGCCGACTTTGCGGACGATCTTCGCTGCATTCCAATGGTCGTGCGCTTCAAGCTTGATCGCTGCGGGGTGAAGCTCTCACTCAGGCAATGGTCAAGAATGGGCGTTGCAAACCGGGCCAGCCTGCTCAAGCAACGATGCGATACGGGCGCCGAGGTTGAAAGCTATCGGGATGTCGTGGTGCAACGGGCGACCACTCACTGCGCCGAGGCCATAAAGTGGCTGGCGGCTGATCCAGAACCTGGCTGGGCCAATCGATTGCGCGTACCGGCAGATGTCATTCGCCAGGCAGCCGATTCAGGCGTTGCGCCGCCCTCGCCTCAATGCTGGAGCCAACTTTCGGCCCTGCAACGCTTCGCTCTCCTGAAGCTTGCGCGCTCCGACCACGACAACCACAACTTCGCACCGGCGATGCGCGAGATGGGCCTGATCGTGGTGTAAGAGGCATAGAGACCGGCTAGCGGCAGTCTGCCAGCAGCGGATTGAAACTTGATCACACCCGATCCCGCAATCTGTTTGTCATCCATCTGCCGCACTCCGACTCGCCAAACACGCCCAAGGATTCCGTCAACTTTCGAGCGTGTCACTCCATACCGAACAAGGGCGGCGAATACGTGGAAGTGATCCACGCGCATCCGCTGCACACGGAACCTTACGGAGACCAGGATACATCTAGCTGATCGCACACGCCGCGGCGCCCTTGCGATGAGCTGGAGCCTAGCAAGCGCGTCGTTGCATTCCGCGATCGCGGTCTTCGCTGCAGAGGTTGCGTCGAGTTTAGTAGATTATCTCCTTGGGTGTGCCTAACAAGACACGTCGCTGGGTGGTGCTTGTGTAGAGTTATTCGCATTGACCAGCACACTCGGGCTTCGCGCCCTCGCATCCAATGTCGTTCTATTTTCTGTTCTCGCCGCGTGTGGCGGCGGCGGTTCTGAGAGTTCCGTGCAAGGCGCGAGTCCGGACGCGTCTTTCGCATCCCCTCCATCATCGCCGCCTTCACCGCCCTCACCGCCTTCTGCTGGCTCGGCATCACTCCGTCCAAACGTATACATCGAGAAGGGTGCGTCGGACGGTGCGATGTATATCCGCGTCGAGGAGCCGCCCTACGATCCGCTGCAGGGAAATCCGGCCGAGCACGTCATCGCCGATACGACTTACGGTCCGGGCCCTGGCGTAAATAACGTCATCAACGGAGCCGGAACCACGCAGATTCGCAACCTTGATGTCGTCGAGATGAAGCACGGTCTCACGCTCCAGAGCAGCGGGACGGTCCACATATACGACTACACGTATACAAAATTCGCCGGCGGCGGCAGCATCTTCGGCGCGGCCATCAAGCTTGGCGACTACTACCCCACGCATGGCGACACATATATCCAGCGCGTCGTTGCCGACGGCATGGTAGAGCCTGATGGCAGCTACAAGCAGAACAACAACGACTTCATCGGCATCGAGGAAGACAGCGACAGCATCTACATCCGTGACGTGACGGGCGGCAATTTCGGCGATGCCGGCATCGATACAAAGTCCACCCGCGTCTACCTGATGAACGCTACGCTGAGCGGCGCGCATCGCATCCTGCGGGCGTGGCCAGGGGTTGAGATGGTGGTGGTCAATTCGATCATCAATGCCTCGCCTGGACACACTCAGGCATGGATCTTCGATAGCACCGCAA
This sequence comes from Alphaproteobacteria bacterium, assembly GCA_031419455.1. Lineage (GTDB taxonomy): Bacteria > Pseudomonadota > Alphaproteobacteria > Caulobacterales > Hyphomonadaceae > UBA7672. The sequence goes on from JANOKS010000131.1 coordinate 27,802, forward strand.
CGATCAGCTATTACAACACGCTGTGGTGCCAGAACGCAGCAACGCCATCGGCCAGCGACGCCAACTGCTCCCGTAAGCCGTTGGCGATCGAAGGCGAGGACATGTCGTTCTCGGATGTCGCCACACGCTTCGTCGAGCTGCCGTCCAATCCGCTGCCTGAGGTCAACCCATTCTTCCGGACGCAGATTGACGAGATCGTTGTCGAGACTTCACGAGACAACGGCGCACGCTGGCAGACGCTGTCGCTGGCCAACACGGGCGGGCCGGGATCTCCACCCGTCGGCGACACGCGCTACAGAATTCCAGTCGATCTCGATTCCGGAGAGTATCTCTTCCGCGCCTCCTACCGTCTGAACGGTTCGCAGGTCGGACAACACTCGCTACCCGTGAACGAGGCGGGAAGCGCAACATCCTGACACGTCGGCGCGGATGCGCCGGGTGAATAGCAAAGCGGCGGGAGCCATCCCGGCCAACCCGGCTGCACGCCGGAAACAGACAAGAGCACACAAGGAGACCGATCATGGCGCTCACGACACGCGTAAGTATGTTCGCAATCATGCTCATGGCGGTAGGCCCGGCTTACGCGCAGGCGGCTGGCGCGCCACGCGGCTCAGGCCCCATCGTCGCTGCCGTGGACTGGGTGCAAGCGACACTTCTGGGAAATATTGCAACGACGGTCGCCGTCATCGCTGTCGCCATCGTCGGATTCATGATGCTCACCGGGCGCGTGAACTGGCGACATGGCGCAATGGTGATTGCCGGTTGCTTCGTGTTGTTCGGCGCCACGGTCATCGTCGCCGGCATCCAGGCCGCCGCCCAACTGACAGTGGGTTGAACGATGGCCGCACTGGAACGGGATATCATTTTCTCCGCACTGACACGGCCGCAGATGTTTGGAGGGGTTAGCTACGTCTTCTTTGTTTTCAACCTCGTTGTCACGACGGAGGTTTTCCTGCTCACAAAGTCATTCTGGGCAATCGGGGCGGCGCTGCTGCTGCACGGCTTCGGCTATCTGATGTGCCTGCGGGAGCCGCGCTGGCTGGATCTCTGGATACAGAAGGTCAACCGATGCCCGCGCGTGCCCAACTATGGGTACTGGCGTTGTAATTCTTACGCGCCATGACAGCAGAAACGCGTAAAACCGGGTCCAGGGCGAAGCGGACGCGCAAGGACAAGCGCACCGCCGACATGCTGCCCTATTCGCGGCTTGTCGACGGCTGCACCCTCGCGACGCGTGACGGACAGCTGATCCGCGTCATTCATCTCGCCGGCTTCGCTTTCGAGACGGCGGATACGCAGGAGCTGAACTACCGGAAGAATGTGCGCGACACGCTGCTGCGCGGCCTCGCTTCCTCCCGGTTGTCCATCGGGGCGCATGTCGTCCGGCACATCGTGCACCCTGAACTGGACGGGCAGTTTGCCAATCGCTTCGCGCGTCAGCTGGACGCGACATGGCGCGAGCGTCTGGCGGGTCGCCGCCTGTTCATGAACGACCTGTTTCTCACGGTTACACGGAAGCCGGCCGTGCTGCGCCGCCGTTTACTTGGCCTGAGGCCGGCGAAATCCTGGAACGCGGCGAGCGGCATGCGCGAGCGGCGCGAACTGGATGCTGCGACAACCAGCATCCTTTCGGCGCTGCAACCCTATGGCGCGCGCCTGCTGGGGAACTATGACGCCGACGGCGTCCCACACTCGGAGATGCTGGAGTTTCTGGCTCTGCTGTTCGACGGCGAGTTGCGGCCGGCGCCGTCTCGTGGTGACGCGGTCGATTTCGTCGATCGCCGCATCAGCTTCGGACCGAACGCGCTGGAGTTTGCACCCGTCGCGCGATCCCGGCGGGCAGTCGGCGCCTTCCTTACGTTGAAGGAGTATCCGCCGCACACGGCGCCCGGCCAGCTCGATGTCCTGCTGCGCGCGCCGCATGAGATGGTGATCTCGCAAGGCTTCAGCTTCGTTGACCGACAGCCGGCGCTGAACCGGATGAACCTCGCCCTGCGCCGCATGCGGGCGGCGGACGACGAGGCCATTTCGCTGCGGCGCGACCTGACGCAGGCCAAGGATGACGCGGCTGCCGGGCGCGCTGCATTCGGCGAGCATCACCTGACCGTCATGGTGCGCGCGCCGGGCATTGCGCAGCTCGACATGGCTGTTGCGGACGTGCAGTCGGCGCTGACCGAGATTGGCGCACTTGTCGTGCGCGAAACGGTGGCGCTGGAGTCATCGTTCTGGGCGCAGTTTCCCGGCAATTCGAGTTTTATCCCCCGGCGCGCGCTCATCTCCTCGGCCAATTTCGCAAGCCTCGCCAGCTTTCACGGCCAGCCAGCCGGGCAGGCATCCGGCAATCACTGGGGCGATGCTGTGACGCTTCTCGAGACAACGTCGGCCTCTCCCTTTTTCTTCAACTTTCACAGAGGTGATCTAGGCAACTTCCTCGTCATCGGGCCGTCCGGTTCCGGCAAGACGGTTGTGCTCAATTTTCTGGTTGCCCAGGCTGAGCGGTTCAAGCCGCGCGTCGTCTTCTTTGACAAGGACCGCGGCGCGGAGATTTTCCTGCGTGCAATGGGCGGACGTTACGACTTGATCCGTCCCGGCGTACAAACCGGCTTCAATCCGCTTCAGCTACCCGATACGCCGATAAATCGCCGCTTCCTGCAGCAGTGGACGGCGCGGCTGGTCACCAGCAATGGCGAGACGCTGAGCGTTGAAGACACAGCGCTCATCGCTTCGGCCGTCGCCGCCAACTATGATCAGGCGCCGGCCTTTCGTCGGCTGCGCTATTTTCGTGAACTGTTCCGCGGCAGCGCCAGGCCGATGCCGGGCGACCTTGCCTCTCGCCTCAACCCCTGGAGCGGCGATGGTGATCGCGCCTGGGTGTTCGACAACGACGCCGACCATCTCGATCTGAACGTGCGGATCATCGGCTTCGACATGACCCACCTGCTGGAAGACCCGGCCGTGCGCACCCCGGTGATGATGTACCTTTTCCATCGCGTGGAGGAACGGCTCAACGGCCAGCCTTCGATCATCGTCGTGGACGAGGGCTGGAAGGCGCTTGACGACGACGTGTTCGTGGCCCGCATCCGCGACTGGGAAAAGACCATCCGCAAGCGCAACGGCATTGTCGGTTTCGCTACCCAGTCAGCGGGCGATGCACTGGAGAGCCGTATCGCTTCGGCCGTGATCGAGCAGTCGGCGACACAAATCTTCCTGCCCAACGCCAAGGCCCGCGAGACGGAATACTGCGGCGGGTTCGGGCTTTCCGCGCATGAGTTCGACCTGATCCGCACCCTGCCCGATACGTCGCGGTGTTTCCTCCTTCGCCAGGGCGGCGACAGCGTTGTCCTGCGACTCAATCTCAGCGGCTGCCCGGAACTGCTCACCATCCTCTCAGGAGAGGAACGAACGGTCCGCAAGCTGGACGACATCCGCACGCAGCACGGCGACGACCCAGCCGTGTGGATGCCCGTGCTCATGAAAGGAGCTGCATGATGGCGATATGCCCGCAGGCCGACGATGCCGGAATGGTGGCGAACGTGCTGGACACAGTCGATTGCCACATCCGCATTCTCGTCCATGACAGCTATCGCGAACTCGTCGGACCAAACACCTGGTTTGCCGCCGCCTTCACAGCGCTGCTGACGATCTACGTGGCGATAATCGGCTATCAGCTGATGACCGGACGGGGTGGGTTGCGCGTGGCCGACCTGCCGTCAGGCGCGCTCAAGATCGGGCTCATCTTCGCCTTCCTGACGTCGTGGGCTGCCTACCAGACGCTTGTCTTCGATTTCCTCTTCGATGGTCCGGCGGAAATTGTCTCTGCGCTCGTGGAGCCCCTCACGGGGTCATCATTCAATGGCGATGTGCTGGGCAGCGTGCAGCTTGCCTTCGAGGACATGACGGGCGCCGCCAGCATCTATGGCGAGATGGCGAGCCCGACCGCCAACCTGCTGCAGGGCGGGCCGATGCTGGCCTCAGGTATCCTCTGGATGGCGGCAATGATGATGGTGCTTGTCACGCTGGGGCTCGTGATTGCGGGCAAGATCGTCCTCGCCTTCCTGCTAGCGATCGGTCCGATCTTCATCGGCATGTTCCTGTTTGATGCAACACGGGGCCTGTTCCATGGATGGCTGCGCGCGACGGTGACGTTCGCGCTGACGCCGCTCGCCGTGCAGGTGCTGGGCGTCGCGATGCTGTTGATGCTGGCGCCATTTCTCGACGTGCTTGTCGAGAACGCCAGCCAGCAGGTGTTCGATATGGGACCGATCATGACGATCAGCCTGATCGTCACCGTGTTTGCCATCGTCATGGTGCTGGGCTTGCGCGCGGTCGCAGTGATCGGACAGGGCTGGAACAGCGGCGGCAAGCGGTGGCAAGACGTCGTGCCTGAACGAAGCATCGCCGCGCATGTGACAAAGGCAGACGCTCACCAAAGCAGGACGGAGCAGCTTGTCGCCCGCGCTTCGGCGCTCGAAGACCGGTTCGCGGAAGCATCTGCGAGCACCGTCCACACGTCGCACGCGGGCGCCACTCGGCGCTCGGCCGAAATTGTCGATGCGCTTGTGCTTTCAACCAGCCACACGGGCCCACGACTGGGCCAGGTCTATCACCGCTCGCAGCACTCAACCGGACATCGCGGAGGCGCGAAATGACGCGCGAATTCTACCTGTGGCTGCGCCTCGCCTGTGCTGGAAAGCAAAAAACGATGATCAGAGCCGCTTTACTCGCTGCAAGTCTGCTGCTGACGGTGCATGCAGGGTCCGGCTGGGCCCAGGCAAGTGGAGTACCTGCCCCGGGTCCGGGCGATCCGCGGATCAAGGAATTCTACTATGACCGCGACGCCGTCGTGAGGATCGACGGCCAGATCGGCTACGAGATGATGATCGAGTTCAATCCGGCCGAGCGCATCGAGAATGTCTCTATTGGCGACGCACTCGCCTGGCAGGTCACGCCCAATCGAAAGGCCACGCTGCTTTTCCTGAAGCCCATGGCGGTCTCGCGTCCGACCAGCATGACGGTCGTCACCAGCGATCGCGTATACTCGTTTCTCCTGTCGGCCAGCAAGGACAAGGCCACGCCCGCCGAGCAGATGTTTCGCCTCCGCTTTCTCTACCTGCCGAACCCTGAGCCCGCGCCCGTTGCTGTTGCGGCGGCGGCGCCGCCACCTGTACTGAACCGGAGCTACAAGGCCAGCGGATCGCAAAGGTTCGTGCCGGTGAGCGTGTTTGATGACGGCGTCTCGACCTATTTCCAGTTCGATCCCGCCAAAGGCACGCCCTCGATCTCCTTCATCGCGCCGGATGGCGGAGAGGAAGCGGCCAACACGCGCATTGCGGGGGACTACACCGTGGTCGACCTGACTGCGGAGACGTTCTTCATCCGCTACGGGAAAGCGAAGACCGAACTTCGCAACACGACTTGGGCGCAAAGGCCCAAGCCGCTCCCGGCGCCTTACCCTCTCCCCAATGGAGGCTGATCTGCAACGGCATGAAACCCCTGCCCCTGATCCCGCATTCGATCTGTCCCACGCGGATCTGGACGAAATTCCAACCGTCGCCGGGCGTACATCGCACTGGCCCATGGCCTTCGCGTGCGTTGGCGCGCTCTCGATCGGCGCGCTGGTCTTCATGCAACTCTCGCTGGGCCGCATGCAGCGCGAGACACAGCACCTCGCCCCTGATGTGACAGCGGAGCTGGCGTCGATCGAGACGCCGGCCCGGGTCAGGCGTGTTGTCTATCCCGACCCGCCGCAGGAGGATGCTGATGATGAACTGGAATCCGGGCAGGAGCTGGCCGACAATGTCTCCGAACAGCTTGCGCCAGCGGCGCCAGAGGTTGCGGAGTTCGACCGGCTTCGCGCACCTGTTCTTGTCGTCGATCTGAGTCAGGGATCAGAACCGGAGCAGGATGAACAATCCGGCGAAAAGCCTGGCGTGGCGCTCGATCCGCGCGCCGTCGGCGATTCAATGACCGCCGCTGGCAATGCAGGCGCGCAGATGAGCGCTGACGAGCGCTTTGCAACACGCCTCGGCGTCAGCCGGGAAGCGAAGGAAGTCCGGGCAAAGCATCTTGGCGATCTGTCGATGACGATCGTCCAGGGCGAGGTGATCCCTGCTGTCCTCGACACGGCGCTCAATTCGGACACTCCCGGTTACGGGCGCGCGACCGTGACGCGCGACGTGCGGGGCTTTGACGGATCGCGCATCCTCGCGCCACGCGGTAGCCGGCTGATCGGGCAATACAGGTCTGGCGTTGCGCTCGGACAGAGCCGCGCCTTCCTGATCTGGACGCGGCTCATCCGTCCTGACGGGGCGTCGATCGATCTGGCCGCGCCTGCGACCGACGGGATGGGGCGCGGCGGCCTCACGGGCGAAGTGGACCACCATTTCCTCGAGCGCTTCGGCGGTGGCATCCTCCTGTCGCTTCTCAATATCGGCGCCAACGCGATCACCGACTCAGCGGACACCAATATCGTCATCGCTTCGGGTCAGTCAGGGCCGGATTTCGGCGCCGCCCTGAACCCCAGCGCGAGCATCGGCCCGACCGTGAACGTGCCTCAGGGAACGCCGGTCCGCGTCTTCGTCAACCAGGACCTGGACTTCTCGACAGTCGGCGCGGCGCGGTGACCCTATGACTGCCATGCGCCATGACCAGATCTATCTGCACACCTATCTCGCGCCGTTCGCGCGATGGCTTGATGAGCGGAGCATAACCGACATCCTGGTGAACCGGCCAGGCGAAGTCTGGATCGACGGGGCGTGCGGACTGCAGCGGATCGATGCACCCGAGATAAAGGGTGAGACGCTGCTGCGGCTGGCGCAACAGATTGCAGCCTATGCCAGCCAGGGCATGAACCGGGAGCATCCGCTCCTCGCCGCCACGCTGCCCGACGGCTCACGCGTGCAGATCGTGGCGCCGCCTGCAACGCGCGAGCATATGGCGCTGGCGATCCGCAAGCATGTCGTCCAGGACCTGACGCTTGGTGACTATGAAGCCGCCGGCGCCTTTGCAACCGCTACCCGATCCGCCTCGCTTGAACGCAGCCACGCGGATGCGGAACTGTCGGTTCTGCTGGAGCGAGGCCGGTTCGCCGCCTTCATCGCCGCCGCTGTGCGCGCGCGCAGGAACATCATCATCTCGGGGGGCACGGGCACGGGCAAGACAACCTTTCTCAATGCCTTGCTGAAGGAGATACCGAGATCTGACCGCCTGATTGTCATCGAAGACGCGCCGGAACTGAAGCTGGCGCATGCGAACGCCCTGGGCCTGGTGGCTGTCGCGGGGGAGCTTGGCGAGGCGCGTGTCGGAATGGACGAGCTTCTGAGAGCCAGCCTGCGGCTTCGCCCGGACCGGCTGATGGTCGGCGAGATCCGCGGCGCCGAGGCTTTCACCTTCCTGCGGGCGCTCAACACTGGCCACCCTGGGTCGATAACGACGGTTCACGCCGACAGTCCGGAAGGGGCCATCGAGCAGATCGCTTTCATGACGCTGCTGGCAGGCTCAACGCTGACCCGGACGGACATCATCGACTACGCACGATCGGTCATCGACATCGTGATCCAGCTGTCCCGCATCGAAGGCAGGCGCGTCGTCACCGACGTGCGGTTTCTACGAGCGCTCAAGTGAGAGCTGTCAGGCCAAATTATCGAGATTTGGCCTGGGATTCGTGATGGCGGGCGCAGTCAGGAAATCTGTCAGGTTAACTGAATGCCAGCGCGGAGACGGCGGGAAGTGGTGACGTTTGTAGGAAACTCGCGTCATTGGAGTCTCCCGGAGGCCAATGAACAAAGGCCCTCCCAGGCACTGGTTAGCGTTAGTCTGACAGCACGGCTGCCGTTCCTGGCCACTCGGCCGATCAGGCGGGACTTCGCCGATCTCGGACATCGGGTTGCGTGATTCACGCAGCTACCATCCGCCTCCGCCTCCACCTCCTCCGCCGCCGCCGGAGGAGCCCCCACCGCCCGAACCCGACGAACCCGAGCTTTGCGGGAGGGCGCCCGACACGCCGGAACTCATGCTGGAGATCAGCGAGTTGTTGAGCGCCGACAGCGAACGGCCGCCCCCGGTGGAGAAGCCGGCCCATCCGGGATTGTAGGCCTCGGCCTCCGCCGGCAGCAGCCGCTCGAAGTGACGCGTCCATGGTTTCTCGACCCCAAGCGCTACCGCATAGGGAAGGAAAGCCTCGTAACGCTGCTTCGACATCGCCGGCAGCTTCGCGCTTCCCACCTCGACCGCGTTGAGCTGCAGCTTCTCCGCCGTCTCCATGTACAGCCGGAACCCTTCGATCTCGGTGCGAGCCTGCTGGCCCCTCGGCGTCGGGGCCGGCATCAGGTAGAGGAACGCCACGTTTAGAATAGCCAGCGTCAGGATGGCCAGCGTGTGCCACGTCGTCCACATCGACGCCTGGCTCACCGCAAACAAAACCCCGCCGGCCGTCAGCGCCAGGCCGGCGACCGTGTAGCCGACATTCCACCGGAAGTAATCCTCGCCATACTTGCGCGACAGCGAACCCTTGAACGAGGTATAGGCGTCCGTGAGGGTCGAGTCGTATTCGCGGTCGAGAACCTTGTGATCGCTGTGCCTGAACAGGCTCTGCTCGAGAGTGACATCCTCCGTGGCGAGGCCCAGCGTATCCTCGTTCGCACTTATCCTGTCGAGGACCGTGACCTTCTTGTCGGACGCGTCTATCCTGATCCTCTCCTTTACTGCGAGGTTCATCAGCGTGGCGATCAACGCCGTGTGGCCGCGAAGACCGCGATAGTAGACGTGGTGCGCGGCCGCCGGCGAGAATCCCTTCGGCGGTTCATACAGCGGGAATACAGGCCCCTTCGGCGGGTCGCGGCCGACGCGGTCAAAGCTGCGCAGGTGAAACCACGCTAGCGCGCCGAGTGACGCCAGCAGGATCGCAAGCGAGCCATTGCGCTGCCACCAGATCCAGCTTTGATCGATGCCGGATGGCGGATCGATCAAGCCCTTCCCGAACCCGATCGCGACGGTCAGGCCCTCGCCCGCCTCCAGCTGTCGCGTCGCCTCGAAGACATGCTGGCTGCCGCTGCCCGTATGGGTGTAGTCCGCGCCATCCGCGCCAAGCCCGCCGGTATAGCCCCGCGTCGCCGAAACACGCGCGCCCGGCGGCAGGACGATGCTGGCCCGCGCCGCGAGGATGGGGAATGCCCAGTAATTCCCGGTCACATTCCAGTAGACCTCGTCATAGCCGTCGAAATAGCGGACCTGGTTCCGGACGCGGTAGCGGATCTCGTAGGCGTGCGGCCCGGGCTCGATGAACACGTCCGCATCGCCGATCCGGATCCGGAACGCGTTGCCATCGGTCTCGGTCTCATAGGGCTCGCTATGGCCATCGCGCGTCACCCCGATCACGTCATAGCCATAGGCAAGGCGGGCACCGTCGCTTTCGTAATAGCGGAAGAGGTCGCGGAAAATGCCCCGCCGGATCACATTGCCTTCCGCCGTGACGGCGATCCGTTCGGTGACGATGATGTCGCCGTCCGTCTGCACCTCGATCGTGACATCGAAGCGGTCGATCCGTTCCTCGGCGCTTGCCGTCATCGCGAACAGCGCGGCGAACAGCGCGAGAAAGAAGGTCCGCAGCATTCTCATGGCTTCAGCGCGACCTTCGGCGCCGCACGATCCGCCGCAGACTCTATTTCGAAATAGGTCCGCGGTGAAAAGCCTATGACCGGGGCGACGAGACTGGTCGGAAAACTCTGGACCGCTGTGTTCAGCTCTCGCACGGCGCCATTGTAGAAGCGGCGCGCCATCTCGATCTTGTTCTCGGTCTCTACCAGCTCCGTCTGCAGGCCGCTGAAGTTTCCGCTCGCCTTGAGATCGGGATAGGCCTCCGCCAGCGCCAGCAATTGCGCGACCGGACGGGCAAGCGCGCTTTCCGCTTCGGCCCGGCGCGCCGGATCCTCGCCGGCATTTTCCGCCAGCGCGCGCTTTTCCGCGATGTCCTCGAAAAGGTTGCGCTCGTGCGCGGCGTAGCCGCTGACGGCGTCCACGAGGCGCGGCACGAGGTCGGAGCGACGCTTGAGCTGGACGTCGATGTCGGCCCAGCCATTGTTGACCATCTGCCATTTGCGCACGAGCAGGTTGTAGAGCCAGACCACCCCGACTAGCGCGACAAGCGCCGCCGCGATCAGGCCATAGACCACCATCACAAAGCTCCCCGCGACATCGCCCAGCTCAATCCGCCAGAGCCAGCATCCGAAGCGACCCTTACCAGTGTTGCATTGCCTGCGACAGGGGCCGCTGACCGGCGCTACGATCTGGTTGAGGGGTGTGCGGATGATCTGGCCGGGCCGGTGGCGCCGTGATTGACTTCCATCATCTGGCGTTATCCGCTGCAGCATGGCTGACATCATCCGACCTGAGTTTCCTCAAGCACCTGAGGATCCAGGGGAGCTGGTGGCGAACATCAACTCGTTTTACTTCAAGCTCGACGCGATGCCCCGCTCGCTGGTGACATGGACCCCGCCGGAAGAGGAAAGAGGCGCAGAGATTGTCGCCACTGATTGCGTGGATTGAAGGCTTCAGAACGGAGAACCCCGACAGGCGATTCATGCGCAACGACATGTCGGACCACGACTGGAACATGCTGTTTCTTGCACGGCTGGCTGTCGACCGCTTCAAAACATGCCGTGCAGAAGACAAGGCGCACAAGCAGATTGCCCTGGCGGGCGACTTCATGTTCGACAACGCCACTCACGTTATGGGTGGAAGTGGACCCCTCGGTTTACTTCGCATGCAATCGCGTACCGCGCCTATCGGCCCCGTGCCCCCACCGCGGCTCCCATCGTGTTTTTCGACAGTGGTTGCGGCGGATCGAACCGCGACGCTACTCTCGCTGATTGGCATCAACGCGGCGCAGCCTGATTTCGACGATCCGCGCCTTCGGGAGACAGGTTCACTTTCGTCAGACACCCACCGCGACAACCAGTAGACGTTTGCTTTTGGCGGAGTAGTCTCTGCTTCTAGGCGCGCTTCCCCGCGCCTCGTGTTGAGGTCGACCCGGACTTGTTCGCAGGCGCGGCAATTGAGTTATTGCTGTTGCGAAGAAGACCCTGGATCAGACTGCTGCGGGCTGGCTCTGCCGGTCGCGCAAGTCAAGGGGTCAGGCGTGCAGGCAACGGACATCAACCGTCCCGATTACTTTCACAAGGTCGTAGATTGTCAGTGGGCGTGTCCAGCGCACACGCCCGTTCCCGAATACATCCGCCTGATCGCCGAGCGACGATATACCGACGCGTACATGGTCAACTGGAAGTCAAATGTGTTCCCCGGAATCCTGGGACGCACCTGCGACAGGCCTTGCGAACCTGCCTGCCGCAGGGGCCGAGTCGAAGAGGAGCCGGTGGCGATATGCCGCCTGAAGAGGGTCGCGGCAGACAACAAGTCGGACATCACCAGCCTCTTGCCGAGGATCGCCCCTCCCAACGGAAAAAAGATTGCGTGCGTCGGCGCCGGGCCCGCCTCGCTGACAGTCGCAAGAGACCTTGCCCCGCTGGGTTATGAGGTTCACGTCTATGACGGAGACAGACGCGCAGGCGGCATGATCCGCAGCCAGATCCCGCGCTTTCGCCTGCCCGAAGAAGTGATCGACGAAGAGGTCGGCTACATAACAGCCCTCGGACCGGAGATGCGCCTGTCAAAGCGCGTCGACAGTCTCAAGCACCTGCTCACAGAAGGCTATGACGCGATCTTTGTCGGCACCGGCGCGCCACGCGGGCGTGACCTCGACCTGCCCGGCCGCACGGAAGCTGCAGCCAACATTCACATCGGAATCGACTGGCTATCGAACGTCTCGTTCGAGCACATCAGCAAAATTGGCAGGCGCGTGATCGTGCTGGGTGGCGGCAACACCGCGATGGATTGCTGCCGGACTGCGCGCAGGCTGGGCGGAGAGGACGTGAAAGTCATCGTCCGCTCCGGCTTCGAGGAGATGAAGGCGTCGCCCTGGGAAAAGGAAGACGCTGCCGGCGAAGACATCCCGATCCTCAACTATCTCGTGCCGAAAGCCTTCGTCCATGACGGCGGCAAACTTACCGGCATGACGTTCGAGAAGGTGAAAGCCGAGAAGGACGCCAAGGGCCGCCGCAATCTCGTGCCGACCGGCGAGCCGGACCAGCATTTCGAATGCGACGACGTGCTGGTCGCCGTGGGCCAGGAGAACTCCTTCCCCTGGATCGAGCGCGACATCGGCATGGAGTTCGACAAGTGGGGCATGCCCATCGTCGGACAGGAAACCATGCAGTCGACCATTCCGAACGTGTTCTTCGGCGGCGACGCGGCGTTCGGACCGAAGAACATCATCTGGGCCGTGGCGCATGGCCATTCGGCCGCCATCTCCATCGACATGTTCCTGAATAGCCAGGACATCGCCGTCCGCCCGCCGCCGGGCGTGACCGTGATCTCCCAGAAGATGGGCATTCACGAATGGAGCTATGACAACGACATCGCGAACGACAGCCGCTACAAGGTTCCGCATCGCGACAAGGCCATTTCACTGAAAGATGTGAAAGCCGAGGTCGAGCTGGGCTTCGACCAGATGCTCGGCTTCAAGGAAGCGCAGCGCTGTCTCAACTGCGACGTGCAGACGGTATTCGCGCCGAAGGTCTGCATCGAGTGCGACGCCTGCGTCGACATCTGCCCGATGGACTGCATCACCTTCACGGAGAATGGCGAAGAGAGCGAGCTGCGAACGCGGTTGCAGGCGCCTGCGCTCAATCTCGGGCAAGATCTTTATGTCGCCGACGGCCTGCCCACCGGCCGCGTGATGGTGAAGGACGAAGACGTCTGTCTCCACTGCGGACTGTGCGCCGAGCGCTGTCCCACCGGCGCGTGGGACATGCAGAAATACCTGATCGACATCACGCAAGCGGGACCCAAATGCCGGACACGCTAACGCAAGCCAGCGCGCCGCGCCCTGCTCCGCTGGCCGCTGTGAATGATTTCGTCGTCAAGTTCGCCAACGTGAATGGGTCGGGTTCGGCATCCGCCAACGGGCTGTTCGCCAAGGCGATCATCCGCATGGGCGTGCCGGTGGCCGCCCGCAACATCTTCCCGTCCAACATTCAGGGCTTACCGACCTGGTATGAAGTGCGCGTCTCGGGCGAGGGGCATCTCGGCCGGCGTGGCGGCGTCGATCTCGCCGTGCCGCTGAACCCGCAGACCTGGGATGATGACGTGAAGGAGATCGTGCCGGGCGGCTACCTCTTCTACGACTCGACCAAGCCACTGCCCGGGTCGAAATTCCGCGACGATATCCAGGTCATCGGTGTGCCGCTGACCGCCATCTGCAACGAGGCCTACAAGGTCCCGCGCGAGCGGCAGTTGTTCAAGAACATCTGCTATGTCGGCGCGCTGTCATGGCTGATCAGCATCGATCCGGCTGTCATCGAACAGTTGCTGAAGGAAGAGTTCGCCTCCAAGCCCAAGCTGATCGGCGCGAACCTCAACGCGTTCAATCTCGGCCGGGACTGGGCCCAGAAGCACCTGAAGCCGATCGGCCTGCAGCTCCAGAAATCTGATGCTGTCGGCAATCGCATCTTCGTCGAGGGCAATGCTGCGGCGGCTCTCGGCGCGGTCTATGGCGGGGCGACGGTCTGCGCCTGGTACCCCATCACTCCATCCACCTCACTGGCCGAGGGGTTCACGGGATACTGCGAAGACTTTCGCACCAATGAAGACGGCACGAAGAAGTACGCCATCGTGCAATGCGAGGACGAGATCGCTTCGATCGGCGTCGTGGTCGGCGCGGGATGGAACGGCGCGCGGGCGTTCACATGCACGTCCGGCCCCGGTATCTCGCTGATGAGCGAATTCATCGGCCTCTCCTACTTCGCGGAGATTCCCGCCGTGATCTTCGACGTGCAGCGCGGCGGGCCATCGACGGGCATGCCCACGCGCACGCAGCAGTCCGACATCCTGCTCGCCGCCTATGCCAGCCATGGCGACACCAAGCACGTGCTGCTGCTGCCAAGCGATCCCGGCGAGTGCTTCACCATGGGCGCTCAGGCGTTCGATCTTGCGGACCGGCTTCAGACCACCGTTTTCGTCATGCTCGATCTCGACATCGGCATGCAGGAATGGTTGTGCGAGCCGTTTCAGTGGGACGACGCAAGGCAGATTGATCGCGGCAAGGTGATGACAGCAGAGATGCTGGAGGGCGGCGCCTTCTTCGGCCGCTACACCGACGTCGACGGCGACGGCGTCCCCTTCCGCACCTATCCCGGCACGCACCCAACCAAGGGCGCCTATTTCACGCGCGGCACGTCACGCAACCGCATGGCGGGCTATAGCGAGAAGGGCATCGACTATCAGGACAACATGGAACGCCTGCTGAAAAAGTTCCACACGGCCGCGACCCTCGTGCCGGGGCCGATCACGCGGCAGGCGAAGAGGAAGACGAGGATCGGCGCTATCTATTTCGGCTCGAGCACGCCGGCGATGCACGAAGCGTTGGAAGCGCTTGAAGAGACCGGCCATCACATCGACGCCATGCGGGTGCGTGGATTTCCCTTCAGCCAGGACGTCTACGACTTCATTCACGCACATGATGAGATCTGCGTCGTGGAACAGAACCGCGACGCTCAGCTGCGCTCGCTCCTGATGATTGAGGGCGGCATCGACGCCTCCCACCTCACCTCCATCCTCCACTATGACGGCACGCCGATCACGGCGCGCTTCCTGATCGACGCCATCGGCAACCGGCTCGACGCACGCAAGGCGACCCGCCAGGTCACGACCAAGGCAGACAAGCAATGACCTACATCCTCAAGCCCAAGCTGCATCACCCCAGCCTGCCCAGGAACGCTCTCGGCCTGACTCGCCGCGACTATGAGGGCCGCGTGTCCACGCTCTGCGCAGGATGCGGGCACGACTCGATCAGCGCGGCGATCATCCAGTCCGTCTGGGAACTCGGCGTCGAGCCGCATCGCCTCGCCAAGATGTCGGGCATTGGCTGTTCGTCCAAGACGCCCGACTATTTCATGGGCCAGAGCCATGGCTTCAACAGCGTGCATGGCCGCATGCCCAGCGTGCTCACCGGCGCCAACCTCGCCAATCGCGATCTGGTCTATCTCGGCGTCTCTGGCGATGGCGACAGCGCCTCGATCGGGCTGGGCCAGTTCGCGCACTCCATACGGCGCGGCGTGAACATGTGCTACATCGTCGAGAACAATGGCGTTTACGGCCTCACCAAGGGCCAGTTCTCCGCCACGTCCGACAAGGGATCGAAATCCAAAAGAGGTCTCGAAAACACCGAGAACGGGATCGACCTCGTCGCCCTCGCCCTGCAACTCGGCGCCACCTATGTTGGCCGCTCGTTCTCGGGCGACAAGGAGCAGCTGGTCCCGCTCATCAAGGGCGCGATGTCGCATCACGGCCCGGCCTTCATCGACGTCATCAGCCCGTGTGTTGCGTTCAACAACCACGCGGGTTCGACCAAGAGCTTTGACTACGTCCGCGAGCACAACGAAGCGGTGAACCGGCTCGATGTCATTCTCGGCCGGGCGCCGATCACGGCCGACTATCGGCCCGGCGAAGTGCGCGAAATCACGCAACATGACGGCTCCACGCTGCGCCTGCGCAAGCTGCACGAGGACTACGACCCGACCGACAAGATCGCCGCCGCCAACTACCTGCAGGAGCGGCATGCGCAGGGCGAAATCGTCACCGGCCTGCTGTATGTGGATCCGGAAGCGACCGACCTGCATGACAGGTTGGAAACGACGGCCAAACCACTGAACCAGCTTTCCACGGCCGACCTGACGCCCGGCGAGACCGCTCTTGCCAGGATCAACGCCTCATTGCGCTAGCTGGGTGGTGATCTGTGGATGGCGGGAACAGCGCGCGCGGCGTGGCTTGCGGTCACAGTATGGACATTCCGCATCGTGACTTTCATGGTGCTTCTCTTCATCCCTTCCGTGAATAGCAGGCTCCAATGGCCGCGAGAAATGCCAAGACCGCCGAGCCCACCGTCCGCGGGCCACACGCGGAACGCACTGCGGCAATGCGCAAGCGTCTGATCGATGCGGCCATCGAATGCCTGGGCGAACATGGCTATGGCGCCACGACACTGCAGATGGTCACAGACGTTGCGGGTGTCAGCCGTGGAGCCGTGCTCCACCATTTTCCTGCTAAATCCGACTTGATGATTGCGGTTGCGGAGTACGCGGCGGAGAAGCAGAACCGCCATGTCCGGCGGCTGTTGGCCAACACACAGGTCGGCATGGACCGCTTCCTGGCGGTAACGATGGCGACCTGGGACGCGATGACAAAACCGGCCGCGACGGCCCTGCTTGAAATCATGCTTGGCTCGCGCAGCGATCCTGAACTCGCTGATCGTTTCCCGGCAGTGATTGAATCTCTGGAAAAGTATCAGCGCGAGGGCGTCTGGGAACAGGCGCAAAGCGTCGGGATTTCCGACAAGGCGACAATCGAAGCGATGGTTCACCTCCACACCGCCGCCATGCGCGGCTTGGCGTTGGAGCTGATGTTCTCGAAGGATGTCGCCCAAGCCGATGCGGCGATGGCCCTGCTGCGGCGTTACAAGCGCGGTCTGACGGGCGATCTTGTGACCGAACCCTTCAGCTAGCTATTCGAGTTCGGCGGCATCTGACGACAGACCGCTGTCTGGCGCGATGAGGCCCTGGTCCTGCATGCGCGCGATCGTCAGCGCGTTGACGATCGCGTAGTTCCCTTCGTGGCACGCATACTCGTACACGCCCGCTGAGCGGCTGAACTCGTACTCCCCGCCCCACGGCGTGTCCCAAACCAGCGGATCTTCGACCTTGAACTGGTAGAGAAGACGATCACCGGCTACAGGCGTGAAGCGTTCAGTGACCTTCAGCTGGTCCGAGGCATAGAAGAAATACTGGTCCGGATGATAGTTGATCGTCTCGACGACCAGCGAGTCGCCTTCGTACCAGCCGATGGAATCTCCCATCCATGGACGTGTCGATTTGGAAGCAGGATTGTGCCTGGCGTTCAGTCGCACGATGCGCGTGTCGTGGATTGTTTCCGCAGTGATTGCGACGGCGTCGGCGCCCTGGGTGATCTGGTAATTTGTGTTGTAGGCCGCAGCGCGCAGAACTGCGCCTGCCTGAGACGGCCAGAAGATGCAGCGCTCGGCGCCGCTTCGCGTTTCGTATGACTCAAGATCCCCGACCTCGGGCGTGAAGAAGATGGTCTGCAATGTGCTGGTCTGCTTCGGCGGCGCGTCTTTCTTGCGGGGCGGTATGCGGCCATTGTCGGGATAGGTGATCAGCGATGTTCGCGGCTCGCCGCCGACGCGCATGACCTTGTTGTTGTTGCCAACCCAGTAAGCGTTGTACCCGCCGACGCTCCCCCCCCTGTGGGCGCGCCTTCGCTTGGGTCAGTCGGCGCATTCGCCGCCGCCCAGCGCGCATCCGCTCCACCTTCACGTCCCGCAACTTCTTCCGGCGTCAGCACCTTCCGCGTATTCACACTGATGGGGCGCTCAAATGGCGTAAGCGTTTCGTTTGTCCATGCGCCAGAGATGTCGGGCTGGCCCATCGCGTTGCGGGGGGCCTTGAAGTCCTGCGCGTGTGCCCCCGCGATCGAGGATGCAATCGCGAAAGCGGCCAGAACCAGCAAGGACCGTAGCATCGTCATCTCCCGAAACGGCGCATTTACCGTCTAGCTAACCTGCAGACCGCCGAAACCACAAGTGCCGGGCGAGTTCCTTGCTCCCGACACTTTACTTTCCTGCCGCCGACCGGATATTCAGCGGTCTCACAAGACTGCAAAAGCGGCAGGTGCTAAGTTCGGGGAGGGCTTGATGGCGCTGAAGGCAAGGCTTGCAGCATTGCTGGCAGGCATGGTCGTCGTGGCCGGGAGTTGTGCGCAGGTCGGGGGACCGACTCTCGACGCCAACGATCAGTCTGCATCTGTCGGCGCGATCCATCCTGCCCATGCAAGGCTGCGGGGCGAATGGCTTACCTGGGGCGGCGATGCCGGCAACTCCCGCTATTCGCCGCTCGATCAGATAAACGCCGGCAACGTCGCGCAGCTTGAGATTGCCTGGCGCTGGAAGGCCACTGACATCGCGGGCCGCCCAGACCCCAACTGGAAGGCGACACCGCTCGTCGTCGATGGCGTGATGTACGTGCCCCATGGCGGCACGCGCATCTCGGCGATCGATCCCTCCACCGGCGCCACGCTCTGGACCTACGAGCCCACGCCCTACCGTACGCAGTCCACCCGTGCCTTCTCCGGCTCCAGCCGCGCCGTGTCGTGGTGGACCGACGGCAAGCAGAAGCGCATCCTGCACAACACGATTGACGGCCGCCTGCTCTCGATTGACGCCGTCACCGGACAGCTCGATCCTGCCTTCGGAACCAACGGCTCGGTCGATCTCAACACAGAACTCCTGCCGCTAGACGACCCGCGCTCGGCCGATCAGCAGGACATCAACTCCACCGCCCCCGGCATTGTCGTCGGAGACGTCATCGTTATCCAGGTGATCGGCGATGACACCACGCCCAGGAAGGGCGGCACGCCCGGCTACATTCGCGGCTACGACATCCGCACCGGCAAGAAGCTCTGGACCTTCCATACCATCCCGCGCCCTGGCGAATTCGGAAACGATACGTGGGAGAACAACAGCTGGAAGGATTTCGGCGCCGCATCCGTCTGGTCGATGATGGCCGCCGATCCCGAGCTCGGCCTCGTCTATCTCCCGATCGAAAGCGCAACCAACAACTGGTGGGGCGGCCAGAAGCCGGGCGACGGCCTGTTCGGCGAGAGCATCGTCGCGGTCGATGCGAAGACCGGCGTGCGCAAATGGCACTTCCAGATCCTGCATCATGGCGTCTGGGACTATGACCTCCCCGCCGCGCCTATCCTGCACGACATCAACAAGAACGGCCGCACCATCAAGGCAATCACCGTCCTCACCAAACAGGGCATGAATTTTGTGTTCGACCGGGCGACAGGCGAGCCCGTCTGGCCGATCGAGGAGAAGCCCGTGCCGACCGCGATGGCGGTGCCCGGCGAACAGCTCTCTCCCACCCAGCCCTTCCCCACCAAGCCAGCGCCATACTCCAACCTCGGTTATCATGAGGAGGACCTCATCGATTTCACGCCCGAACTCCGGGCCGAAGCGAAGAAGATGATGGAGAGCTACACCAGGGGGCCGATGTACACCCCGCCCACGCTGATCACCGAAACCAACAAGGGCACGATCGTCTACCCGAACTTCGGCGGCGGCTCGAACTGGAATGGCGGCGCGGTGGACCTCGAAACCAACACGCTCTTCGTGCCGACGCGCAATACCTACATGTCCGTCGGCCTGCGCCCGGCCGATCCCGCCAAGACTGACTGGGCCTACACGACCGGCGGCGGCGGCGCGACGCCGCTGCGCCTGCCCAACGGCCTGCCCGTGAACAAGCCGCCATGGTCGCTGGTTACCGCCACCGACATGAACAAGGGCGACCACATCTGGTCGCGCGCGATCGGCGGCGCCTCGGCAGCCATCCGCAACAACCCGGCGCTGAAAGGCCTCAACCTCGACTTCGACAGCATGGGCCAAATCTCGGTGCGCCCGAGCCCGCTGGTCACGAAGTCGCTGCTCTTCATGGCCGAGTCCGCAAATATCGGCGGCGATCCCGGCGGCCCGATGTTCCGCGCCTACGACAAGAAGACCGGCGCCGTCGTGCACGCGTTCAAGCTGCCCGGCCTCACCTCCGGCGCGCCCATGAGCTACGAGCATCGCGGCCGGCAGTACATCGCCGTCGCGCTCTCGGCACAGGGACAGCCCGCCGAACTCGTCGTGCTCTCCTTGCCTGGCGCCCGGATGCCGTCCGCAGCCGGCGCCGTGACCACCGCCGCCACCGCCACCCCAACCCCCGCCGCGCAGGCCGAGCGCGTCGAGGCAACGACCGCCCAGCTCGCCACGGGCCGCCAGCTCTACGTCGCCAACTGCGTGATCTGCCACGGTCCCAACGGCGAAGGCGTTCAGGTCGGCAGCGCTCCGGCGCTGAAAAACACCGCCGCGCTCGCCGACGTGAAGAACTTCATTACGCGCGGCGCGCCCGAAATGCCGCCCTTCGGCGCGGCGCTGACCGCCGACCAGATCGACACCCTCGCGCGCTTCGTGAAGGTGGGCCTCGGCGCGCCAGCCAGCCAGTAATTCCGGGGAGAGACGCCGCGACCGCATAAAAATGCGGCGCGGCGACCCGGCAGGAGGAGGAACCACCATGCACATGAAGGCCTCGCTACTCGCCCTCGCCGCCGCGCTCTGCGCCAACCCGGCGATCGCTCAGGTGAATCCCTATTCGGCAGACGCCTACGCAAAGCCGAAATACGAGGGCTATGTCCCCCCGAAAAACGGCTACGGCCAGCCCGACATCTCTGGCGTCTGGAGCAACGCCACCACTACGCCGGTAGAGCGTCGCGCCGAGCACAAGGCGCTCGCCTTGACCGAGGAAGAGGCTGCGAAGGTGCAAGGCGCTGCCGAAAGCTATCGCCGCGCGGGCGACGCGCCGACCGATCCAAGCGTTGGCGCGCCCACCGACCGAAACACGAACCTCGGCTACAACCGCTTCTGGACCGACCCGGGTACGCAGGTGATGCGGGTTAACGGCGTCCCGCGCTCTTCCATCCTCACCACGCCCGACGGCAAGGTCCCGCCTCGCAAGGCCGGCGCGCCGCCTCGTCCCAACCGCCGCGTCGCGCAGACCGACGACACCAGCGCCGAAGCCGGCAGCTATGACGGCCCGGAATCCCGCGGCCTGCCCGAGCGCTGCATCTTCATGCCAACTACGGCAGGCGGCGTCATGCGCCCGGTGCTCTACAACAACAATTACCAGATCACCCAGGGCCGCGACTCCGTCGCGATCCAGGTCGAAATGATCCACGATCTTCGCATCATCCGCATCGGCGATACACACAAGGCCGCTTACGAAACCGTGCGTCCCTGGTCCGGGGATGCGGTCGGCCGCTATGAAGGCAACACGCTCGTCGTCGAGACGCAGAACTTCCATCCGTTCCAGGAACTATACGGCGCCTCCAACGAGGTGAAAGTTACTGAACGCTTCACCCGCGTTGCCGACAACCGACTACTCTACCAATTTGAGATCGACGATTCCGTGACGTGGGAAAACCCGTGGGGCGGCGAATACGAGTTCTGGGAGTCCGTCGGCATCTTCGAATATGCCTGCCATGAAGGAAACATCGGCATGTTCGGTATCCTCGAAGGCGCGCGCGAACTCGAACGTCAGGCTGAGAGGAAAAAGAACGCCGACTGACGCCGTTTCACTGAGCTTTACGAAGATCAACAGGGTCGTCAGGTTAACTCGGGCCGGCTTTGCTGGACATTGGTGACGGCAGCCCAATGTGGATCGGCTTCGGCTAATGACCCCTACCACCGTTGTGCAGTCGATGACCTGGTGTGCCGATCGGCATCCAAGCCCCACGCATGTTCACAAATCAGTGCTTGCGGAAACAGCCTACCGCACCCGAAGCCCTAACCGGACCGCCGCGCCATTCTGAGACTCGCGATCATGTCTGCGAGTTCTAGCGGCTTGGTGAGGAACGCATCGGGAAGCGCCGTGCGCTCTCGCTCAAGCAAGCCGCTGTTGTCAGCCGAGACCAGCACGATGGGCTTGTTGACGCCTGCCCGGCGCAAGCTCGCGATCAGATCGAGACCGCTCTGATCCGGCAAATTGCGGTCGATATAGAAGAGATCGAACGTACCACTACTACCAACAGCCAATCCCTGCTCTGCACTTCCTACACAGGTCACCGAATGACCGAGCGCTCGCAGCATTCCCGACATGATTTGCTGGAAGGCGTGACTGTCATCGACAACAAGGATGCTGAACGCTTCGGTCGGAGACTGCTCCAGTTCGGGCTCAGCGATTTCGCTGGCGCCGGGTAGTGGAATATCGAACCAGAACGTCACCCCCTCGTTGCCGGCTCCGGCCGCGTACCCGATCCGCCCGCCCAACTCCTCGACAAGCTCACGGCATATGGCCAAGCCTAGACCGTGGCCGCCAGAGGCGCTGGATGAGGCGGACGTCGAGAACCGCTCGAACAGTCCGTTGGCAATCGTCGCCGATAAGCCAGGCCCCTCATCACTAACGGCGAAACGCAGGTCACTTGCCTCGCCGCGACTGACCGCAACGCGGACTGTCCCACCCCCTGAAAACTTGATCGCGTTGGAGACTATGTTGAGGAGCACCCGCCGGATACGGCTCTTGTCGCCGACGACGACGCTCGGAAGGTCAGCCTCCACGGTCGCTATCAGTTCCAGTCCCTTCTCGCGCGCAGGCCGACGAACGAGTTCGATCGCCGATCCAACCATGTCGGCAATAACGAATGAACTTGGCCGCGGAACAAGGCGCCCGGCATCAAGCGCCGCCCGATCGAGAAGGTCGTCAACCAGCAGGAGAAGCTCTTCCGCCTGTTCCACAATTCGC
Organism: Alphaproteobacteria bacterium; assembly: GCA_031419455.1. Taxonomy (GTDB): domain Bacteria; phylum Pseudomonadota; class Alphaproteobacteria; order Caulobacterales; family Hyphomonadaceae; genus UBA7672. The sequence continues at coordinate 50,262 of JANOKS010000131.1, forward strand.
GGAGCCAGCAATGCCGCCTCAGCAGGATCAACTTCGGGCAAGTCTCGCGCAAAACCGACAATGGCGGCCAGAGGCGTCTTGAAGTCGTGGCTGATGTTCGCAATGAACTCAGCTTTCTGCCGCAGCGCCGCCTGTGCTGAGGCGTTCGCCATCTCAAGACGCCGGGTAAGCAGGTGCCTTTCGGTTACGTTGCGAAACGCGGTCACAAACTCGACTGGACGGCCGTCTGCATCGCGAATGATGCTGGGTCTGCCTTCAATCCAGAGTTCACGCCCGTCGCGCGGAAGGACGCGATATTCCCGTTTCTGTGTCTGGTCAGGCTCGTCGCCGCTGAACAGTTGATCCAGCGCGACTTGCGCGACTTGCCGGTCCTCCGCGCTGACGAAGTCCAGCGTAGAACGGCCAATTGCCTCGTGGGGCTCGACGCCTAGCATCCGCGTGCTTGGAGACGCGTAGCTGATGATGCCGCCGGGACCCGCTCGCACAACAATATCCTGCATGTGCTCTGCGAGCAGGCGATAGCGCGCCTCACTTTCTTCTAGCGCGATCTGAGCAACATGGCGGTCCGTCACGTCCCGCAGAGACGACAGGATCGCCGCGAAACTTCCATCGTCATTGAAGACAGGGGACGGGCTCCCTTCCATCCATACATGGCGGCCATCGGCCGCAAGAAAGCGGAAAGTCCGATCCCTATCGGGACTTGCCGCTCCACCCCTCGCAAGCGTGGAGAACACATTCCGCACCTTCGCCACGTCGTCGGGATGAAGTGTGGATGAGGCCTGGCGTCCCACAAGGTCGTCCACCCGATAGCCATAGCGCTCCACTGCAGGCGAGACATAAGCGATCTTCATATCTGCATCGATCTTCAGAATGATGTCGTGCGATGCATCTGCAAGAAGCCGATATCGGGCCTCGCTGCCCTCAAGGCGCGCAATAATCGCCTCGATGTCCGTTATATCCTGAAAGACCCCGAATAGTTCGATCGTGCGACCGTTCTCGTCCGTGCGGGTATCCGCAATTGCCTGGACAATCCGTTCCTGCCGGTTGTCGGCGCGAATTACGCGCAGCTTGAAGTTGTATCCCTTGCCTGTCGTGACCGCTGCCGCAATGTGAGCGAGCAGAACTGGCTGGTCGTCGGGGTGGTAGGACGAAACCACCAGATCGTAGCTCGGCTCAAACGCGCCCGGCACAAAGCCATGAATGCGATAGACTTCGTCTGACCATGTCACTTTTTCGGTTTGAATGTCGTAGCGCCAGTACCCCACTCCCGCCAGACGCTCCACCAGCCGCAACGTGGCCTGCAGCGGATTTTCTGGATCATCCATACCTGTATCGCCCCGGCAAATCCTCGCGCGGACATACGACGGATCGATGTCCCACGGGCAGTGTTAGTTCACGCCCCCTGATTCGATCCCAACCAACAGCCACAGATCGAATCCGTATCGCGATCCATCGACTCCCAAGAGCCGCACAATACTTTCAGTCGATAGCGATCCAATCGCTCGCGTACTCCCTTGCGTACAGCAGTATCAAATCCCTGCTTAGGTCATGCAAACGCCAGAATACCCATAACGGGGCAGCGCAGAACTATCAGAATAGCTGAGTGAGGTTTTGCTGGGCATTCGTGACAGCGCACGCAGTCATGCCACTGCCCTGCTCCAGATAGATTCCGAGCGTGCACGCAGGACACGCATCGCTCCGCGGCTCAGGAGACGCCGCTGGATATTGAACGCGTTGTAGATGGCTGCGTGCGCTTCAAAGAAACGCTGCACCGATGTTCTGTTCTTGAAGCCCTTCTCTATTCGGCCTGGTCAGGTCAAGCGCAAGATCTCGGTTTGAACGTTGACGGACCTGGTTCTCGCGGATCTCGCTTCTCTTCGGGATCGGCGCATAGGCCCTCCCAGTATGGGATCAGACAGGTAGG
>JANOKS010000132.1:0-3122 GCA_031419455.1 Alphaproteobacteria bacterium
TGTCGACGATGAGTTCACCGTCGCGTTCACCCCAGAGGGCATCGACAGGCTCATCGAGCTCATCCCAAAATACAAAAAGCCGAATTAGCCCTCATGCCCCGCCTCGGCGTTCTTGGCCGCGGCCTTCACCGCATGCGTACCCTTCTGGCCGCCTGCTCAAACTTACCGTGGTCCGAAGAAACCGAGCAGGTCAGTGGGCCGAGGTGCCCGCAGCAGCTATCGATAGTGATCATAACGATAGTCTTGGGCGTCGTGTCCGTCGTCGTGCACGTCGTGCATCAAAATGTGGAGCTGCTCAATCCGCCGCTGAATGTCCTGGACCTGCCATCGGCTGAGGTAGCCTTGCTTGCGGTAGTAATACGCGAGCTGCTGTTGGACTGATCCAATCGCTCGATCGAACTGACGTGCGTCGTGGCGATCAATCGAGCCATCATTCAATCCATGTTCGACGCCGTCATCGAGGTGCTGTAGCTCCTCGTAGAATCTGTCGTAAGCGTCGTTATCCCGATCCTCCCAATCGTCGTAGCGGCCCTGCTGGCCGCGTTCATGTGCGCTGGCGGACGGGGGCAAGGCCAGCGCCATCGTCGCTGATGCTAACAGCACACCTAGAACTCGCCTCATTTCCAGACTCCTCAAGCATCCACCCCTAGCCGATGCGGTGTGGCTGGCAGAAGAGCATTCCCAACATGACCGGCAGGTGACCGGAGCATTCAGACTGCAAACTGCTGTGCGTGTCGCAGCCCGTCGTTTCGCGCCAGCGTAAAGGGCTATCTTCGGCGCTATTAGGTAGCGCCACAATTCGACGAAGGCCCCGCGCATGGCGGATAGAAAAAGGCAAGTCGGCCTGAAACTTCAGTACATTTCGCGACGCAGAGGCGTCATTTGCCGGCGTAAAATCGAATCTGTCTCAACCCTGACACCACCAAACCTTTCCCCCAACCCAGGGCTGCGGATGGAATGCTGCCGGACAACCGGGACTTTAGCTCGCATTACAACCTAACCCGTCGCTTAGAGTTGCATGAAACGCAGCTCGCAAATGTCTGGCGTTTGATTTGGCACAGGTCCAGTTCGCAGGTCGCCGAAGGATGCGTGATCGTCAAGAATGGGGCAGGGAGCGCGTGCTGCCGGTGCAAGGACGGGTGAGCTTTAACCTGACAGCACCCAACGACGAAACGTCCATTCAGACTAACGCGTCACTGTCACGTTGAAGCCTTCCGGCAAGGTGTCGAGAAGCGCTTTGGCCTCCTCAGCCATATCATAGCCGAACAGCGCGAACTCTTTGCTGTCTGCTCCGCATGTCTTGAAGTCCGCCCCGGCGGCGGTCTCTTCGCCAGCACCCGTAGCGGCGTCGACCATATCTGGCTCGAAGACCGATTTCAGGCGCGCTAGATCCGCCTCCACTACTTGTTTTAGTGCGGCGCGCTTGTCGGCATCGAGTAGCTCGCAGCGGATTTCGACTACGTATCCTCCATAGGCCACTGCAAAACGAGAGAGCGCGCCAATGGCGCGATCGGATGCCGATTCCTCGGTCGACTGCGCCAGCATCGGCGTTGCTGTTGCGCACCACAACGTCACGCTGGCGACTAGAATCCTCCGCATGGGTCCCTCCAAGATTCAGTTCCATCTGTCTCGGCGCAGGCGGAAAAGCAATCCGGCACTGAAATCCCTCGCGAAACGCCGATACTCCTTTCTTTCCGGCCGGTGAACTTCTGTACGCCCACAGTAGTCAGGAAGTCGCGAGGACGTAGCCCGGGATCCGGATCACCAGCCACATGCGACCGGCCTAGGCGCATTGTGTAGAGCCGCAAGCTGTGTCTCTCCGGCCTAACCCCGTTATGGCGCATTCCCTCAAAAGCACGTCGCTCATCACACTGCACTGGAGCGCGCGCGGCGAAGCTTCAATATATCCGACCGCCTGCACGCCTGCGCGGCGACGGACGGATTTGCTTCGGCAATATTTGACATCTCGGGATCAATGGCATTCCTGCCCGTAACATCCCTCACCGGGCGGATCGACGTTGACGTTGCCGTCACTGTCGACCGTAGTCCGTGTTCCGTCTGAGTCGCGTTGGATTATTGTGACGCCGCCGTCTGGTCGAACGATCGTCGTCTCACCAGGTTTGCGAAAGACGATGTTGCCGCTTCGATCAACATAAGAACGCTCGGAGGTGTCTCTGGCTGCTGCGGTATCCGACGAATCCGAAGGGGCGTATGAATCGCCATATGAGGGATCCGAGTCGTCCAGATCATAGTATCCGCCCGCGACGCACCCGGACAGCAGGAAGCTCGCGATGAGGCCTAAAGTAATGCAGCGCACCATGGCAACGTCCCTTTCACAGATTCCTGTTTCGGTAATTTGAAGCACGTCTCGCATCGCCACGGCGACCCGATCGCGTTCAACGCAATGAAAATGAAGCACTACTAGCCGCCGCCTGGCCCGTAATCATCCGGCGACCGAACGGTGCTCACGCGACTACCTGACCGAGAAGAGCGTACTACGAAGTCCGCAGGGTGCCAAACCGTGCTGTCGGCGCTGTCAGGTTAGCGCCACAATTCGACAAAGGCTCCTCGTAAGGTGGATAGAGCGAGGCAAGTCGGACTGAAACTTCAGTACTTTCTCGGGAACTGACAACTTAACTTGAGGTGCCGGAATCCGTCGCGGCGTGCGGGATTCCGATCAAGCGGTCGCCTGATTCCAGACAGAATCCGCCCGTGCACGGAACAGCCTCAGCGTCGTCCGGCTGATCATGTGTCGCTGAAAGTCGAAGGCGTTGTAGATCGCAGCGTGCGTGGTGAGGAAGCGCTGAGCGGAGGGGATGGACTTGAAGTCCTTCACCGGCTTGCATGGCCTCAACCCGCATCGCTAACGCGCCAGACCTCTCTGTGAATGAGGTCGAAGCCTACCTCGCACATCGGGCAGGGCGCCGATCTAGCGCTCTGGTCGCAGCCGGCGCCGTACAATCCCCATAGGCGTGCTCCCACCCGTCTCCCGCGGTTACCTACCCGCGCCGTTGTGGGACCCCGGCCACCGACCATGCGGACACGTCTGGGCATGGCCGGCGACCAACAACGCTAATGGTACTACACCGCTCCCGCGGTAGGCTAAGCCGCTAGGCCGTCGG
>JANOKS010000133.1:0-2954 GCA_031419455.1 Alphaproteobacteria bacterium
CCAATCCTTCGATACGTCCACCAGACGATCCAGGCTTGGCTGATGAGGAAGTTCAAGCGCTACATGGGTCACAAGACCAAAGCGGGATGCCTCCTCGAACGATTAGCTCGAGAGCGCCCCCGGCTATTCGTCCACTGGAAACTCGGGTTGAGAGGCTCGTTTGCCTGATGGGAGCGAAGTGAGGCGAGAGCCTCACGCTTCGTTCTACGAGAGGCCGGCGGTGAAACTCCGCCGGCCTACTCACCAAATCTGCCTGTCCGGTTCGATGAGCGGGATGTGGAGACGGAGCTACGGTCGAGCTGCTAAGGCACCGCCAAACGAAAGAGGCGGACAACAGATATGCCCGGCCTAACGCCACCGCGCCACATCTCGACTCTACCCGCCCCCCGGCGATCATCCATTGACGGAGCCTGCGCTTGTAGAGTGTCGTCAGCAGCGCAACGGCGCTCTTGGGCGGCACCGTGCGCTCGACGCAGTTGAGCGTAGTGGCACCCGCGCGTTTCACTTCCCCCTACCGTCCGGATAAGCTCATCGTCGGTGAAACGACCCGTCACTTGGCGCCTTGGTCATCGATTCTGCGGGTCCGGGTTCTCGCCGCACTATCGGTGGTTGACTGCGCCTAAGGCATCGGCCCCGTCGCTTGCGAGGCCGGCGGGTCGCTTTTTGGGGCCGTCGAACGGACGCGCACCGAGCGCACGTCCATCACGCGGTGCTTGTCGGGCGTCACCGGGCGGATGCCGAGATAGTCGTAGCCTTCCTCCCGACCGCGCCGGGGCGTGTGGAAGGTCAGCACATAGGGCTGGAACTCGCGCGTCAGGTCGAACGTGCGCCAGCCGGTCTCGCCGTCCACCTTGGCGAAATAGTTCGCCTCGAACTGGCTCGCGGCAAAATCGCCAACCGAACGCGCCTCGATAACGACCTCGATCGGTCGCGACTCCAGCGCATACTCCAGATCCTCGGCCAGCATGAGATGCGGCCCAAGGCGTGGATCCGAATAGTCGCTCGCCTGCCGATCGATGCGCAGGAAGCTCTCGCCGCTCGTCGGCCGCATGAGATCGAGCGTGGCGCCGCCGGTCTCGCCGACGATGAAACGGTTCAGCTCGTCGCCCGAGACTGTGACGTCGTGGGCGTCGCGTCCGCCGCCGCTCACCGGTCCGCTCGGCAGCCGCTCTGCGTAGGGGTCGAGGCCCACGAACACGAAGGCCGCCGCCAGGATGGCTGAAACAGGGAAGAACAGATGGTCGCGCATGGCCCTGCTTACGCTGCCGCTTAAGCGCCCGTAAATCCTCCCCAAGCAGGGTCGCGCCAACGCGGCTTTCCGCCACCCACCGTCGAGCCCCAAGATGCCCCCGGCCGCCTATCCAGATCCAGACAGGCTGCGGGCGGCTAACATCAACCCCGCCACCGGCCTCGCGACCGACTATCTCAATCATTACAACGAAGTAGCCATGCTCATCGCCACGCTGGCCGACATGCCCGACATGAGCGAGGCGATCCTCGACTGGCGTCCGGTTGGTTATCCGACGCACTTCCGGCGTTCGGGCTTCGGCGAGAAGGGCCTCGCCATCGCAGCCTATGTGCTGGCCACGCGCGAGGTGAAGCAGCAATTCCGCTCCGCCTGTGTCGATGTGGAATCGTCCATCAGCGCGGTCCAGCACAAGCTCGCACGCGCACCCGACAGCACTGCAGAAATCGCCGCCGAGGCCGGACTGATTTTCGAGCGGATCGCCCGCATCGGCGGCGTCATCAATGGCGGCAAGGCGGCGCCGCTGCTCGAACAGTCCGCGGCGCAGGACCTGGTGGACTCGCTCTTCGCCTGATCGCACATTGCGAGCCTCCGACATGAGGATTGCGCAATGGTGGACGTCCCGAAGATCACCGTCTCGATCACCCGCGAAGACAGGCCGTCGGGCGGGCGCTATGTGGCCCATGTCGACGGCAAGCCCGACGCCGAGATGACGTTCTCGAAGGCGGGGGAAAAGATCCTCATCATCGACCATACCGGCGTGCCCGACGAACTCGGCGGCATGGGCGTCGGCAAGGCGCTGGTCGCATACATGGTCCACGATGTCCGCGCCCGCGGCCTCAAGGTCGTGCCGCTATGCCCCTTCACCAACGCCACCCTGCGCAAGCACCCTGAATGGCAGGACGTGTTGAAGGACCCGTTCTAGGGATTGCCTTGTTGGACTAAGCGCGGCTTTGGGGGACGGAGCTAAAGCAGAATGTCGCTCTGCCCTACCGAGTCTCGTCAAAAGTATCTCCCGTAACCCAGAGCCGATGCATGACTACAGCGAGCTTTCTTGCGCAGGCGACACATGCGAATTTGTGCCCTCTATCGCGGGCAATGCGCAGCCCCCACCGTCGTAACGCGCAGTCAGACTTCGACCTTACCAAAAGAGCGTTTGCGGCGTTATATAGCGCGCGGCGCATCGTGGAACTGCCCATCCTGGAGATCTTGCCCGACCGTGCGTAGGCGCCGGATTGATACTGCTTAGGGGTAAGTCCAAAGTACGCGGCCACATCGCGCGACGCCTTGAATCGATCTGGATCATCAACAGCGGCTACGAAATTCAAAGCCGTAATTGGACCCACTCCCGGGATCGACATTAGGCGCGCGCAGAGCGGACTATCCTTGGCCAATCTTGTCGCTAGTTGCGTCAGCGCGCGGCAATTCCTCTCAAGATTCTTGATCGTATCTTTCAGGCTCCTCAATGCGAACAAGAGAGCCTCGTCCACTTCTGCGTTCGTCGACGGAAAATCTACCACCGCTTTTTCGGGAATTTTCCGATGCGTCATGTCCACCATACGTTCTAGATCGCGGGTCCTTCGAAGCAACGTAAGCGGGGCCGCGTGGCCGTTGTCGGCGTGGCTTGACGATCGGCAATAGCGTGGTCAGGCGGCTTGTTTCTGATTGAGCTCTCGTGCCGAGCGCTTGGTGTAGGCGTCCGCCCAGG